>JAFXDY010000124.1 GCA_017521105.1 Treponema sp.
ATTACTTGACACCTTAAAACATCTGCTATAAACTAATAGTAGTTCTATTTAGAAACACTATAAAAACAGGAGACACAAATGACATCTTTTATTGAAAATTCAAACTTTTTTGCGGGGAATAATCCTGAAGATATTGTTGCAAAATATGGGACACCTGTTTATGTTTATAACGAAAAAATTTTGCGTGACAGAATGGCAAAAGTTGCAAAGGTAATTACAAAGTATCCTTACACTGCAAATTATTCGGTAAAGGCAAATACAAATATTCACATTTTAAAATTGGCGTTGGAAGAAGGTTTGAATTGTGATGCTATGAGTGTTGGTGAAATTACGCTTTTGCTAAAGGCTGGTTTTCCTTCGGAAAGAATATTTTTTGTACCAAATAATGTTGCCCCTTATGAATTGGCTTTTGCGTTGAAAAATGGGGTTATGACAAGTTTAGATTCTTTGAGTCAGCTTGAACTTTTTGGGGAAGTTTGTAATCAGATGAATATTCCAGCTGGGGAACGAAAATGTGCTGTTCGCATTAATCCTGGTGTTGGGGCTGGGCATCACGAAAAAGTTGTTACTGGTGGGAAAAAGACAAAATTTGGAATTGCAGAATACGATATTCCTCACATTTTTGAAATTGCTTCTAAATATGGGGTGCGAATTGCGGGAATTAATCAGCATATTGGGTCTTTGTTTATGGATCCACAACCTTATTTGGATGCTGTTACAAATCTTTTGCGAATTGCTGAACAGTTTGATAATTTGGATTTTATTGATTTTGGCGGTGGCTATGGAATTCCTTACCACAAGCTTAATGATGAAAAAGATTTTCCTATGGAAGATTTTAAGGCTCGTCTTGAACCAATTTTGGATGATTTTGTTGCTCGCTACGGAAAAACTCCGCTTTTTAAAAGTGAACCGGGCCGTTTTTGTGTGGCAGAAGGTAGCGTAATTTTGGGTAGGGTTCACGCCACAAAAGAAAATTCTGGCATTCAGTTTGCAGGAACTGACGTGGGGATGAATGTTTTGGTTCGTCCAAGTATGTATGATTCTCACCACGACATTGAAGTTATTAGAGATGGAAATATTCTTCCAAGAAACGAAGCTGATTTGGTTGTGCAAACTGTAACAGGAAACATTTGTGAATCTGGGGACATTTTGGCAAAAGATCGTCCACTTCCAAAACTTGAAGAAGGAGATTTGATTTGCGTTTTGGACACTGGGGCTTACGGATGGAGTATGTGTTCAACTTACAATAGCCGTCCACGTCCTGCCGAAGTTTTGATTACACAAGATGGAAAAGTAAAACAGATTCGCCGCAAAGAAACAATTGAAGATTTACTTTCGCTGTTTTAATTGATTTAGATTTGCTTCTTACACAGAAACATTCTTGCACTTTTCCTACTATGGAAAAACAAATAATTTTCTGATAAAATAAATGTCATGGATGCAAAAAACGATTTAAAAGGTGCAATTAAAAAGTTAAAACATTTAACATTCACTTCAAAAAGCGAAGTTTCTTCTTTTAGAAAAAAAATGGAAAATGAATTTAATTCATTCTTCTTGCCAAATGGAGTTGAATGTTCAACTAGAAAATACGCAAACATTGATTGTGACATTTTAGCACCAGAAATTTATGCATCAAATAGAATTATGCTTTACATTCACGGAGGTTCTTTTGTTGGCGGTTCCAGAACTGTTTACAAAAACTTCTGTTCTTCTTTAGCTGCAAAATGTTTTTGTAGAGTTGTTGTACCTGAGTATCGTCTTGCACCAGAAAATCTTTATCCTTCACCAATTGAAGATATTCAAGAAGTTTTTAGAGCTTTATTCACCGAAGAACAAATTGCTTGTTCATTAAACGGCGAAAATACTATTCCAGAAATTATTATTGCTGCGGATGGTTCTGCGGCTCCAATTGCTTGTTCTTTTATTTTTAATTTAAGAGAACGTTACAGAAAATGTATTAAACAAATCATCTTTTTTTCTCCATGGCTAAATGTTTCGCAAGAATCAAAACTTTTAACTACTCGCAAAATGTGCGACGATGTTATGAGTGGTGACGTTTTGCGTAAAAGTAGTTGTATTTTTGCCGGAGAAACTAGCCCCGGAAGCCCTTTTATTTCTCCACTTTTGGCTACAGATGAACAATTAAAAGATTTTCCTCCATTATTTATTCAAATGGGAGAAAAAGAAATTCTTTTAGAAGACGCACAAAATTTTACAAACAGAATGACAGAACTTGGAAATAAATGTACCTTGGATGTTTGGGAAAAAATGATTTATATGTTCCAGATGGCAGATGAATTTATTCATGAATCTCATTTGGCGTTAGATAAAATTGGTTGGGTTGTTACAACAAATCAAAGTGAACACAAGAAAATGGAATTTCAAAATAAACCAAAATTGGAACATAGTTTGAATTCTGAAGCATAGTTTTATATATTGATTTAGGGATTTTTTATGGAATTACTTTCACCAGCTGGAAATGTTGAAAAATTAGGATACGCTTACGCATACGGCGCGGACGCAGCCTACATTGGCCTAAAAAAGTTTTCTCTTCGCGTTAAGGCCGACAATTTTTATGAAGACGAATATAAAAAAGTTGTTGAACTTAAAAATCAATATCCAGGAAAAAGACTTCATTGCGCATTAAACATTTCTTTTCATGATGGAGATATTGATAATTTAAAATCTAACATTGAATATTTTAGACAGTATCCAATTGACGCATTTATTGTTCAAGACATTGGAATTGTTCCTCTTTTGCAAAAAGAATTTCCAAAGGCAGAACTTCATTTAAGTACGCAGGCATCTTGTGTGAACAGCGAAGCGGTAAAAATGTATAAATCTTTGGGTTTTAAACGAATTGTTCTTGGCCGAGAAATTTCTATTAATGAAATTAAACGCATAAAAGATTCTGTACCAGATATGGAACTTGAAGCCTTTTGTCATGGAGCAATGTGCATTGCGTACGCTGGCCGCTGTTTGATGAGTGCATATTTAACAGGAAGAAGTGCTCAGGCTGGAGCATGCTCCCACACTTGTCGTTGGGAATACGATGTTTTGTCAAAACCAAATGGGGCAAAGGAACTTGCTCAAAGTGGCAGCCTTTATTTAAGAGAACATGAACGCCCAGAAGATTTATTCCCAGTTTTTGAAGGTGAAGATTTTACTGCAATTCTTTCTAGCAAAGATTTGTGCATGATTGACCATTTGGAAGATTTGAAAAACGCTGGTGTTGATTCTTTAAAAATCGAAGGCCGCATGAAAAGTACATATTATGTTGCTTTGGTAACTCGTGCCTACAGAAAAGCGATTGATGCTTTGGAAGGAAAAATTACAGCAGAAGAAGCTGCTCCATATATTGCAGAATTAGATAATGTTAGCCACAGAGCAAGTACAACTGGTTTTTATTACAACAGAAGTGAAGCAGACAAAACTACAACAGGAGCTTCGGACAGCAAATATCAACTTACTGCCGAAATTGGAAAAGCATATTCAGAAAGTCAATTTGAAGAATTGTATAATTTGAGTCAAAAAACTTATGGAGATTTCAAATCAAAACTAGATGCAATGCACCCAAATGCAAAGACCGCAAGATTAAAAGATTTGGAAATTCATACAGACAGAAACGTTGTGCCTTTTGAAAAAAAAGAAGGTTGGAAAATCTATGAATGTACCGCTTTTAATAAACTTTCGCTAGATATGACAATTGAATTTGTTTCTCCAGAATTTGTTTCTTTAACTGCAAAACCTGGTGAATGGCAAATTATTAGCCCAGAAGACGGTACTGTAAAAAATTGGGTTTGCGACAGTCATCCATGTGTAATTTACACAAAATTTGATCTTCCAAACAAAACAATTTTGCGCACAGAAGACCCAGATTACGTTGAAGGAAAAATTCGCGACACAGGAAGATAAAAGGGAATTCAGAATTAAGAATTCAGAATTAAGAATTTTCATCTTTGCGAGTGTAGCAAAGCATTCTACTAAGTATAAATTATGTACTGGACTGCCACGACCTAAAGGTCTCGCAGTGACGTGTAATTTATTATTGTCGGACATATGTTCCGACAACTTTTTTTAGTTATCCCAGGAAACTTCTACGTTGCGTTGGTCTTTGTGAGGAATGCGTTGGTAAATTAAGCAGTCAGCACGGTGAATTGTAACACCACGCATTCTGGTAACGTACCCAGCAATTACTTGTGGATAATGTGGTTTACAACATTGAGCCAAATTATACAAAACGTTTTTTTGCCCTTGAATTAAAACGCCTTTTTGAGGAATAATTTCTACATTTGCTAGTTCAGGATGAGTTCCTGCTTTTGAATGCTTTTTCTTTTGTTTTTTTGCATTTACGGAATTTAAATCCTGATTATTTGATTTAAGTTCACCATCGTGATTTTTTTCTTCTGATTTTTCTTTTGCTTCAACTCTATCAGAAAAAGAAGGTTCGTTTGTTGCAAGCCAAACGTGAATTTTTTGGTGAGCCTTTGTTGTTTTTACCGCTTTTAACTGAGCTTCTGTTGGATGTGCCTGAGGATTTGTAATTACTTCAATAATTTGAGTATTTTCCAAAGGTTTTGTTAACGGTATGATTTTGCCGTTGGCCTTTGCAGCCACAATTTTTTCGCCAATTGCCGAATGGATTGCGTAAGCAAAATCAATTGCGTTTGCACCAAATGGTAATTTTATTACATCACCTTTTGGCGTAAAAACGTAAATTTCATCGCCAAGAAGTTCATTTTTTAGAGTAGCAAAATCTGTATTATCTGCAAAAGTTGTTTCTTTTAGTTGCTGAAATTTATTAAAAATGGCCAGTTTATCAACTTCTACTAAATCTTTATTTGTTCCTTTTTTGTACAACCAATGGCTTGCAATTCCATGTTCTGCCATATTGTGCATTTCTACAGTTCGAATTTGAATTTCTAAAGGTTTGTCATCACACATTACAGTTGTGTGTAAAGATTGATACCCATTTGCTTTTGGCATGGCAATATAATCTTTAAAACGACCATCTAAAGGCTTCCAAAGAGAATGAACAATTCCTAAAATTGTGTAACAGTCGGCAGAAGTTTGGCACAAAACCCGCAATGCAAGTAAGTCAAAAAGTTCGCTAGCCTCTTTGTTTCGTTTGCGCATTTTTTGATAAATCGAATAAAAATGTTTTGCCCTGCTTTGAATTGTAACAGAAATTCCAACTTTTTCTGCCGATTTATAAATGCTATTTACCGCCTTTTCCAAATAAGCGGAACGTTCATCTTTTTTTTGAGCAACAATATCTTTAATTTGCTTAAAAACTGCCGGATTTGTATATTTTAAACTTAAATCTTCAAGTTCATTTTTTTCTGTTTGCATACCAAGGCGATCTGCCAATGGCGCCCAAATATCAATAATTTCTTCTGCAATAATTTTTTGTTTTGATTTTTCAACGCCACTAATGTTTCTAATTCTGTCTGTTCGGTCTGCAATTGCAATAAGAATTACTCGAACATCATCAACTAACGCAAAAAACATTTTTCTAATGGCGTCTGATTGTTGAAGAGTCTTTGAATTAATTGGCAAATTTAAAATTTTGTTTGAAATTAAAATTAATTTGCTTGTTTTTTCGCCAAAAAGATTTTTAATTTCATCAATAGACAAAGTTAAAATGTCAAAAGGATGAAGTAAAGCTGCAATGATTGTTTCTACATCCATTTTGTTTTGAGCCAAAATGTGAGCCACTCGCAATGGATGTAAATAATAGGGATTATCGTAAGCACTTTCTACACGTTCTGATTTTTTTATAAGAAGTTCCCAAGCTTTTTTTATTGATTCTTGTTCACTTTTGCCAAAATAATCATTTATAGAAAAAAATTCTGTAATTAAATCTTCTGTATTTGATTCATCAGATTTAAAAACCGTAACTTTACTCATTATCCCCTCATTAATATCAATTGGCAAACATCTTTTTTCTCCAGCTTCCCAATTTATATCTTAAAAAACAAATCAAGGCAGTTGTAAACCAAGTTAAACCTGTTGTGAGCCAAATGCCCCAATAACCAATATTGTAAGTATGCCCAAATATTGAAATTGTTGCAATGCTTGTGAACAATAAAGAAAAAGAAATTCTACAAACTACTTCTGTAATTCCATTTATCATAGAAAATGCTGTATCGCCACATCCGTTTAATAAAGAACGTGGAGCATAAATCATTCCCAAGAAGAAGTAGAACAAACTTGTAATTCTTAAGGCTTTTGCACCAATGGAAATTACATCCTGTTCTTTTACAAAACAATAGATGATTTTATCTCCAAATATATAGAAAATTGGAAGCATAATCAAACTAAAAATCAAAACCATAAATGTGGCTCTGTGCATTCCTTTTTTTACTCTATCAATTCTTTGGGCTCCAAAGTTTTGACCAGCATAACTTGTTAGTGCCATTCCCAAAGAACTAAAAGGTTGCTGAACTAATTGTTCAATTCTCATTGTTACTGTGTAAGCTGCCATTACAGTTTCGCCAAATGTGTTTACAACACCTTGTAAAACAATACAAGAAATGGCAATCAAAGAGTTTTGTAAAGAAATTGGAACACCAAGTTTAAAGGAATTTATAATGATTGTTTTGTGTGGAGTTAATTCTGCTTTTGATAAATTAAAATATGGAACTTTTTTAAAAGCGTAAATTAAACTGGCAATTGCAGAAACTGCTTGTGAAACAACTGTAGCAAAAGCAACACCAAAAACTGCCCAATCAAAACATAAAACAAAAACTAAATCTAAAACTACGTTTACAATGCTAGACAAAATCAAAAAGTATAATGGAGTTTTTGAATCTCCCAAGGCACGCAAAATGGCAGCAACACCGTTGTACAATGCAATAAACACAATTCCATAACAAGAAGTTCGTAAATAAGTGGTTGCGTCTTTTCTAATAATATCTGGACATTGCAACAAAGTCATTATAAATGGACTAAAGAATATTCCAAAGAGAGAAACAACTAAAGAAGCGGCAATTAAAACATAAAATGAGTTTCCAATTGTAATTCTAACTTTTTCTTCGTTTTTTGCACCAAAATATTGGGAAACAATAATACCAATACCAAGTGCAAGCCCCGAACTTAAAGCAAAAAATAAAAAAGAAACAGAACCACAAGTTCCCACCGAAGCCAAAGCATTTGCACCAACAAAGTTTCCTACAATCAAAGAGTCTACCATGTTGTACAACTGCTGAAAAAGATTTCCAATTAGCAAAGGAACAGCAAATTTTAAAATATGATTAGACGGACTTCCAAAAGTCATGTCTGTAATGTTTGATTTTGAATTATTCATGATTCAAAATAATACAGACTTTGAAAAAAAAATTAGTGTAATTTGCAAGCAAAAAATAGAACAAATCTATATGAAAAAAAGTAAGTTTGTTTTAAACACTATTTGATACAAAAACTACAATGACGTTGAGACGCTCCCAGTCATGGCGTCATAGAAATACATACTGTTGTCTATCATTTATATCATGACGCCTTTTGTTTTGTGCTTTGCACAAAACAACAAACGTGCAAACATCATGCTATCGAACTTTTAAGGAATTGTGA
>JAFXDY010000125.1 GCA_017521105.1 Treponema sp.
CTTTGTAAATAAAATTGAATTAAATGCCAGTGGCCATAGTGGAGAGGAAATACCCGTTCCCATTCCGAACACGGAAGTCAAGCTCTCTTACGTCGATGATACTGCTCTTTAGCGGGAAAGTAGAAAGCTGCTGGCTTTTTTTATTTTAAAGTCTAGTTAACTAAATGAAATTCTAGCCGTAGAAACCAACTCCCGCTAAAGAGCAGGTCTGCTCTGTGCGGGAAAGTAGATGCCTACAATCGAAGAAACGTTAAAAAAAATTGTACGGCAGTACAATTTTTTAGTTTCTACGAAAGAACGGCTTGACGAGATTTATCTCGGCCTCTTATAGAAGAAGCGTTAAGAAAAAAGCGAAAGCTTTTTTTAGCTTCTTCCAATGAAATGCTTGGCAAACGAGAGTTTGACGCTGCTGGCTTTTTTTATCTCATCATTACTTATATTTTTCTTTTCCAGAACCTTCGTATTATTTCTTGTTATAACTTTTATTGATTATATTTTGTTTTGGTGTATAATTTTTATATGACAAAAAAATTTGTACTTGCTTGTTTTATTTTTGCAATTTTAATTTTTATTTTACTTGTGATTTTTCTTTCTGTTTTTGAGTATAGACCTTCTACAATAGAAAGTGTTAGTGTTGATAATTGTGGTAAGTCAAAACTTTTGATTCATACTGAATATTCTGCTTTATCTTGGAATATTGGGTATGGAAGTCTTGGTAAAAATGATGATTTTTTTATGAGTGGCGGAAAAAACGTTTCTCTTTCTAAGAAATCTTTGCAGAATAATCTTGATGGTATCTATAAAAGACTAGGGGAATTTAATGCTGATATTAATTTGATCCAAGAAGTTGATTTTAAATCTTCTAGAACATGGAAAATTAATATTGTTGAAAAAATATCAGATGTTTTGGCTCAACCTTTTGTATTTGCTTCTAATTATAAGTGTTTATTTGTTCCTTATCCGATTCCTCCTATTGGTAATATTAATAGTGGTCTTGCAACTTTTTCTGATTTTGAAACGGCTGAAGCTTTTAGATATTCTTTGCCTGTGCCGTTTAAATGGCCAGTTAGACTTGCTAATTTGAAAAGGTGTCTTTTAGTTAGCAGAATTCCTGTTTATGATGGTGAAAATATTTCTAAAAAAGAACTGGTTATTGTTAATTTGCACTTAGAAGCTTTTGATGATGGTACTGCTAAACGTGAACAAACAAAAGTTCTTGTTGATTTTATGAATTCTGAATTTGCAAAGGGAAATTACGTTATAGCTGGTGGCGATTTTAATCAAAGTTTTCCTAATTCAAAAGTTTATCCTACAACTGAGCAGGATGATTGGGTTCCTGGAAAACTTGAATCTTCTGATTTGGATTCTGGATGGGCTTTTTATTTTGATGATTCTTTGCCAACTTGTCGTTCTACATGTGCACCTTATGTTGGGGATCGTGCAGAAAAAAAAGATTGGCAATACTATGTTATTGATGGATTTATAGCTTCGCCTAATGTTCAAGTTAATTGTGTAAAGGTTTTAGACGAAGATTTTGAATTTTCAGACCACAATCCTATTTTGTTTAAATTTGTATTAAAATAAATTTCTTATTTTTTGTTTTCTATTTTCCAAAAGATTGCTGGGTAAACAAAAATCACAACAAACATAATTAAAAAGTATTTTACAAGATGACTAAAATGGTCTCCCATAAAAGAAAATGCAACGCTTCCTCCTAAATAAAGGGCTCCAAAAATCAAAACTCCAAAAACACTTCTTAAAATTAAATGCTTTTTTGTTCCAGAAACTTCAAATTTAACAAATCGACGTTCCAAAACCCAGCCTGTAAGAAAACCTAAAGTTATTCCACAAGCGGTAAAACAATCAGTTGTTAAATCATAAGAATTATTAAAAAGATTTCCATTTGTATCTGGGTAAAGTGGGTAATTTTTTACAGAAACAAAAATTAAAATGCCAATAGAAATTAAACTTCCTAAAACGCAAACTAAAATATCAAAATTTGGATAAACATCAACATTTTTTTCAATAAAATCAAAGAGCCACCAAGTAAAACAAACAGAAAGTCCTGCAATCAAAATTGCTACAATAACATCTTTTAATGTATGACATCCAAGCCAGTTTCTAGAAAATGCCACAAGCAATGTAAAAATTGCCATCAAAACTACAATAAACGGACGTTTTTTTTGCCATGCAGCAACTCCACCAAAAACTGACGCCGCTGTTACAGTGTGACCACTTGGAAAAGAATAACCTGTTGCTCCACCTTCTGCCAAAGAGTCTACTTTTAATCTTGAATCTAAAATCCAAGGGCGAGGAACGCAAGCAATGTTTTTTATTGTTTGATTAATTGAATAGGCACAAGAATATCCCATGGCAATTTTTATTCCTGCGGATTTGTTCAAACTCCAATAAATTATGGCAACAAAAACTACAGAACCTTTTAAAAAAACTTCAGAGATAATCAAAAAAATCCAATTTATGATTTCTGGTGCACTTTCCCGAATATTTTGTAAAGCAAATAAATAATCCATGAATAATAATATACAATAGAAAAAATCAAAAAACAAGAAAAAGCAAAAATGTGAGGGCGTCGAACCCACAGAAACAGTTTTGTCTAGCAAAACTGGGGACATCGGACATTATACTTTCACTTGTAAATAACACCTTTACCGATGTCATTGAATTTGTATTAAAAAACATATATATTGTAAGAAATAGAATAATCAGTTTGATGATTCGGGCAAATTTTTAATTAAAATTATATAGAGGTAGTTTTATGATTAAAACAGTAAAAGACATTGATCTTAAAGGTAAACGCATTATTATGCGTGTTGATTTTAACGTTCCAATGAAAGACGGTGTAGTACAAGATGATACACGTATTATGGCTGCTCTTCCAACAATTCAATACATTTTGGAACAAGGTCCACGTTCTTTGGTTTTGATGAGCCACTTAGGTGATCCAAAAAAAGACGTTAAAAAAGCTCAAGAAAAAGCAGAAAAAGCTGGAAAAACTTGGACAGATGAAGATTCAGAAAAATTCATCAACGGTAAAAACCGCATGGCTCCAGTTGTAAAATATTTTGCAGAAAAACTTGGAAAAGAAGTTACATTCCTTCCTGATGCACTTGGACAAAAAGCAGCAATCGACGCTCTTCCAGAAGGTGCAGTTGCAATGTTGGAAAATACTCGTTTCCACAAAGAAGAAACTTCAAAAGATGCAGCTGAACGCGATACAATGGCAAAAGAACTTGCTTCTTACGGAGATATCTTTGTAAACGATGCATTTGGTACAGCTCACCGCGACCAAGCTTCTACAGCTTCTATTGCAAAATTCGTTGAAACAAAAGTTGGCGGATTCTTAATGGAAAAAGAAGTAAAATATATCCAACCAATGGTAACAAACCCAGAAAAACCAATGATTGCTATCATCGGTGGTGCAAAAGTTTCTTCAAAAATCGCTGTTTTGGAATCACTTCTTAAAAATGCTTCTGCTTTAGTAATTGGTGGAGGAATGGCTTACACATTCTTAAAAGCACAAGGTTACAATGTTGGAAAATCACTTGTTGAAGATGACTTTATTGATACAGCTAAAGATTTGCTTAAAAAAGCAGAAGAAAAAGGTGCAAAAATCATTCTTCCTGTTGACCATGTAGGTGCTACAGAATTTAGTCCAGATGCAGCTCCAGTTGCAATTGATTCAACAGACATTCCAGCTGATTTAATGGCTATGGATGTTGGTCCAAAAACAATCGAAATTTACACAGACACAATTCTTAACGCAAAATCAATTGTATGGAATGGTCCAGTTGGTGTATTTGAATTTGACGCATTTGCAAAAGGAACAGAAAAAGTTGCTCGCTTAGTTGCAGAAGCTACTGCTAAAGGTGCTATGTCTGTAGTTGGTGGTGGTGATTCTGTTGCTGCTGTAAACAAATTCAACCTTGCAAGCCAAATGAGCCACGTTTCTACAGGTGGTGGTGCTTCTTTGGAATTCCTCGAAGGAAAAACTTTGCCAGGAATCGCTTGCCTTGAAACAAAATAAAGAAGTGTAATTTGCGAGTTTTCGCTAAAGTTATAATTTGTTAAAAAAAAGGCTGTCTAATAATTTGAAGTCACTTCATTTTATGGACAGCCTTTGTTTTCGGAGAGAATTTGTATGAATAATAGAAACAAAATCCTGTCTATATCTTTATTAATTTTATTTTTTTCAATTCAAAATATTTTTGCATCTCAAAATCTTAAAGTAGGAAAAGACTATGTTGTTACTGAAAATTTAAGATTAAGAACATCAAAATTTAATGGAAATAAAATAGTTTGTGTATTAAAAGCCGGGGCAAAAGTTCGTGTTCTTAAAATTGGTGAAAAAGAAGTTATTGATGAAATTGAAAGTAATTGGGTATTTGTAGAAGTTCAAAAAGATGCAAAAAATATAAAAGATGAAGTTGTAAAATATGGTGTTGTTGGATGGTGTTTTGCAGGCTATTTGGCAAATACAAATCAATCAAAAAATATTCCAAATTATGCAAATGCAAATGGAAGTATTATTTCAACTTCTGACAATATAATAAAAAGAAAACATATTCAAAATATTACTATTGGTGATTTAGCCGAAGAATCAGAAAGAATTGTTTATTCAGACGTAAATGAATCAAAAATTTTGTATACATTACAAGATAATGATGAAATTCAAATTAAAGAAATTTGGTATATAAAATACGCAGAAAATGAAAAGGCATTTGTAAATATAAAAGTAAAAGATTTTAATGGTTTTATAAAATTGTTAAATGATCCTTATGAAAATAATCAATTTGAAATATTGGAAAAGATTACTGTTGGTAAAAAAACTTGGACTGTAAGAAAATTACAACAAATGCTTGCTGTGTGGGCAAAAAACGATACAGTTGAATTAAGAGATGCTCCTGGCTTAGAAGGAACAAATGTAATAGGGCAGGTTCCTGCTAGTTATAGAAATGGAAATAATCAGATTAATCTAGAAATTGAAGCAATTACAGAAGAAAAAGATCTAAAACAAACAAATGATAATTGGATAAGAGTAACCTATGATGGAAAAACTGGATGGGTTTACGGATATTATTTAAGTGCAGAACGTGGTGGCCCTCAATATTTAATTCCAAATGATGTTTTAGATTTTGAATTTGGATGGTATTAATTTTTTAGTTCTTAAATTAACAGGAATTACAATAATTATGTGGAAAAGATTCCCGCTCCCAGTGCGGGAATGACATAAATCGGAGTGTTGGAATTACAGGGAAATGCTAGTGCGGGAATGATATATAAATCAAATTAATAAACTTTCTAAAATTTTTACAGATTTTGGGATGTCGTCTTTTTTTAGTCCGGAATAGTTTATTACTAATGTTGGTTTTTCAAGAATCATTTTGTTTTGGTAATAAAAATCTTCCAAAAAGGGAATTACAATTTTGTTTTTTTCAAAAAGTAATTTTAAATCTTTTGAGTTCATTTTTTTATCAATTTCTAGCAAAAAGTGTAATCCTGCTTCTTCTTCTTTAATTTTGCAAAAACTTGATAGAGAACTTTTTTCAAGACAAAAAATTAAGTTGTTTCGTAAAGAGCGGTAATAATTTTTCATTTTGATAATGTGTTTTTCAAAAAATCCTTTTTCCATAAATTTTGCCAAAACAAATTGTTCAAAAGAAGAAACTGTGTTAGAAAAAAATCCTAATTTTTCATTAAAAATTGGTAACAAATTTTCTGGTAAAACTAAATATCCAATTCTAAAAGAAGGTGAAAGAGATTTTGTAAATGTGTTTATATAAATCA
The DNA here is from genome assembly GCA_017521105.1 of Treponema sp. GTDB lineage: Bacteria > Spirochaetota > Spirochaetia > Treponematales > Treponemataceae > Treponema_D. Next base: position 5,806 of record JAFXDY010000125.1, read on the forward strand.
CTTTGTTTTTGTTGTTGTATTCAGAAGAAAATAGGGGAGTTAAAGGTTTTCCTAAAAATCTAAATTCGCTGTCGTAATCATCTTCTATTATAAATCTGTTTTCTGATTCATTTGCCCAAGCTAAAATTTCTTGGCGGCGACGTACTGGCATTACAATTCCTGTTGGAAAGTGATGTGACGGAGAAAGATGAACTACATTTGCCCCTGAATTTTCCAAATCTTCTATTTTAATTCCAAAATTGTCCATTTTACAGGGAACGCAATTTACACCATTTGTTTTTAGAACTTGAAAAACTTTTTTATATCCAGGATTTTCCACAGCATACAAAAGATTTGAATCAAAAAGTTTTACTAAAAGACTGTACAGATATTCTGTTCCAGAGCCAATTACAATTTGTTCAGGATGAACTTCCATATTTCTAAAACGACGCAAATAAAGTGCAATTTCTTTTCTAAGTTCAAAAACACCTTTTGCATCTGGCAATTTTAAAAGATTTTCGTTTGGTTCAGAAAGAACTTCTTTTGTAATTTTGTTCCAAGTTTTAAATGGAAATTTTTCATAACTTATGGAATTTGTTTTAAAATCAATTTGAGGAATATTTTGATTTTTGTTATTTGTAATTTTTTCTGGTTTATTTTGATTTTCTTGATTTACAGATTTTTTTTCATTTTTAATTTGAGAAAAACTTAAAAGTTCGGTAACAAAAAATCCGCTTTTTTCTATTGAATAAATGTAGCCTTCAGAAATTAGTCTTTCGTAAGTGTTTGCAATTGTAATTACACTAATTCCAAGATGATTTGCCAAATTTCTTTTTGAAGGTAGTTTTTCATTTGGAGCGAAGTTTCCGTCAATAATTGCAGATTTTAAATTTTTGTAAAGATACTCAGAAAGAGTTAAATTTCCTTTTTTTGAAAAATCACAAGTAAACATAATCTGATTATATCAAAATATATTAAAATTGGATATACACATAATACCAGATTTATATTATTAATAATTTAAGTTTATTTTATTTGGAGGCTTTTTTATGGATAAAAGACTTTTAACAATTCAAGATATTTCTTGTGTGGGACAATGCTCTTTAACAGTTGCTTTGCCTGTTATTTCTGCATGTGGAATTGAAACTGCTGTTTTACCAAGTTCTGTTTTATCAACTCATACAGCTGGTTTTTCGGGGTACACATTTAAAGATTTAACGGAGGATATGCCTTCAATTCTTGCTCACTGGAAAAAAGAAAACATCACTTTTGATGCATTTTACACAGGATACGTTTCTAAAGCTCAAATTCCTTACATTTTGCAAATTATGGAAGAAACTGCACGTCCTGATGCATTAAGAATTGTTGATCCTGTAATGGCAGATAATGGAAAAATGTACCCAGGTTTTGATTCAAATTTTCCAAAAGAAATGGCAAAACTTTGTAAAGGTGCAGATGTAATTATGCCAAACTTAACAGAAGCGTCATTTTTGTTAGACACACCTTATGTTGGTGAAGATTATGATCAAGCATACATTGAAGATATGTTAAAAAAACTAAAAGCTTTAGGTGCTAAAAATGTTGTTTTAACAGGAGTTTCTTTTGAAAAAGGAAAGTTAGGTTGTGCTTGTTATGATGGCAACAAAATTGAATACACTTTTACAAATAGATTAGATGCAAGTGTTCACGGAACTGGTGATGTTTTTGCTTCAAGTTTTGCAGGTGCTTTGCTTCGTGGAAAATCAATTTTAGAAGCAGCCACAATTGCCCAAGATTACGTTGTGGAATCAATGAAGCTTACATTGGGAGATGATTCTCACTGGTACGGTGTAAAATTTGAAAAAGCAATTCCATTTTTAATTGAAAGATTAAAATAGTAAAAATATTAAGCCCAATTGCTTCATTGTGAAATGTTGATGTAAGAAACACCAAATTGAAATTAATGTGTTTTTCTTCTATACTAGAAGAATGATTTACAATAATATTCTTGATGCAATTGGGCATAC
>JAFXDY010000126.1 GCA_017521105.1 Treponema sp.
GCAACTGCATCAATTACAATTTTGCAGATTCCTGTAATTTTGATTGTTATGATGGCAGGACTTTGGGAAGGCGTATTTGTTGGTTTTGCATTTGGACTTTTGTCTTTAATTCAAGCAGCAATGAGCCCAAGTGGAGTTTTGGATCCTTTATTTGTGAATCCACTTTGTTCAATTTTGCCAAGAATGTTGCTTGCTGTAGTTGCTTTTTGTTGTTGGAAAGTGTTGAATTTAATTCCTAAAATGCCAAAAATGATTAGTGCAGGAATTACAGGATTTATTGCAACTGTTGCACACACTTTGCTTGTAATTGGATGTATTTACATTTTTGAAGGAACTGATGTTAGAGCAGCTATGGGGGGAATGGGATATTTTGCTGTAATTGGAATGCTTGCTTTTAATGCTGTTTTGGAAGCTGTAGCATCTACAATTGTGTGTGTTGCAGTTTATGCAGGACTTTTCTTTGCTTCAAACAAGAAAAGTAAATTGTCACAAGAATAATATTTGTAGTATAATGGTTCCTATGAGAATTGTAATCATAGGAGCCGGTTTTACTGGTATTCAATTAGCAAAATTACTTGTAAACGAAAAAAATCAAGTTGCATTAATTGATAATGATGAAGATGTAATTCGCCATGCGTCAAATCAACTTGATTGTACTGTTCTTTGTGCCGACGGAAACAGTTTAGATACTTTGGAAGATGTTGGCATTGCAAAAGCTGATGCCCTTGTTTGTGTTACTTCTTCTGACGAAGTAAATATGATAACTTGTTCTTTGGTTGATGCTGTTTATCCAGAAATCACAAAAATTGCCCGTGTTAGAAATTACGCCTACTACGTAAATACAGCTTCTGCACAAAAAAAACATTCTACAAACTTTGGTGGAAAAAAACGTCCTTTGTACGGAATTGATTATATGATTCACCCAGATGTTGAGGCGGCCGAAGCAATTGTTCAAGCAGTAAAAAATGGTGCAATTGGTAGCGTTGTTTCTTTTAATGATTCAGAACATGTTATTGCTCGCATTGTTGTTGCAAAAGGCAGCCAACTTGATGGAATTACACTAAAAGATATTCGTTCAAAAGTTGAAGTTCCGTTTTTAATTGCTTACATTGAAAATGATGGAAAAACTTCTTTGCCTTTTGGTGATACATTAATTTCTGCTGGAACTACAATTGGTGCCCTTGTTTCAAAATCTGATTTAACTCAATTGACTCAAATTTGTGGTGCTACGCAAAATGCGTTAAATAAAATTGCGTTAATTGGTGCTGGAAGAATTGGAACAATTGTTACTGAGCGACTTTTAAAATCTAACAAAAATTCTATTTTGCCAAAATTTTTATCTTCTTTGGCAACTAAAAAAAATCAAGAATTTACAATTATTGATAAAAACGAAGAAATTGCAAAAACTGCTGCAGAAAAATTCCCAGAGGCAAAAGTTATGAATGCTGATGCTTCTGACGAAGTTTTCTTAAAAGAGGAAGGAATTACTTCTTACGATTTAGCCATTTGTTGTACTCATAATCACGAAATGAATATGATTCTTGCTGCTTATTTGGAATCTCTTGGCGTAAAACAGACAGTTAGTTTGGTTGCAAGTTCAGCCTTTGCTCAGATTTCTGAAAAGCTTGGCATTGATGTTTCTGTTCCTTTGCGAGACACTGTAGTAGATTCTATTATGAGCCATTTGCGTGGAAAATCTGTAAAAGAAATTCATACAGTTACAAATGGTCAATTAGAAATTGTTGAATGTGAAGTTACATTAAATTCAAAAGCTAACGGAAAATACTTAAAAGAAATTGCTGACCCTGGAAAATTCCTTGTTTTGATGAACAAACTTTCTGGAACAAGTGAATATAAAATTTCTAACGGAAATACAAAATTGTCTGTTGGAGATAACGTGGTTTTAATTACTGTAGCAGAAGAAAGCAAAAAAATTCTTTCGTATTTTTCAGATAACGAGGATTAATTTGAAATGTCATTACGAAGACCGCAGGGACGAAGTAATCTAGAAAGTAAATATGGATTATATGGATTGCTTCGGCTTCGCCTCGCAATGACGAGATTTATATTAATAGGATAAAATATGTTTATTATTTCTTGCGCAAAAATCATTTCGGTTTTATTGGGAATTGTTGGAGCATTGTTCATAATTCCAATTAGTGTTGCTCTTTATTATGGCGAAACAAATGTGCTTCTTTCTTTTATAATTCCAGCTGCAATTAGCATTATTGCAATGTTTGCCATAAACATTCCCACAAGAAAAATCAAAATATCATTAAAAACAAAGCAAACTTTTTTAATTGTTGCATTGTCATGGATTTTTGCCAGTTTGATGTGTGCCGGCACTTTTTATTCCAGTGGTTACTTTTCTTCTTTCGTAGACGCACTTTTTGAAAGCGTCAGCGGCATTTCCACAACAGGAGCCACAATTCTTAGCGAAGTAGAAAGTCTTCCTCGTTCAATCAATTTGCTTCGCTGTTTAACCCACTGGATTGGAGGAATGGGAATTGTAACTTTAACTGTTGCTTTGCTTCCGTTGCTTGGAATTGGTGGATTTCAATTAATCAAAGCAGAAACCACTGGACCAGAAAAAGGAAAAGTTACTGCCCGAATTACAACTACAGCAAAAATCCTTTGGTTAATTTATTTTGGTCTAACTGTAATAGAAACTGTTGCATTAATGATTGCAGGAATGGATTTTGTTGATGCTTTGTCCCACGCATTTGCAACTGTGGGAACCGGTGGATTTTCTACAAAAAATGCTTCAATCGGAAGTTTTAATTCTGCTGCCATA
>JAFXDY010000127.1 GCA_017521105.1 Treponema sp.
GAGGAAAAAATGAACAAAGAAATTATTGAAAATTTGACAAAAGAACAATGGTCGGAAGTTTTAATTGAAGCGTTGCCTTATTTTAAGCAATGGGTTGGAAAAGTTGTTGTTGTAAAATATGGCGGAAACGCTATGCTCAACGAAGAACTTAAAGAAGCTGTAATGGAAGACATTGTTCTATTAAATACAATTGGAATTAAAGTTGTTTTGGTTCACGGTGGTGGACCAGAAATTAACCACATGCTTGAACGTGTTGGAAAAGAAAGCAAATTTGTAGATGGTTTGCGTTACACTGATGCCGAAACAATGGAAATTGTTCAAATGGTTTTAACTGGAAAATTGAACAAAGACATTGTTGGAATCCTTTTGCAAAAAGGTGGGCGCGCTGTTGGGCTTTCTGGTGTAGATTCGGGGCTTTTGCGTGCTGTAAAAACAGAAAAAGATTTGGGCTTTGTTGGTGAAGTTACTCATGTAAATCCAGAAATTTTGGCAACTTTACTTGATCAAGATTTTATTCCGGTTGTTTCTACAGTTGCTTCTGGTGAACAAGGCGACAGTGCAAATTACAACATAAACGCCGACACTGCCGCTGCAAAAATTGCCGTTGCTCTAAAAGCCGAAAAATTTGTTCAGCTTACAAATGTTCCAGGTGTTTTGCGCGACGTAAACGACCCTTCAACACTTATTAAACGCATTGAACGCACTGCCATTGGTTCTCTAAAGGCCACTGGAATTATTAGCTCAGGAATGATTCCAAAAATTGACTGTTGTCTTACAGCGTTGCTTGGTGGTGTTCCTAGAACTCATATTATTGACGGTCGTGTTCCACACAGTTTGCTCATAGAAATGTTTAGTGACCGTGGTATTGGTACAATGATTTATTAAAAGAAAAGGATGTTAAAAAGTTCTGGTATGATGAACATTTTTGACATCCTTTTGTTTTAACTTACGCTTTCCACAAATTGTGCAAATTACAGTATTCGTAAACTGCAACAATTTCGTCACCTTCTGCAAGTACAAAAGAAGCTTTTGGTTCGCAAGTTGGTGTAAGTTCTTTTACTTGATAGCCAGATTTTGTTTCAAGAACAATCCATTGAATGTAGTGTTCTGGTGTCATTGGGTGAACAACTGAACCAACAACAACATTAACTTTGTTTCCTTCAATTGAAACAACTGGAACATGTTTTTCTACAGCAGCATCTGTAGTGCCAGGAATTAATTCAAACATTTCTTCCCCACAACAAATTGTAGGAACACCTTCGTTAGATAAGATTGTAATAACTTTTCCACAATGTTTACATTTGTAAAATTTCATAAATACCTCACAAAAAAATAAGAATTCAGAATTAAGAATTCAGAAGTTATAAAAACTCTAACTTTATATTACTACAAAGAGTGGTGTATAGGCAAAGGAAATTTTATAAAAAATTATCTTGACAATTTTTTTGATAAGTTTAATAATTTAAGTATGAAACATTTGATTTACAAAGGTCGTTTCACATTCTTCTTCGCCTAAGGGCGATTTCTCTTCTTCTTTTGTGTAATGCGTTCTTGCAACCGTACACGGTAATCAATCTTTTATATTCAAACTCAAATTAAATAAAACAGAGAGAGTCTTACAATTTAATTTTAAAAATTTAAAGAAGGTTTAATTATGAATTTAAAATACTATCAAAAAGACATTGAATGTATGTCAAAAGAAAATCTAAAAAAATTACAAGGAGAACGATTAGTAAAACAATTCCGTCGTGTTTACGAAAATGTAGAATTCTACAGAAACAGATGTAAAGAAGCTGGCGTTACTCCAGATGATATTAAAGGTCTTGAAGATTTACACAAAATTCCATTTACTTCAAAAGATGATTTACGCGCAACTTATCCATACGGACTTTTTGCTGTTCCAATGAAAGACGTTGTAAGATTGCACGCAAGTTCTGGAACAACAGGAAAATCAATTGTAGTTGGTTACACACAAAATGATTTGGGCATTTGGGATGATTGTTGTGCAAGACAATTAACTGCAATTGGAATTGGGCAAGATGATTTTGTTCAAAACGCTTATGGTTACGGAATGTTTACTGGAGGATTTGGACTTCACGGTGGTGCTACAAAAGTTGGTGCAACAGTAATTCCTGTTAGTGCCGGAAATACACCAAGACAATTAACTTTTATGCAAGATTTTGGTTCAACACTTTTGTGCTGTACTCCTTCTTATGCAGCTTATCTTGGTGAAAGTTTAAAAGATGCAGGACTTTCTCCAGATGATATTAAATTAAAAGCAGGTATTTTTGGTGCAGAACCTTGGACAGAAGAAATGCGCCGTGATATTGAAAAATCATTGGGAATTAAAGCTTATGATGTTTATGGACTTACAGAAGTTTTGGGACCTGGTGTTGCTTTTGAATGTTCAGAACAAGCTGGAATGCACGTAAACGAAGATCACTTTATTATTGAAATTATTGACCCAGAAACAGGAAAACAAGTTCCAGATGGTCAAAAAGGTGAATTAGTATTTACTGCAATTACAAAAGAAGCGTTCCCATTGTTGCGTTTCCGTACAAAAGATATTTGTATGGTAAATAGTGAAGTTTGTAAATGTGGAAGAACTTTTGTTCGTATGGCAAAACCAATGGGAAGAACTGATGATATGTTAATTATTCGTGGTGTAAATGTGTTCCCAAGTCAGGTTGAAACTGTGCTTTTACAAAATGGATATCCACCAAACTATCAGATTATTGTTGGACGTGAAAACAACAACGATACTTTTGAAATTAAAGTAGAAATGGTTCCAGAAAAATTTAGTGACGTTGTTGCAGAAATCAACAAAGAAGAAAAAGCTCTTGAAGCGGCATTGCTTACAGTTCTTCAAATTAAGGCAAAAGTTAAATTGGTTGCTCCAAAATCAATTGCCCGCAGCGAAGGAAAAGCAAAACGCGTAATTGATACAAGAAAGCTGGTGTAAATTCAGAATTCAGAATTCAGAATTATGAATTAAGAATTATGAATTAAGAATTAAACGTCATTACGAGCAGGGCGAAGTAATCCAGAAACAAATAAAACGTATTCTGCATACTCGCCAGCGAGCAATGATTGCCACGACCTAAAGGTCTCGCAATGACATAGTGAGTAAAATTTGAAATGAAAATAATTTTTCGGAGGTATAAAAATGACTATTAAACAGATTTCAATTTTTATTGAAAATAAACCAGAAACTCTTTCTGAATTAACAGATGTTCTTGCAAAAAACAATGTTAATATGCGTGCCATTATGCTTGCAGACACAAGCGATTTTGGTGTTGTAAGATTGATTGTTGATAATCCAGATGAAACTGCAAAACTTTTGGAAGAAAATGATTATGTAATAAAGGCAAATGGCGTTATTGCAATTCAAATTCCAGATGAAGCTGGAAGCTTAAATTCAATTTTAAAACTTTTAGGACAAAATGGACGCAACGTTGAATATATGTATGGTTTTACAGGTTCAAAAACAAATACAGCTTGTATGATTTTGCGTTGTTCAGATGTTTCCGCAACAGAAAAAGTTTTGGAAGATGCTGGAATTGTAATGATTTCTCAAGATGATTTATCAAACATCTAGAGCAGCATACTTTTCTGGATTGCCACGCTACGCTCGCAATTGTAAATGTTAAATAATTAGTTGCCGAAAAAAAAGAAAAAGGGGGTAAATATGGCAACAAGTAATAAAGATTTAATAAGTAAAACATTGTCAGAAAGAATGTTAGCATGCGTAGAAGAATACGAATCAATAAAAAATAAGACAAGTACAAGATTTAAGACAGTAAAGGAATTTTGTGAATATCATAA
>JAFXDY010000128.1 GCA_017521105.1 Treponema sp.
ATTATGAAAATTGATAGCGATAACCGCGTAAAAGAATTCATGGAAAAACCAAAACCAACACAAAATATTGACGAATGGAAAATTCCACAAGAAGCTCGCGGTTCACTTCCAGCAGAAAAAGAATATCTTGCTTCTATGGGTATTTATATTTTCAATGCAGACACAATGGAAGAAGTTCTTCTTGGCGAAAACGAAAAATACACAGACTTTGGTAAAGAAATCTTACCATTGGCAATTGGAAAGAAAAAAATCAATTCTTATGTATTTGATGGATACTGGGAAGATATTGGTACAATCAAAAGCTTCTACGATGCAAATATTGCCCTTTGCGAACCTTACCCAACATTTGATTTCTTTGGTGAAACACAGCCAATTTACACACACATGCGCAATCTTCCACCTTCAAAAATCAATAAAGCAGAAATCAATGCTTCTTTAACTTCTGAAGGTTGTATTATTACAGAAGCAAAATTAAACAAATCTGTAATTGGTGTTCGCTCAATTATTAATGACGGTTCTGAACTTGACGGCGTAATTATGATGGGTGCCGACTACTACGATTCAGAAGATGAAGAAGTTGAAAACAAGAAAAAAGGCATTCCAGCTACAGGAATTGGTAAAAACTGTAAAATTGCAAGAACAATTATCGATAAAAATGCAAGAATTGGTGATAATTGTAAAATTGGTATTTCTGGAAAAACTTATGAAGATGGTGACCACGGTTCATTCTACAGTGCTGACGGAATCATCGTAATCAGAAAAGGTGCTGTAATTCCAGCTGGAACAGAAATCTAATAAACTTTTGCATAAACAAAACAAAAAACTGCCATTTTGTAGCATAAAAATATGTTAAAATGGCAGTTTTTTTATACCTACAAGGAAAAATATGACAGAAAATGAAGATTCAATGTACAAAAATCTAGGAGACCTCTTAAATCAAGTACTAAATAAGGGAACAATTCCTCATACTAATTGTAATAATGAAGAACAAAATCAAAAAGAAAACAATAATCAACTAAAAAAAGATCAAAATACAAAGCAAAACAAACAAAACCAAGCTAATTCTCAAAATAACAAAATAAAAAACGGTAAAATCACAAAAAATCAAACACAAATTAATAAAAAAAGTATCAGATTTTTCAAAAAAAAGGAAAAACAACCATCTACTGTAATAAAAATGCATAAATATACAGAAAATATGCAATTTCCTATACATATTCAAAACGCACTAACAACACTAGATATAGCGTACCCATTTACAATAAATCAATTAAAAAGAAGATACAGAGAGCTTTGTAAACTATACCATCCGGATAAAAATAAAATAAAAAACAACAAAATTACTATACAAAAATCGCAAAATGTATACAAATCTATACAGTTAGATATAAACAATATTACAGAATCCTATGAACTACTCTTAAAATACTTTTTCTAAGAGTGAATACAGGTGGCCAAGGGACACGACCTTCAAACCCTTGACTCGGCCGTTTTTAGAATTTGTAATAAACCCTAAAAAAAACTATACAGTCCACTTTAATAGACTGTATAGTTTTGTATACATATTAATAACTAATATTTAATAAATTAAATTATAAAATATTATCCTGTTCATCATTACTATTAGCATTTTCTGTAGATTCCCATTCTTCAATTTTTCTATGTAATGTTTTTCTACCAATTCCAAGAACATCAGCTGTTTTTGTTTTATTTCCATTGTTATTTACAAGGTTTTCTTGAATAACAATTTTTTCAACTTCTTCCATAGGCATGCCAATAGGAATTTGAATATACTTTTCTGCTCCAGAATTTTTTAATGAATCAGGTAAATCATCAAATGTAATTTCTTCTGTAGAACAAAGAACACAAGCACTTTCAATGCAGTTTTCCAATTCACGAATATTTCCGGGCCAAGAATATTTTAAAATTGCAGAACGAGCTCTGTTATCAAATCCTTTGATTTTTGTTCCATTTTCTTTGTTATATTTATTCAAAAAGTTTCGTACTAACAACGGAATGTCATCTTTGCGTTCCCGTAAACTTGGAACTTGAATTCTAATTACATTTAATCTGTAAAAAAGATCTTCTCTAAATCGGCCTTCTTTAACTTCTACTTCCAAATTTTTATTTGTGGCCGCAACAATTCTAATGTCAATATCAATTGACTGTTCACCACCAATTCGTTCAATTTTTCTTTCTTGCAAAACTCTAAGTAATTTTACTTGGGTGCTCAAATCAATTTCGCCAATTTCATCAAGGAAAATTGTTCCGCCATTTGCTTGTTCAAACTTACCTTTGTGCATTGCGTAAGCATCTGTAAAAGCACCTTTTTCGTAACCAAACAATTCACTTTCTAACAAACTTTTTGAAAGTGCCGAACAGTTTACAGCCACCATTGGCATATCTTTTCTTGGTGAATTATTATGAATGGCCCGAGCAACTAATTCTTTACCAACCCCACTTTCCCCAGTAATCAAAACGGTAGATTTTGTGGGAGCCGCTTTTTGAATCATCAGTTTTACTTTACTCATTTCTGAGCTTTTACCAATCATTCCATCAACAGCAATTTGATTAATTTGTTCTTTTAAAAGCTTGTTTTGTTCTGCAAGAACTTTTCCTTTTAATGCATTTTTTACAATTAAATTTAAGTGATTCAAATCTAATGGTTTTGTTAAAAAATCAAATGCACCAGCCTTAATTGCAGCAGTAGCATCATCAATACTTCCATGACCAGTTAAAACAATAATTGGAATTCCAGGAGTTTTTGTTGTAACTTGTCTAACAACTTCATCACCAGGAATTCCATCCATACGTAAATCTGTTATTACTAAATCAACACCACCTTTAAATACTAAATCAAGACCATCTTTTCCGTTAGAAGCTGTAACAACATTATACCCTTCTAATTCAAAATTATCAGCAAGGCCGTTTCTAATATTTTCTTCATCATCGATTGTTAAAATTGTATACATATTTTATTCACCATTTTGAGTTATTAATTTTTTATTTTTTTCTGGAATTGGTAAGAAAATTGTAATTCTTGACCCAACACCTTCCTTTGATTCTGCTCTAATATCGCCAGAAAACTCTTTAATAATTTTAAATACCATTGGTAATCCAAGTCCTGTTCCGGTTGCTTTTGTGGTGAAATAAGGTTCAAATATTTTTGATAAAACTTCGGGAGACATTCCACAACCATTATCTGAAAATTGAAAAACATATCTGTTATCTTTTATAAAAGTATTTATAATAAATTTCCCCCTAAAATCTACATGAGGTTGTGATGAGTTTTTTTCATTTTCAAATTTATTTGTAATTGCGTACAATGAATTTTGAGCAATATTTAAGATAATTTCATGAAATAATTTTTCATCAACCATAATTTTTTTATTATCGCTTGGTTTAGAATAAATTACTTGAATGTTTTTCTCTGTAAATTCTGGTTCAAAAAAGGAAATTGTATTTTCAATAATTTTTGTAGGATCTTTTAGCATTAATTTAGCTTTTACAGGTCTAACTGCAAGCAAAAAATTCATTACATGAGTATTTAATTGTTCTATTTCCTGATTAATAATATCAATATGATCTTCTACAAATTTTTTTGGTGGTAAAACATTTTCGTTTTCTCGAGCCTTATTAATGGCTTTTTGAAGTAACTGAATATGAATACTAATTGCACCTAATGGATTTTTTATATCATGTGCCATTTCTGCTGCAACTTTTGTAAGATTTGCAAAGTTTTCCATTCGGTTTATAACAACTTCTTGTTTTTTTAATTCAGTTATATCTCTAAATTTTAAGATTCTTCCAGATAATTCACCATTATGAACTAATGGCAAAATTGTAATAGAAATAAACCTAACCGAACCACCATCTGTAGCAATTGAAAATTCTTCTACACTGTTTGTAATATTATTATCATTAATTTTTTTTAAATAATCAGCAATTTCGGAATTGTCAATTAAGTCCCAAATTGGAGAATTAAGAGCTTTTGTTTCGTCCAATGAAATTTTAAAAGTAAGAAGACTTTTTACAATTGTATTGTACTTTGTTAAGATAAAATCTTTATCCAAAATAAGTAAACCTATGGAAAGTGAATCAATAATTGAATAAAAATCTTCATTTTCATGCATTGTTTTTTGCAACAACAATGACATCTGTTCTTTTGATAATTTTGTAATTTTTTGTGATACACGCTTTACAAATTCACTCATATTTTTATAAACAGATTTTTAGAATCCCTCCATTTTGTGCGTTTAATATAGAAAGTTCTTTATATAAAATCTCTAATGCTGCAGTTGAAGATAAATTATAAATATTATAATTATCCCAACACTGTTGCACACTTTTTAATACTTTTGAAGAAATCATAACACCTTGTTCAAATCCAAGTAATTTTTTTTGAAAGTTTATAATTTCTATCAAAAATAAATGAAATATTTTTTTTGGAACCATTTTATTAAGATTATTATTTAATTCAGAACAATCAATTACATTTCTGTTTACAATGCTACCAATAAAAATTTTAGCAACTTCTTTAATTTGCAATGGAGAAACAGGAAGAAATGTTAAAAGATAGTCATTAATTGAACCATTAAAATATTCATTATGAAAAACTCGTTTAATAACACTTTGTTGTTCACTTATTAATCTGTTTTTAAAATTATAGGTACGAACTCTTGAAAGAATTGTTTGCATTATTGCATTTCTTTTTGAAGTTAATAAAATAAATATACAATCTGCTGGTGGTTCTTCTAGAATTTTCAACAAAGCATTTCTTACACTTTCTAACATTCTATCAGCATTTTCAATAATAATTGTCTTTTTTCCTTCTTCTGATTTTATTCTACACCAATCTTCAAGATTTCTAATTTGACTAACAGGAATTGAGGCATATAAATATGAATTTTCTAACGAAGTAGTATCTTTTACAAGTTCATCACACAATTTTTCTAAAGATGAAAAATCTGGTAACTCTCTTGGAAAATCTAGTAATTCCAAATTTTCATTAATCTGATCAAGTAAAACAGCAATTTTAGATAAATCAGAATCACCTTTCCATAAAATTGGATTAAATCTGAGTGTTAATTTTCTAATACTTCGTAAAAATAAATATCGAGTTGCATTTAAGTAAGATGCATTTTCTTTATAAGCATTTAAAAATGATTGTTTAGCAGCTTGAATTTCTAAAAAACAATCTCTTGGTCCAAGTAGCATAAGATTGATTGTTGTTAAAGCTTTACTTTGCAAACAAGAAGTACATTCACAATTAAATGATTTTATACCTCTATTTGAACAAGAAAGAATTCTAGAAGTTTCTAAAGCTGCACTTAATTTTCCAGAAGACTCTTCCCCCGAAAATAAAATTGCACCTGGTAACGAGTTTGAATTTATATCTTTAATTAATAATTTAGTAACATCTTGATAAACTAAATTTTCATACATTTGCATTAATTCCTTTTGCATTTAGTTCATTTTTAGAATTTATTACAAAGTTTCCAAAAATATCATAAAAAAAACTATTTTGAATAAGTGAATCTGCATTAAAAAATGGTTGTGCAACAATTAAAAACATAATCAATAAAACAATAGCAAGACCTTCAACAATTCCAAAGAAAAATCCCAAAGCACGGTCTAGACTATTCAAAATGTTAAGTTCAAATAATTTTCCAACAATTGCTCCAATAATTTTTACAATTAAGAAAACAATAATAAAGAAAATTAGAAAAGAAAGAATATTCACAATAAAAACATTATTAATCGATTTTGATAAAGTTTCTGCCATTGCAGGATAAAAAATATATCCTCCTAAAATTCCTAAAACCCATGCAGCTTTTCCAAAGAATTCATCAACAAAACCTTTAGCCATTGCACCAAAAGCAAAAATAAAAATCAATCCCAAAAATATCCAATCAATAACAGCAAAAGACATATTTACCCCTCAATTCCCTCAATTATAGTTTTTGCAATTGTTTTTGCAGGCATTTTTTGACCAACCAACAATTTTAATTGTTCCTGCATATTGCTTCTGTTTTTGTCATCTAACATATATGATAATGAATCTTTTAGATTAATGGAATTAGCATTTTCGCCAATTAACACTTTAGCACAATTTTTAGATTCAAAATACAAAGCATTATCAACTTGGTCACCACGAGTTCCAGCACCACACAAAGGAATTAATATCATTGGCTTATTCAAAACAGCAGTTTCCCAAATTGAATTTGCACCTGCCCTACTTAAAACAACATCTGCACAACTTAATACATCTTGCATATTTTGATGAATAAAAGAAAATGGTTTGTAAGAAGTTCCATAAGTATGTACAAGATTTGCTTCTGTTTCATTTGAATTATTTACTAATCCAGTTTGATGAATTACAGTAAAATTCTGACAAATCCATTCAATATTTTGATAAATTAAATTATTAATTTGTTTTGCCCCCAAACTACCACCTAATACTAACAAAATTGGTTTATTATTTTGTTCGTTCAATTCCAAAATGCTCATTCCATTTGCTTTATTTGCATTATAAAAAACAGGGCGAATGGGATTGCCGGTTGTAATTGTTTTATTTTTGTAAACAGTTGCCATTTTAGATTTTGTTTCTTCATAAGACACAAAAATTGTTTTGGCTGATTTTGCATTAATTCTATTTGCTAAACCTAAAGTAAAATCGCACTCGTGAATATAAACGGGAATTCCTAACAATTTTGCAGCAATACAAGGAGGTACACTTACAAAACCTCCTTTAGAAAACAAAGCTGCAGGTTTATTTTTAACAAAATAAAAAAAGATTTTACAAAGCCAAAGAAAATATTAAACAAATCAAAAAAATTTTTTATAGAAAAATATCGGCGCAATTTTCCAGAAGGGATTCCTTTAAAAGCATAAATTGCAGATTGTCCATTATGATTTTTTATTAACATTGATTTTTCTACAATTGACCTATCCATTCCTTTAGAACAACCAATCCAGTATATTTTTAATTCATCATTAGTTTTAATATTTTTAATTTCATCTGCAACAGCAATTCCCGGATAAATATGTCCTGCTGTTCCACCACCAGTAATAACAATATTATTTTTATTTAACTTCATTCTATTATTTTACAATATTGAAAGATTAAATACAAATTCAATAATTAAAATTATTTTATTTTTTTTTAATTTTTTTGTAATAGAACTGTTGACACAAATTATTAAATACTATATATTAAATTACATCAACGCCGCAGTAGCTCAGTTGGTAGAGCGCCGGACTGAAAATCCGTATGTCGTTGGTTCGATTCCAACCTGTGGCAAAGGCTTCTGACTTGTTCAGAAGCCTTTTTTTTTGAATTTTTCTAAAACATAACAAAACTATATTTTTCTTGTAAATTTTAATTTTAGGTTTATAATTATTAATATGAAATGGCTTATAATTACAGACAACAAAAAAAATAATAAAAAAATTAATGATTTTATTAAAAATATAGATAAAAATATAGAGCAAAACAAAGAACTTCTTGATTATGAGTTAGATAATTTTAATCTAAGTCAATCTGATATTTCTTATGAAGAACTTACAGCAGCAATATTTTATTCTGATGATAATTCAAATGTTGCTAATAAATCTTCCCATGAATTAAACTCACTTTCGGGCTTTTTAATTGCAAAAAAAATTCCAGTATTTTCAAATATAACTTTCATTAAAGAAAATTCTTTCCTTCAAGGTGAATTTTTATTTATTTCTGAAACAATAGACACACTTTTTGAAGTACTAAAATCAAATGGGCCTTCCATAATTGAAAACGCAAAAAAAAGAATTGCGCGAGATAATCTTCTTGCAAAAGGATTACCTTTTACTTCTGATTGTTTTGCAACTTATATTGCAAAAAATAAAATGGAAATTTTTAATGAATTTCTAGAAGCTGGCATGGAAGTAAATTGCCGTGATGATTTAGGAACACCAATGTTAAATATTGCCTGCCGCAACGATAATTTTGAATTTGTAGAAGTTTTACTTGATTTGGGTGCAGAATTAAATGCAATTTCAGAAGATCGTGGCTACACAGCTGTTATGGACGCTGTTTGGCGTGGAAATGAAAAAATTACAAAATATTTAATAGATAAAGGTGCTGAACTAAACACAATTAATAAAGAAGGACAAACAAACTTAGTTTTGGCAGTTGGTGCAAATCGCGAAAACATTGTAAAACTTCTAGCAGAAAGTGGAGCCGATCCAGACATAAAAGATATGATGGGAATGAGTGCATACAATTACGCAACACTTTTCAAAAAACAAAGATTAGTTGATATTCTAAAACCTTATCATAAAGAATAAATTATTTTTGAATTATAAAATAGGCGGGGCTGTCTAAATAGATTAAAATGTCATTGTCGTCTTCGTGCTTGACACGAAGATCTTATACGACAATCTCTAAATAAATGCAATGTATAGATTTAGATTTTCGGATCAAGTCCGAAAATGACATAAAGATTACTTTTAGACATCCCCGTTTTTTTAACACAAAAAAGTCTGCCAAGACTGATGGATTGAATTGGCAGACTTAAAATATTTTTATTTATTTTTTACTATATTTTGCTACTTACTAGCGTTTCAAACTTAATACAGTTTCAAGCAAAGTATCGGCAGTTTGAATTGTTTTTGCGTTAGATTGGAATCCACGTTGTGTAACAATCATATCTGTCATTTGTTCAGATAAATCAACGTTTGACATTTCCAAAGCACCAGCCATCAATGTACCTTTTCCGGCAACTCCAGATTCACCAATTCTAGCCATTCCAGAGTTATTAGATTCTACATAAGTATTATCTCCAGCTTTTTCCAAACCTTGTTGGTTTGTAAATGATGCCATTGCAATTTGTCCAATAGTTCTATTTGTACCATTAGAATAAACACCAGTAATTACACCACTTGAATCAATTTTAAAGTTATCAAGATATCCCATTGTATACCCATCTTGATAAAAAGCTTTAGTTGTTGATTTTGATGATGATTGAGTAATTGTATCTTTAAAAGATCCAATTGTTCCCAAATTAATATTCAATGTTTGTCTGTAAGGATTTCCTTCTTCATCAACATTTGAATCTGGCACAGCAAATGAAGTTTGAATTACAACTTGTCCTTCTGGATTTGTAACATTTCCAGCGCTATCTGTTACAGATTGCAAAGCACCGTAGTTATCAAAACTTACAATGAATGTATTTCCCATTCCATCTGTTGAACCAAGCCCTACTCTAGTTTGAGTAAAGTCTGCATTATCTTCGTCAATGTTTACTGTAGCTTCCCATTGGTTTGGAGTTCCCACAACTCTTCTAAAAGATACAGATAACATATGTTCATTTCCAAAGCTATCGTAAATTTTTTGTTCTGTTCCCCAAGTTCCTTTTACAATGTCTTCAGGACTTGCACCTTCCAAAATTTCAGGTGTATTTTTGTTTAAGTTACAAGCAAAATTTACATTTGTTGTTTCTTTTGCAGGGTCTTTAGAACCAACTGGAATTACTAAATCTGTTGGTGTTGCAGCTGTAGAAACAATCATTTGACCATTTACATCTTCTGCCATCCAACCTTGAACTCTCATACCAGTAGCAGGATTTACTAAAGTTCCGTTCATATCAAGACCAAAGGCACCGTTTCTTGTATAGAAAGATTCTTCACCACTTTTCAAAACAAAGAAACCATTACCTTGAATTGCAATATCAGTAGAAACACCTGTTGATTGCAAGTTACCTTGATTAAAAATATTGTCAATTGAAGCAACTGTCATACCAAGTCCAACTTCTTTAGCGTTTACACCACCAATTTCGTCAGTTGGTTTTGCAGCTCCAGACAATTGTTGACTAATCATATCTTGAAAATTAACACGACCTCTTTTAAAACCTGTTGTGTTTACGTTTGAAATGTTGTTACCAATTACGTCCATTCTTGTCTGATGATTCTGAAGTCCAGAAACACCAGAATAAAGTGATCTCATCATATACTATTTTCCTTCCTTCCACCTAAGTTAATTGGCATAAATTGCCGCAATTTTATCCATACTGTAATACATTCCATTAACTAGAACTTGTGGATTTTCCCCACGGGTTGCCCCTTCCACAATTCCTGTAACGCTTGCATCGCCAACATTTAATTCAACTGTTTTGCCCAAAGTAGAAGCAGCTTCAGATGAATTAATAAAAGAAGCCATTTTGCTAAATGATGTACTCATATTTGTCATTTGTTCCAACGAAGAAAATTGAGCCATTTGGGAAATAAATTCAGTATTTTCCATTGGGCTTGTTGGATCTTGATTCGAAAGCTGAGTAATCAAAAGCTTAAGAAAATCATCTTTGCCAAGTTCATTAGAAACCTGGCGACCATTTTGCACAATCGATTTATTAAAAGTGTTTACTGCATTGTCAACAGCTAACTTTTCGCTTGCGCTCATTTGTGTGTTAAGTTGTTCCATCATCACCTCACTCACAATTTTTAATATATTATGTAGATAATATATCTACATAAAACTTCGTACATTCTGTATCGTCAATTTATGCAACGATGTTTACAGAATTATTTGAAAAATTTTCAATTTTTTCACTTTCTTCAAAAATTTCAGAATCTACAACACCACCGTAAGTCTTATTTACAGCAAATTTTTGATGTTCTTTTGTAAATTCTTCGTAATTTTGAGTTTCGTTACCAAAAGAACCGTTATCTGCAAAAGAAATATCTATGCTGGCATTTTCAAATCCACTTTTAATAAAAGCTTCTCGCAAAGTTTCTGCATTGTCTTTAAAAACTTCTAAAGCTTCTTTTGAAACTACAGTAATTTGTCCCGAAATTGATTTTCCATCCAAAGCTAAACTTATTTTTACATTTCCAAGTTCTTCTGGATTTAAAATCAAATTAATATTTCCCTGATTATTATCTTTTAGAATAATTGAACCAGTTTTTACAAATTCAGGAATATTAGCTTGAATTTGATTATTAAGCATTGCCTGGAAATTAGAACCATTACTACTTGCAGCTTGTGAATTCAAAGAAAGAATATTATTTTGTGCAGTTTGATTGTTTTGAACTAATTCCATTGTAACTGTTGCAGATTGATTTTGATCAACTTTTACATCAGTAACTTTTACTTCCGAATTTTCTGACAAATTTAACTCTTCTGAAATTTCTGTACGCAAATCTTTTATTGAAATTTTAGATTCATTTTTAGAATTATTTTGGTTTTGATTTTTAAAATTAAAGTTTGAATTATCAAAAGATTTTTCCCCTAAACTTAAATTAGAAATTTCTTCAGAATTATTAGCAAAAACAAAATCTGAATTTTCTAACTTTTCACCCGCCAATTCTTTAATTTTTTTATCATTTTTTAAAATTGTGTCAGCATTCTTAAAATCAATACTTTCTGAAATTTCATTAGCATTTTGATTTTGGCTAACAACTTCACCAAGTTCTTGAATCTTTGAAAAATCATTTGCAGAAATCTTATTGCCTTTTTGTAGTTTTTCATTCTTTGTTGCTGGAATTTCAGCATTTTTTGAAACAAATAAATTTGTATCTAAAGAATCATTTTTTAGTTCATCTTTTTTTTCTGCAGTTTTTTCTTTATCAATAACTTTGTCTTTAGAATCTTCTTTTGTTTCAATTTTTTTTGGTTCTTCAACATCATCATTCTGAATGTTTTGTTTTTCATTTGTGATGTCTTGTGAATCAGAAACTTTAGGATTGTTTACAGTTTCATTTTTTGAAGAATCAATAGTCTTATTTGAAACAATTTCTGAATTCTTAGAAGAGAATTTTTCAGAAGAAGAAAAAGACGCTAGAACATCAGAAAAAGATTCTGTTTTAGAAAGAGAATAATTAGAAATTTTTGAATTATTAAAATCGTCAGATTGTAAATTTATTAAATTATCTTGTAAATTTACAGAATTAGAATTTAATAAAAAATTTGTAATTGCCTGAAAAGACATCTGGCAAATCTCCTTATAAACAAGTTGAAGATTTGCCATTTTGAATAATTTAGTCTAGGTTCTCTGGTTTACTTATCATCTTGCGTTGTATTTCTGCAGCCCGCGAAGGTTCCATTAAAGACAACCAGTAAGATACCATAGAAGCAGAACCCGAAGCTTTTGCCAGTTCTTCAACTTTTCTAAGGACATCAATTACAGTTTGATCATCCATAGCAGTTAAAATGTCAACTGCAGCTTCTGGTCTCATACCATTCAAATTGTTGGCAATCTGTTCAACGTTTACATTTTTATCATCGTATTTTTTTACGTTGAGGTTAAATGTTTTTTCACGTTCTTCTTGATTTTTTTCACGTTCTGCTAACTCACTAGCAATTTGAGCATTTTGTTCTTCCAACAATTTTATATCTGCTTCACGTTTGTCTAATTCTTCTTTAAAAATATCATTAGCTTCTTTTTGTTTTCTTAATCTGTCTTCATCAAGATTAGCTGTTAAAGGATTTGTTTGTGTTGTTGTAACAGATGTTTGAGGTGTTTTTCCTAATAATTTATATACAGGACTAAAAAGACTTTTTACTTGAAATACCCCAAGGTAATCAAACCATAAAAGACCACCAATTATAAGTATAAAAATTATTAGCAAGAGAACAATAGATTTTCCTAAAGACTTCTTAAAAGACATTTTTCCCCTCATCACATTTGTTACTATATTATATCACAAATATATTACTCAATCAAACCAGAAATTGCAGTTCCAAGCGTAATATCGTTATCACAAGAAATAATTTTCCAATAAATGCCAAGTTTGTTAGTTAAAATCTCATCAAGATATCCGTGAACACGTTCTTTTATCATGTGAGTTTTATGGAAAGTTGTTCCATCACACAAAATACAAACTGGTTTAGATGCATTTTTACCTTGATTAGTTTTTAACACACAAGCAATCAAAATTGCAGCAGAATATCTTGCAGAACGTTCAACAATTGCATCTAAAATTTGGAAAACTTTGTCGTAATCACATTCAGAACCGTTTTCTTTTAGCAATTTTCCAAGAATTGAATCTGAACTGTATGGATTTTCAAGGAACATATTCACTTCAATCAAAGATAAAATATCAATTTTTTGAATTGCACTTGCACATTTTTCTGTAAAAAGTCCTTCGTTTGCAGCACTTTGCAAAGCATAATAAGAAACAGGTCCCAAATATGCCCCGGAACAAAGTTTTTCTAGTAAAAAAGAACCAGGTTTTACAGTTGTTTTATCAAATTCAATATCAAAAGAAGATTGATTTACACTTGTATATTTACCAGATTCACAAACGATAATTTGTTCATTAATTCCGCAACAACCGCATTTTGGCTGAATATATGCAGCATTCATTCCAGTTCCTAAAATAAATCCTACATAAGAAGAATAATCTGTTACATCATTTGCACAAGCAGCCCCAGCAAGCAAAGCGGCAACTGTATCATTACACAAAGTAATGCGTTTGATTGAATTCCAACCACGTTTTTCAAGTTCTTCTACAAGACATTTTCCAACTTCAGAACCAACAACTTCAGGAGCTTTTACTTCTTTTGAAAAACCAAGCAAAATTCCATCACCGTTTTCTTTAATTGTCATTGGATAAGAAAAACAAAAACCAATTCTATCTGATTTATTTTTTAAGTGTTCAAGATTATCAGCAATTTGTTCAAAAAATTCTTTTTTAGAAAGTTCTCGTTCTACGCCAGGCATTTTTGTTTTTTCCATTTCTGAAATTTGTGGAATACCATTGCTATCAAAAGTTACAAGACAAGAACGGAAGTTTGTTCCACCTGCATCAATAACAATAACAGATTTATCTTTTGCAGATTCCTTTGGAGGATTACAAAAAGTTTTAATCATATCTTCATCAGCTTTTTCACCTTTTAAGCCTTTTTTCATATCATCTAAAAGACCTTGTGCAACAGACAAAACGTCAATGTGATTTACAAAATTGTGACGCATTAAAAATGATGCAACTGAATTATTCATAAATAAAAAAATCTCCCAAATATAAGTAGTTTTCCTTAATTATACATTTTTTTTTATTATTAGTCATTAAATAAAATTATGTATTAGAATTATTTTTTATTGCTACATATCAATTCATTTGGTATAGTATTTTCACCTATGCTCGATTTAGAACAATTAAGAAAAGAATTAAATCCAGAACAATTCAAAGCGGTTACAACTACAGACGGTGCAATTTTAATTATTGCTGGAGCCGGAAGTGGTAAAACTCGTGTAATTACTTTTAGAATTGCTCACATGCTAGAAAAAGGAATTCCTCAAAGTCAAATTTTGGCATTAACTTTTACAAATAAAGCCGCAAAAGAAATGTCAGATAGAATTAAGGAATTAACAGAAAAAAAATTAAAAAATCTTACAGTTTCTACTTTCCACGCATTTGGTGTAAAAGTACTTAGAGCAGATATTGATAAACTTGGTTGGCGAGAAAATTTTAGCATTTACGACGAAACAGACAGAGTTGCTTTAATTAAAGAATGCGGACGAGAATTAAAATATTCTCCAGAAGCAATGGACATTTATAAAATTGGACAAATCATTTCTAATATAAAAACTGGCCGTAAAACATGGGAAACTCAAAATGATATGTATCGCCCACTCTATGAAAGTTACCAAGAAGGATTAAAACTTTTTAATGCAGTTGATTTTGATGATTTGATTGTTTTGCCAATAAAATTGTTTAAAGAGTTTCCAGAAGTTTTGGCAAAATACAGAGACAGATACAAATATATAATGGTTGATGAATTTCAAGATACAAGTCATCAGCAGTATGAATTTATGCATTTAATTGCAGACAAAAATATTGCAGTTGTTGGAGATGATGACCAGTCAATTTACAGTTGGCGTGGAGCAGATTATCAAAATATTGTAAATTTTGAAAAGGATTTTGATGTAACAGAAATCCGCCTTGAACAAAATTATCGATCAACAGGAACAATTTTAGAAGCAGCAAACGGTGTAATTTCTCATAATACAAACCGAAAAGACAAAAAACTTTGGAGCGGAAAAGGCAGCGGAAAACCAATAGAAATTTTTATGCCAGAAAACGAAACTGACGAAGCAGACTTTATTGCAGAATCAATTTTAAGAATTGCTGCAGAAGACAGAAGAAAATATGATGACTTTGGTGTTTTAATGCGAGCAAATACTCAAAGCCGCTTTATTGAAGAAGCATTTTTGCAAAATAACATTCCATACACAATGAGCGGTGGAACAAGTTTTTTTGAGCGAAAAGAAATAAAAGATATTATTAGCTACCTTAGAGTTATTGCAAATCATGATGATGATATAAATCTTTTGCGAATTATTAATACTCCACGCAGAGGAATTGGAAGAGCCACAATTCAAATTATTAACGACGAAGCAGACAAGCATGGATGTACACTATGGAGCGCAATCAATTCATTAATAAAAGATCCAGAATCTGTGGCAAATGACGCGATCAAAGATGATTTAGAAGAATTTGTAAATCTTATTGAAAATCAAAGACAAAAAATATTAAGTGGCCGTGGTCTTGCAAATAAAGTTCGCCAAATGACAGAAGATATCAATTACAAAGATCACTTAATTACAGAATATTCAAAAAGCGAAAAAGCAGTACGATTCAAATTGATGAATATAGAAAGTTTAATAAACTCAATGGAAATTTGGGAAAAAGATCCAGAAAATGAAAATCCAAGTTTATTCAATTATCTAAACAGAATTACATTAATTTCTAGAGATAACGGTGACGACCAAAATGACAAGGGAAAAGTAAACTTAATGACTATTCATGCGTCAAAAGGTTTGGAATTTCCTGTAACTTTTATAGCCGGGGCGGAAGAAGGATTAATTCCCCATGCTCGCTCTGTAGAAGAAAATGATGGAAACGTTGAAGAAGAACGACGATTATTTTACGTTGCCATTACTCGTGCCCGTGAAAAATTATTAATTTCTGCTTGCCGCAAACGAAGACACATGCAAATGACAAGAGAATGTGAACCAAGTAGATTTTTAGACGAGATTCCTGCAAATCTTGTTGAATATCACACTCCTTCACAAGAATTAACAGCAGAAAAAACTCATGATTTACTTTCTGACACACTAAAAAACTTTAAACTAAAATTAAACAGTTAGCTTTTTCTTTTACAATAACAAATCGCCTCAAAATATTTTATTCAAAAGTGATTTAGTTCTATTGACCTAGAAATGACTTTTTGATATATTACTAGTGTCTTTGACACATGGTGCCTGTAGTTCAGGGGTAGAGCGCCAGATTGTGGATCTGGTTGTCGTGGGTTCAAATCCCATCAGGCACCCCTAAAGAGTGGTTTCCAAAACTACTCTTTTTTTTTCGATATTTTTTATCAATGCGCCTGTAGCTCATCTGGATAGAGCACCGGACTTCGAATCCGGTGGTAGGGGGTTCGAATCCCTCCAGACGCAATTTCCCTTTTACACTTATTTCAACACATCAACGCACTTTTTTTTACATTTCTTCTATCAAACCACTTGAAAAAAATTTTGAACTTTGATATATTCTTATTCGTCGCAAAGATATTGCTAAAGAGGGCCATTAGCTCAGCTGGTAGAGCAACAGACTCTTAATCTGTGGGTCGCAAGTTCGATCCTTGCATGGCTCATACTTTGTTGAAAAATGAAGTATGTATGCGAGAGTGGTGAAATTGGCATACACGCTAGACTTAGGATCTAGTGCTTCGGCTTGAGGGTTCAAGTCCCTCCTCTCGCAAGTATCTTTATTTTATGCGGGAATAGCTCAATGGTAGAGCGCCACCTTGCCAAGGTGGATGTTGCGGGTCCGATTCCCGTTTCCCGCTCTATTTAATAATAGAGACCTGAAAAGCGCATAAAATTTTTGCGGGAATAGCTCAATGGTAGAGCGCCACCTTGCCAAGGTGGATGTTGCGGGTCCGATTCCCGTTTCCCGCTCTAAACAAGAAAAGCGATTCAGATTTATTTCTGAATCGCTTTTTTTTAACCATCAATAATTAAGAGGTAAAGCTGTGAAACTTACTACAGAATTCACAAAGTTAGAAAAATCAGCAGTAAAATTAACTGTTACAATTGCAAAAAAAGATGTTGAAGAATCGTACAAATCAACTCTTTCAAAGTATGTAAAAAATGCTCAGATTCCTGGCTTCAGAAAAGGTCACGTTCCTGCTTCTGTTCTTGAAAGAAAATTTGGGGAATCTATTAAAGCAGATTCATTTGGCGAACTTATTGACAATGCTCTTAATGAAGTTTTTGAAAAAGAAACAGAAAATCGCCCTCTTCCTTATGCACAACCAATGATGGAACAAGTTCCAGAGTTAGATATGACAAAAGATTTGACTTTCTCTGTAACTTATGATGTTTTCCCTAACGTAGAAATCAAAAGCTTTAGCGGAGTTTCTGTAAAAGAACCTCAAGTTACAATTACAGAAGATGACATTGCAGAAGAATTAAAAGGTATGCAAGAAAGAAATGCAATGGTTATCGACAAAAAAGACAACACAGTTGAAAAAGATAACATTGTAACAATCAATTATGCAGAACTTGATGATGACGGAAAAGTTATTGACGGAACAACAAGAGAAGACTTTGTATTTACAGTAGGAACTGGAGAAAACATCTACAAAATCGATGATGAAATCATTGGTATGAAAAAAGATGAAACTAAAGAAATTACTAAAAAATACAAAAAAGATGATGCTGATCCAGAATTAGCAGGTAAAACTAAAAAAATTACTGTTACTGTAAAAGCTGTAAAAGTAAGAGACTTACCTGCTTTGGATGATGATTTTGCACAAGATGTAAGCGAAAAATATAAAACACTTGCAGACATGAAAGCTGATATTTCTAAAAATATGGAAACAGCAAAAAACCGCAGAATTAAAGAATTGAAAAACAACTCATTGCTTGAACAATTAGTTGAAAAAAATCAATTTGAAATTCCTGCATCAATGTTGCAAGCAGAATTGGATGGAAGATGGAATATGATGGCCCAACAATTCCAAACAACTCCAGAACAATTAGAAAAAATGATTTTGGCTTCTGGTCAATCAAAAGAAACAATGCTTACACAATGGACAGGCGACAGCGAAAAAATGTTAAAATCAAGAATTATCGTTGATAGCCTTATCCGTTCAAAAAACATTTCTGTAACTCCAGAAGAAATTGATGCAGAATATGAAAAAATTGCAGCAGAAAGCGGAATGTCTGTAGAAGATGTAAAAAAACACTATGCAGATCCACGTGCTAAGCAATATTTAATTGATGATGCAAAAGAATCAAAACTTTTTGATGAAATTTACAAAGAAGTAAAAGTTTCAAAAGGTGATAAAATTAGCTTTAAAGATTTATTTTCAGCTAGATAATTTATTTGCTTAAATTAAATTGGGCTTTCTTAAAGTGCAATAAAATGTGCTATTTGGGAAAGCCCTTTTTTTGTTTTTATATAGAAAATTAATTTGATTTATTAAAAAAAAACAGTATATTTAAATGAGTTAAAAATCTCTGGCAGTTTAAATATATATTTTAATGAATCTAAAAAAATTTCTAAAAATTAAGGATGATTTTATGAACGAAATCAAAATGAACACATTAGTACCTAATGTAATTGAAAGAACAGGAAACGGAGAACGTTCTTACGATTTGTTTTCGCGTCTTTTAAAAGACAGAATTATTTTTATTGATGGCGAAATTAATGATGCAACTGCAGATTTAGCTGTTGCACAAATGTTATTTTTGGAATCAGAAAATCCAGATAAAGATATTAGCATTTATATAAACTCTCCAGGTGGTTCTGTTACAGCAGGTCTTGCAATTTACGATACAATGAAATACGTAAAATGTGATATCCAAACAATTTGTATGGGACAAGCTGCTAGCATGGCTGCAATTTTGC
The DNA here is from genome assembly GCA_017521105.1 of Treponema sp. Lineage (GTDB taxonomy): Bacteria > Spirochaetota > Spirochaetia > Treponematales > Treponemataceae > Treponema_D. The sequence continues at coordinate 18,898 of JAFXDY010000128.1, forward strand.
TTGCAGGTGGAACAAAAGGCAAACGTTATGCACTTCCATCTTCAAGAGTTATGATTCACCAACCAAGAGGTGGTGCTGGTGGCCAAGAATCTGACGTTGCAATTATGGCTAAAGAAATTATCAGATTAAAAAAACTTTCTATTGAATATTTGGCAAAAGATACAGAAAAATCAATTGAAAAAATTTCTGAAGATATTGAAAGAGATTTCTTTATGCCAGCCCTTGAAGCAAAAGAATATGGCATTATTGACCATGTAATGACTTCAAGAAAATAGTTTATTATTTAAGGAAAATATAATGAGAAAATTTTCATCAAATAATTTTTGTTACTTTTGTGGTTCATCTGCAGAAAACGGAAGTAAATTAATAAAAGGTCCTTCTGGTCAATTTCTTTGTACAGATTGTATTAAAGCCTGTCAAAACCTTTTAGAAAATGATTCAGGTGAATTAGAACCTGTTGAACTTTCAAAAGTTCCAACACCAAAAGAATTTAAAGCATATTTAGATCAATATGTTGTTGGTCAAGATGATGCAAAAAAAGTTTTGTCTGTAGCAGTGTATAATCACTACAAAAGAATGTTTTCTCAAACAAAAAGTTCTGATTCTAGTATTAAAATTGAAAAATCAAATGTTCTTTTAATTGGGCCAACTGGTAGTGGTAAAACATTACTTGCAAAAACTTTGGCTCAAAGATTAAAGGTTCCATTTGCAATTGCAGATGCTACAACTTTAACAGAAGCAGGTTACGTTGGTGAAGACGTTGAAAATGTACTTTTAAAACTTATTAATGCTGCTGACGGTGACATTGACGCTGCTCAAAGAGGTATTATTTTCATTGACGAAATTGATAAAATTTCTAGAAAAAGTGAAAATATGTCAATTACTCGTGATGTAAGTGGCGAAGGTGTTCAACAAGCATTGTTAAAGATTATTGAAGGTACTGTTGCAAGCGTTCCTCCTCAGGGTGGAAGAAAACATCCAAATCAAGAAATGCTTCAAATTGATACAACAAATATCTTGTTTATTATGGGTGGAGCTTTTGTTGGCTTGGACAAAATTATTGAACAAAGAGTTTCTGCACATTCAATGGGATTTGGTTCAAATGTAACAATGGATGAAGAAGAAAAAATGAATCTTTTGAATCAAGTTTCTCCAGATGATTTGGTTAAATTTGGTTTAATTCCAGAACTTATTGGTCGTATGCCAATTACAGTTGCATTAAAAGAATTAACAAAAGATGATTTAGTTTCTATTTTAACAGAACCAAAAAATGCAATTACAAAACAATTCAAAGCATCTTTTGACATTGATAATGTTGAATTAAATTTTGATGAGGATGCCATTGCAGAAATTGCAGAAGAAGCAATTCGTCAAAAAACTGGTGCCCGTGGATTGCGTACAATTGTTGAAAAAATGCTTATGGATGTAATGTTTGAAATTCCAGATTTACAAGGAAGAAACAGCTTTACTGTTACAAAAGAATTAGTTCAACAAAAAGTAGAAGATATAAAATCATTAATAAAACAAATTGCAGACACAGAAACACCTGCAATTGAAGAATAAAAAAAAGGCTGGCAAGAAAGTTAAGAACTTTTTAGCCAGCCTTTTTTTTGTTCACTACAAATCTACACCAATTAATTTTAATGTTTCTAAAACTGTTTTATCCCAACTAAAATTGCTAGCACGTTCAAGTCCTTTTTCTATCATAGACTTTCGTTTTTCTTCGTCTTCAACAACTAATTGCATAGCTGTGGCAATTTCTTCAATATTATTTGAATCAAAATAAATTGGAGCATCCCCGCCCATTTCTTGAAGCGCACCACTATTTGAACACAAAACAGGAATTCCACTTGCCATTGCTTCTAAAATTGGAAGCCCTACTCCCTCGTTCACAGCTGGGAATACACAAGCTTCTGCACCAGCATATAATTTTCCAAAATTTTCGTGTGGAAAATATCCTGTAATAAAAATATCTGTTGAATATTCTGAATTAAAAGCCAAATCATTAATGTAATTAAAATAATTTCCTTCGCTTCCTGTAATTACAAGCCGATGTGGTAAACCAGTTCGTTTTTTAAACAATTCAAAAGCTTTAATAAGTTCTTCGTGTTTTTTTTCTGGACCACTAATATTTGAACCATAAATAAAATAAGGTCTTTTTATGGCAAAAGGATGGATTTGAATTTCATCTTCGTTTAAATCTACCATTGGATAAAACAATTTATGTTCAATTCCATTATGAATAACAGTAATTTTTTCGGCCGAAATTCCAAATTTTATCAAATCTTCTTTTATAACATTTGAGGCAGCAATAATTTTTGAAATCTTTTTTAATCCACGCTTAAATTGCCATTTATAAATTCCACTAGAAGATTCCATTTGTTTAGAAATAATACTATTTACAATTGCCACACCTTTTGTTTTAAATCTAATAGGAATTACTCTTTCTACAGCAGGATAAATAACTAAATCATATTTATTTTTTTTAAGAAATTTATTGATTTTAAATAAATGCCAAAATCTTTCTATAACCAAACTGTCTAAAACAGAAACAGAATTAAATTTTATAGGTCTATCAGAAGAATATGTATATCTATCTAATTCGGAGCCAAACAATTCAAAATTATCTAATAAATCAGTGGGAATATTTGCAATGCAAGAAATCAAATATGAGCCAAAACCAGAACGAGCATGATCACACCCGAACGTATCAATTCCAATTTTCATTCTTAATATTATAGCAGAAATCCCAATTGTATGCTATATTTTTTTTATGAGTAACAATTCATCTTTTTTATTATTAAACAATTCAATTCAGGAAAAATTAGCAGCATTAAATATTACAAATCCAACAGCTGTTCAAAATGAAATTATTCCTCAAATTTTAGAAGGAAAAGATATCTTGTTTCAATCAGAAACGGGAACTGGAAAAACTTTTGCTTATTTATTACCTCTTATCAACAAAATTGAAGAAAATGATGATATTCAAAGCCCAAAAATTATTGTAATTGCACCAACAATTGAACTTGCTTCACAAATTAATTCAGCATGTAAAACTGTAAGTTCAAGAAAATCCGCATTATTGGTAGGTGGAGCACCATTAAAAAGGCAAATTGAAATTCTAAAAGAAAAACCTCAAATCATTATTGGAACTGCCGCAAGATTAAACGAATTAATCAGATTAAAAAAATTAAAAGTTGATAAAATTATTGCAATTGTTTTTGATGAAACAGACAGACTTGTAAAAAAAGAACTTTACGATGACACTGCAGAACTAAAAAATTTAATGCCACAAAATTGTCAAATTATTGCTTGTTCCGCAACTCTAAATAATCCTACTAAAAAATTCTTTTATGGAATTGATTCAGTAACATTGGAACCTGAAAATATTTTAAAAGACAGAATTACTCATTGGGCAATTTACGCCGAAACAAGAGATAAAATTGACACTTTGCGAAAATTCCTTTTGGCCGAAAAGCCAACAAAAGCATTAATTTTTACATCTCGAGCCGACCAAGTTGAAAATATCTACAATAAATTAACTTATAAAAAAATTGAATGTGTTTGTTTGCATGCAAAAACAGATAAACAAAAAAGAAAATCTGCAATTGATAGATTTAAAAGCGGCAAAGAAAAGATTTTAGTTACAAGCGATTTAGCTGCTCGTGGTCTTGATATTCAAGAAGTTTCTCACATTATTCAAATGGATTTACCAAACGACGAAGATTTTTTTGTTCACAGATGTGGACGAACTGCCCGTGCAGGCAAAAAAGGAATAAACGTTGTAATTGGCGACGAATACGAAATGAATCACTACGCACAACTAGAAAAAAAACTTGGCCTTTGCGTGTATCCAAAAGAAATTTACAATGGTAAAGTAAGTGAAATAAAAATGTAGGTTTATTTTAAACACTTTGTCTTTGAATATATTGGGGACTTTGTTGATAAGCTTACAGTCGAGTCGTGTCTGTCAAAGTGCGGTTGTGCTGCTAAAGAAAAGATTGTATCAAAATTGTTTTCGCTTTGCTCAACAATTTTGAAGTACGCAGACACAAATGCACTTTGCATCCCCGCTC
>JAFXDY010000129.1 GCA_017521105.1 Treponema sp.
TATTCTTTAATGCGACCACGGCGAACTGTTTTAAGTTCTTTTACCCAGTCAAGTTTTTCTTGTGTAATTCCATCTGGATCATAAATGTATCCATTTGAGTCAGACATTGTTACAGGTTTTGCACCAAGTTGAATCAATTTTTCTACAGCATATTGAGCAACGTTTCCAGAACCAGAAACTGAACATACTTTTCCTTTGAAGTTGTCACCAACTTTAGCAAGCATGTTATCTGCAAAGTAGATTAATCCGTAACCTGTAGCTTGTGTACGAATTAAAGATCCACCGAATGTAAGACCTTTTCCTGTCAAAACACCTGTAAATTCGTTGCGAAGTCTTTTGTATTGACCATACATATATCCAACTTCACGTCCACCAACACCAATATCACCAGCTGGAATATCTGTGTCCGCACCAATATGGCGTTGTAATTCTGTCATAAAGCTTTGGCAGAAACGCATAACTTCTGCATCACTTTTTCCGTGTGGATCAAAGTCAGAACCACCTTTACCACCACCCATTGGAAGTGTTGTTAAAGAGTTTTTGAATGTTTGTTCAAATCCTAAGAATTTTAAAATTCCTAAGTTTACTGAAGGATGGAAACGAATACCGCCTTTGTAAGGACCAATAGCACTGTTAAATTGAACACGGAAACCACGGTTTACATGAGGTTTACCTTCGTCATCTGTCCAAGGAACACGGAACATAATAACACGTTCTGGTTCAACCATTCTTTCAAGAATAGCATTTTTTTCTAGTTGATCTTGCATTTTTTCAACTACTGGTTCAAGAGTTTCTAAAACTTCCTGAACTGCCTGTAAGAATTCTGGCTGATCAGCGTTCTTTTTTTGAACGTCTTCCCATACTCTGTTTACATAAGCGTTTTTCATATTTTTACTCCATTTTGAATTGATAATTACAACAATATTGTATAATTATACATTCAATTGGTATAAATATACCACAAATTATATTTTAATGAAAAGTATTTTTTAAAAAAAAGTAGGTTTAAAGTAAACAAATTTGATTCGCTAAATTTAAATTTCGCGGGTCCCAGCGACGAAAAAAAATTAAGAAAACTTCGCCACTAACGCTCGTTTTTTAATTTTTTTTCTGCGTCCCGCGATACTCCAAACCATAATATCAATACTAGTTTTTACTTTAAACCTACTAAGAGCAGTGGACGGAGCTGGCGCTTAGGTGTACGAATGTACACATCTTGCCCATGACTCCTCGGGCGCTCATGGTTTGTTTAAACACTTTTGCAGATGGCCTGTGTTGATATGCGCGAAGGAGTGGGCTTTGGGCAAAAACATTCTGTTTTGCTGCTGCGTGAGCAGCAATGTGGATAGTTCCACCGCAAAACAGCGTGTAGCGGGCTAGCCCGCGGTTTTGACCCAAAGCAGCACGACTGGGAGCATATCAACAGAATTTAAATTGGAGGTAAAAAGTGTTTAAAATAAACCTACCCTTTTGTTTATTTTTCCAACACCACCTTTCCGTTTATAATTAGACTTTTTACAACACCAGTTAAAGTTTGACCTTCAAATGGAGTGGCTCGTCCCTTTGAATAAAATTTTTCTGCTTTTACAACCCAATTTTCGTCTGGATCTACAATTACAATATCAGCGTCGTATCCTGTTTTAAGCAAACCTTTATTTAATCCCAAAATTCTTGCAGGATTTGCCGACATCAATTGGCTCAATTTTGTATTAGAAATATGATTTTCTTTTACCAAAACAGAATTTGCCAATGCAAAAGAAGTTTCCAAGCCAGGAAATCCTGGGGCTCCATTTTTTTTATCATCCAAAGTATGAGGAGCATGATCTGTAGAAATTACATCAACAGTTCCATCTTTTATTGCATTAATTAATTCAATTCGTGTGTCATTATCTTTTAAAGGAGGATTTACTAAAGCTCTATTAAAAGGAGACTTTGAACCATCAAGAGAAAAATGATGTGGTGTTACTTCACAAGAAACTTTGTTCTTGTTATTTTCTTTTGCTTTTTTTATTGCTTCTAATGCACCTTTTGAACTTACATGAGCAATATGAATAGAACAATTAGCAACTTCTGCAAGTTCAAGATTTCTAACAGTCATAAGGTCTTCTGCTTTTTCTAAAAGATAATCTGCAGTTGCCAATTCTTTACACAAATCAATAAGCAATTCAGATTTATCATTTTTTGCCTTTGATTCATCGCCTGTTCCCCATGTGTTTAAATCTAATTTTTTTGCTAATTCCAAAGCAATTTGCCTATGCCCTTTTGCTTCAATTGACAAAAAAGGATCTTCACAATGGCAGCTAACCAAAATTCCCTTTTTGGAAACCTTTTTCATAGAATCTAACATAACAGCAGAAGAAGTAACATCTTTTCCATCTTCTGTAATTACAGGAACATATTTTTTATCTAAAAAATCTAAATGTGAATTATCTTCCCCTGCAAAATCTTTTGTAATACTTACAGTTTGAAATACCTGAGTTAGTCCAAGTGCAGCTGCTTCACGTTCAATTTGCATAGCCACTTCTAAAGAAGAAACTACAGGATTTGTATTAGGCATTGCAACAATAGTACCAAAGCCACCAGCAGCTGCAGCTTTTAACCCAGAAGTTAAATCTTCTTTTTGAGTTTGTCCTGGATATCGTAAATGAACATGCATATCAATAAAAGCAGGCAAAACTGTTAAATTATTAGCATTAAACAATTCCAAAGAACAATTTTCTTCAATTCCATCTTCTTTTAATATAGTTTTTGCCAATTCTTCAGCAGTTTTTCCAGATGTACAATAACCTTGAAAAACAAATCGGATTTTTCCATCTACAATCAGAACAGAGCCTGCTGTATCCATAGACTCATCAACAAGACGAGCGTTGTAAATTAAAATGCATTTAATCATTTATTTTCACTTCCTGCCAAATAAAGCGTATCGCAGTATTCACACTTATAAATGCCTTTTTTCTTATCTGCCAAAATAAAAGTAGGTCTTACATAGTGTTCTGTTTGTGTTATACAACGAGGATTTTTACAATTGAAAACTCCAGAAACTTTTGAAGGTAATTCCATGTTGATTTTTCTAACGATTTTTTCATTTTCAATTACATTTACACAAATATCTGGGTCAATAAACCCAAGCACCGAATAATCAATATTTATTATGTTATCAATTTTGATAATGTCTTTTTTTCCTTGTTTTTCTGAAGGAACATTTTGAATTAAACAAGAAGTAAAAGGAGATTTATCAAGTCCAAGCCATTGATAAATTTTCCAACCACTTCCCGCTCTAATGTGGTCTATTACCAAACCGTTTTTGATTGTATTTACATTTAACATAATATTTTCTCCATTTTTTTATGGGCAATCCCTAAAAGTTTTTCATACTTCAAAACTTTTAGGTCGGGTGTTCCACACTTCCGCTTTCGCTCCATCCTCCTCAACGCTACGCGTTTGCGGTGGACGGCAAAACTAAAGTTTCGCCGGTGTTCCATACCCTATTGCTAAATTGAGCCCGTTAATTTTGCAATTAAAGCCATTCTTGCGTACATTCCATATTTTACTTGCTTAAAATATGCAGCACGAGGGTCTTCATCAACTTCTGGTGTAATTTCGTTTACCCTTGGAAGAGGATGCAAAACAATCATATTCTTTTTAGCATTTTTCATTTTTTCTGAATCAAGAATATAACTATCTTTTAATCTAATATAATCTTGTTCATTAAAGAATCGTTCTTTTTGAACTCGGGTCATATACAAAATATCAAGTTGATTAATTACTTCGTCAAGGCTTTCTACAATTTCATATTTTACGCCAGCTGGTTCCAAAACGTTTGTAATCAAATAATCTGGAACAGACAATTCTTTTGGACTAATAAAAATAAACTTATTTCCTTTGAAATTTCTTAAAGCTTCTGCCAAAGAGTGAACAGTTCTACCAAATTTTAAATCGCCACAAAAACCTACTGTATGATTTTCAAGGCCACCTAAAAGTTGACGAATTGTAACAAGGTCTGTTAAAGTTTGTGTTGGATGATAATGTCCTCCATCACCAGCATTAATAATTGGGCATGATGAATATTTACTTGCAAGAAGTGCGGCTCCTTCTTTTGGAGTTCTCATTGCAATAATATCGGCATAACTAGAAACAACACGAATTGTATCTGCCAAAGTTTCACCTTTTACAGAAGAAGTATTATCTGCGTCAGAAAATCCTTCTACAGAACCACCTAATCTGAGCATTGCAGCTTCAAAAGAAAGTCTAGTTCTAGTGCTAGGCTCAAAAAAAAGTGTCGCAAGAATTTTCCCGCGACACACATCTTGAAATGATTTAGGATCAACAATAATTTGTTCAGCCAAAGAACAAATTTCTTCAATTTCAGATACAGTTAAATCATCTGGCTGAATTAAATGACGACCTGATAACATATTTTTAGTAACCTCCAGAAACTAAAACTAATTATATCAAAATCAACTTGTTATTACTAGAGAATTTTTAATATATGTAACAAAAAGAATTTCTAAAAATGTCTTACTGTAATTGCGTCCGCCAAGCTTTCTGATCTTTTAATTGTCTGAACAATTAAAGGCACAATCAACGGAATTATAGCTTTAATTTTGGCAAGTTTTCCTGTGGCATTTTTTAGGCCACCACGAATACTTTGTGTTTTTAAAATTGAAGTAGCTTCTTCTATCAATAAGGGAATAAACCTAAAAATGATTTCTATTATTAATATAAGATATTTAACGGGAATTTTAATTAATTCAAATGGTTTTAATAAAATTTGAAGTCCATCAAGTAAGTCGTATTCTGGAGTAGAAACAAAAAATCCACAAATGCAAGATAAACAAGCAAATGTTCGAATTATTGTGGCAAGACAATAAATTAACTTTGACGGTGTAATCATAAACCATTTCCAAGTTGTGTAACGTATTTCATCTGGCAACGCAGGATGAAACATCAACTGAAAGACGCTAAAAAGCAACAAAAAAGGCAATATCTTTACAAAAGAATTAAGCATGCTTTTAAATGAAAAACCACACAATTTTCCATAAATAACAGAAATAAAAAACATGACGCCGCAAGCCAAAACATTTCTAACGCAAAGAGAAACTACAAACAAAAATAAAAATATCAGTATTCTAAAAACAGGATGTGTCTTTGGTATAATATATTTTGAAGTTTTATTCTTTGCACCCGAAAGATTTTCTGATACCTGACGTAAATTTTCAATTAAATTTGCACAAGAATATGCAAAATCTTGATTTTCTGTTGAGTTTAATTTTGAGCTAAAATCGACTTTTTCTTTTGTGGCAAATTCACTTTGAATTAATGGTCCATCATAAGAATCAAAAACAATTTTCCCTTGTTCCACTTTTATTTCCCGGTCTGCAAAGTCAGCTTCATCAAGGCGATGGGTACTAAACAAAATTGATTTTCCTTCATTTGCCAAAGTTCGCATTAATTTCATTACCTGAAACCTAGATTTTGCGTCTAAACCTGCAGTGGGTTCATCAAAAAGAATTACATCATTATTCAAAGCAATTATGCCCGCAATTGAAAGACGTCTCTTTTCTCCACCCGAAAGCCCAAATGTATACCGTTCAGAAAATTCATTAAAAGGGATTCCTGCATCGTCCATTGATTTTTTTACAATTTGAACAAGTTCCTTACCAGATTTTCCAAAATTTCTAGGACCAAATGCAACATCATCTCCGGCAAATTGTTCAAACAGAGCTGCCTGTGCATTTTGTTGAGCCAAAGCACCCCTTACCCCTTCTATTGTTCCAGAATTACGTTCTAAAAGCCCTGCTGCAAGTTCCAAAATTGTAGATTTTCCAGCGCCAGAACTTCCAGTTAAGGCTGTAACAGAACCTTTATATAATTCAAAAGATATATTTTTTACAAAAGATTTGTCATTATAATTAAAACAAACATTATCAAATTTTAAAGAAACAGCCTTTTCTTTTTTATTCCATAAAGTTTTTTCTGTTTTTTCTAATTCTTGACCATTCAATCTAAAAACATTTTCTTTATCTTTTAAAAATGCACTCGACTTTCCATAAAAAAATAACTTTCCATTTTCCATGGCAATTACATTATCTGCCTGTTTTACAACTTCAATATCGTGGGTAATGTGAATAATTGTGTTGCCATATTTTTGCCATCGTTTTACAAATTGTAAAATATCTTCCCTTGCCACAGGATCAAGCATAGAAACAGCTTCATCTAAAATTAAAATTTCTGGATGCAATGCAATAATTCCGCTTAATGCAACTTTCTGAGTTTGACCTAAAGACAAAGCACTAGAAGAATCGTTGGCCTTATCAAGTAAATCTACAACAGACAAAGATTCAATTGTGCGCAATTCTACTTCGCTATTTGATAATTTAAGATTTTTTGGGCCAAAAGCCGTGTCTCTGCTTACAATTGAACTTACAATTTGATCTTTAGGAGACTGAAAAACTATACCAATGTTTTGATTTTCTTGTATTTGAATGGAACCTTCTAAAGGTTTTTCAAGACCACACAAAAGGCGGGCCAATGTGCTTTTACCACTACCGTTTGCACCAACAATTGCGGTGTATGCACCTTTTTCTATACCAAAAGAAACGCCATCAATAGCGTTTCTTTTAGCATTTGGATATTTATATTTTAATTGCTCAACAGATATTACACTCATTTACAAAAGTAATATTACTCTTGAGGAAGAACAACGTCAACTATAACAGAACCACTCAACGAATCCAACTTAGAAATAACACTTGAATCAAAGTCATTAGAAAAAGATTCACTTTCGGCTTCGGATTTAGTCATAGAATTCTTTTTTACACGTTTAACAAATTCTGTTGCATTATCAACAGGATTTTGAATAGTCCCGTCTGCAAGAACACAAACTTCCTGACCAGCAGCTACAACCCTTGCATTTTTTGGAGCAAAATCTGCAATATCTTTTGGTTCAGTTGTTGCTTTAGCTGAATCATTATCAAATTCTTCATCTTCAGAATCATTCACATCCATTTCAGTAAAGACATCTTCTGAAATAACAGAAACCGGATATGTAGCAACAGCTCCTTCAAAACAAATTAATCTACCACCAGCAAATGAAATGTATTCTGTACCACGAACAGAACATACTGTTACTGGATTTCTTATTGATTGAGAAACACGTTTATTTTGTGGATGAGTAACCTTTGACCTAACTGCACCTGTATTCAAATATACATTAACAACTTCTTTCGTGTCAGATTCTGCCAATTTTTCCAAAGTAACACGTGTTAATGGTCCTAATGCCATTACTGTTCCCTTGTATTGAATTCTTGAATGAGATTGAAAACCTGTACTAACAATGGTTTTTTCAGAAAGTTTTTGACCAACTTCTACAGGAAGCCACTTATCACCAACTTTGTATTCAACTTTTCCTTTTACATATGTAACTACAGCCTCATTTGCAGAAACTTGAAATGAAAAAATAGCAACTACAAGATAAAAGGCTACACATATTTTATTTACCTTAGCTTTCATACCATCTCCTTAACATATTTTAGAATAAAAATGTTCCTTTCAATGAGAAAGAAAACTTTGTATCCGATTTCTTTTCAGATGTTGCAAAAATACCATTTACATCAAAACCAATCTGAAGGTCAGAAAAAAGATTCAAATTACTATTTAACTTTGCTATTACATATTTAAATTTTAAATCATCATCGATTGAAAAAACACCTTTTACATCAAAATATGCATAAAAGTTTTTTAAAGAAAAAGAAACTCCTGCTGAGGGTATAAGAGCATCAGATAATTCAATAATTGTTAATTCAGATTGTGAAAAGGAAGAAACAGTTCTAAAATTATCAAAACATAATTCCCCACCAGAAGCATAATCTGTCATAAAATGTAAACGAATACTTCTTGTAGGAAACCAAGTTAACATAATTGTTGAAAGATTTGAAATACTGTTGAATGATTCAGTAGAAATAGTTGTCCTTAATTCATAGAAAAGATTTGAATAAAGAGGTCCTTCTAAACCAACTGTTGCATAATATTTTGAATTTTTTTCTTCAGAACAATCTATTGCGACTAAACCTTGAATCACTATCGATTGATTTGCAAAGATTGATGGTAATGACAATTTTACAATAGCTGGAATAATCGGATTATCAAGCACATACAAATTACCATTTTTTACATTTAACATTCCATTTTTAGCCAAAAAACCAGGTGAAGCCAATTGATTTGTTAAACCTGTAAAACCAAAATATGCATCAATATTAACAAAACCAATGGCAGAATTAGCTAAAACTCCATCACAAGTATTATTAATTATTTTAGAAGTAAAATCGGTTACTTTAAAACGTCCAACAGCAAGTTTTAAAGGAACATTCCCAACATTAATTTGTCCAGAAACTTTTAATAAAGGAATATCCAAAATATTGATTATAGCAACTGGCTTTGGAACAGGCTTTAACAAAAATTTATAGTTTCCCTCTACATAAAAGTTCCAAACATTATCTTTTGTTATTGGGACAGACAACCAAACATTGAGCGAATTAGTTTGATTGTATACAACTAATTTTTCAGCATTTATTGATACTCTAGAATCATTTTTTAGAGTTCCTCCCCACTCAAAAGCAACAGCAGAAGAAATTAAAATGAACGAAAACACAATAAATGATAATTTTTTTTTCATAAAACTAAATCTCTCTTTATTTTTGATAGCAATTATTCTATAGCATCTATAGATTGATTTTCATAATAATACGAACCTTCGGTGTAAAGATTTAAAGCCTCCCAACCGGAAACAACTGTAGTTGGATCATATCTTTCATCTATCAATGAATCTGATTTGAATTGTTTGAATGAATACCTAGGGGACCCTTTTGTAATACGGAAAAGAAGTCCACCTTTTACATTCCATAATTTTGCATAAATATATGTCAAATTTGCTAGTGCAATAGGTTCATTTTCACCTACAATAGCAGGAATTTGCCCCTTATCAAACAAAACACGAATGGCGTCTTCATAAGAAGAATCATCATCTATTAAGTTTTGTGCACAAGCAGAAATATAGCAAGCTTGCCCATAAGAAATTTCTGAGGATTCCAATATTTCAGAAATTTTGTCATTTGATTGAGAAAAAACCATCATAGGTACAATCAAGAAAAATAAACTAATAACTATCCTTTTCACAACAAATATTTTATACCAATTTTATACACTTGTCTAGAAAAATTAATACAAGAATTCTATACGTAATTGGACTTTATATGTATTTTGCTGAATATAATAATAAAAATCTAAAACAGATGTAATTTTGTTTTCTGAAAGAACTCCAATAACTGGAATAAAATCTATTCCTAAAGAAAATAGAAGATAATCTACATAAGTAGCCCCAATAAAAACCTCTTTAAACGTTTTTGGATCTACAATATTTGGTAATTTTGTAGAAATTGTATCATAAACAAATGCACCATAATAACCAATTGTAATCCCTGCTTTATTAAAAAAAAGATTAATAAAAGGAAGCCCTTTATTTATTTCTATACCAATTGGAAGAACTTCAATACCAAAACTTAAAGCAGTTCCCAATTCTTTATAGATATCAAATGATATATTAGCAGGTACACTTAAAACTAAGTCTTTGTACTTTTTTAAAGGTGTTAACCTTGGAATTGCAATATCTAAAGACAATCCTAAAGTAAATGATTCCACACTAGCAAAAGATTGCAAAAAGACAGACTGATTTTTTGCAATCTTTTCAAGCTCTTCTTTCTTTTCGTTTTCTTTTAATATTCTTTTCGTTTTATTAATATCCCAAAATGCTAAAAGAGTTCCACCAATAGAAATCCCACGTTTTTCAAACTCAGAAACTCCATATTGATGGATATTTGAATAGACAGCATTAGATTGAATTAACAATGTTTTATATGCATTTTGTGGAGAAACCCAATTGTATATTGTTGGATATAAACTTTCTCTGTTCTTATCATAAAAACTAGATGCTATAGAAAAATTACTTTGAATATTCATTGTCAAATTTCTAAAACTCATACCCAAAGGGATAACCCAAGAAGTAGTTGCTTGAATGTTCCATTTGTAAGTTCCTTGATTATGTAAAAAACTAAATAATGAACCAACCGAAATATCTACAGGTGTTGAAGTATTTCTAACATATGCAGACATTATCCAATCATGATAATAATCTCTATCTAAATTTAACAAATTAACCACACTAGAGTCTTTTGTTGTAGTAAAAAATTCTAAATTTAATTTTAAAAATCCAAAACCTGCAGATAAAGTCATTTCTGTATTTTCCAAAGGATCCATACTAGTAAGATATGTAAGTCCCAAACCAGGCCACATTTTGGGACCTTCATCAAGATTTATATCATAAACAGGTAAAAAAGGTCTAACAGAGCCAGAAAACCAATATTTAAACGGCAAATATGATTTTATATCATATTTAACAAAATTTTCTGTATAACTTTGTTTACTTAGTTCTGTTAAAACTCTTTCATATTCAACTTCCTTAAATTGTATTAAATCATACGGAATAATTTTTAATTCATTATAGGTAAGTCTATTAGCAGCATAATAAACATCATCATTAAAAAATACAGGAAAGCAAACGCCCCCTTGAACATCTTGTTTTTGAAGTTGGATATTTTTAATTTGTTTATTACTATCAAAATTAATTAGTCCAAATCTTGTAAATGCAATTTCATCATTCGGTAAATACATAAAAGAAATGGCTAAATCTTCTGTATCAAAAAAATTCAATTCTTTTATTTGTATTCTTCCTAAATCTTTATCTATAATTTGATACAAAATCTCTTCTTTTTTATCTATATCAGAAAACAATAAATAATAATTATTTTTATCATTAACAATACAACAAAATTTTCTATCATCATAAGACAAGATTGATGTTGGAATGATATTGTAATCAAAATCTCTTTCATAAATTTCAACTATACTACTTCCTTCTACATCATAAATCTTATTTATAGAAGGAATTGTATATGATTTTATTACAGGAAACTTTTCTTTTGTATCTACACCAATAATTGCATATTTTTTATTTTCCATTTGCAAAATTGCAGATTCTCGCAAATTGTAAGATTCCTTTAAGAAACTCCGTTCTTCCAAATCAAAAATCCAAGTAACATCATTTTTAAATTGTTCTCTTGAACCTAATTCTGTAAAAGATACAGCCAAAAATCTGCCATCTGGAGAAAGAGAAAGCCTTGTTATATCACTAGCAAGAAATAATAACTTTCGGTTTTTTACTTCAGAATTTAAATCTAAAATATCAACTTCATGACGAATATCATCATACCAAACTAAGCCGTAAGGCGTATTTATTATATTTTTTGCAGCACCTTCTGTATCATTTTTAATTAATTTTGAAGTATATTTTTCTAACTCAATAATTTGTTCAATATCTGATGGTAAAGGAATAACTTCTACAAAATCTTTCCAAGCAGAAGAAAGACTTACACCATACACTTTTTTGAAGTTTCCAGCCATTAATCTAAAAAAATTTATATTACCAGATTCGTTCCAAAACTCTAAGAATTTTTCCATGCCCCAGCGTTGCTGAATAAAAGCTATAAAAGCAGCCCCCGCAGCATAAGATAAATCATTTTCTCTTTTTAATTCTTTTTTTACAGAAACTTGCATCCAATCTGGGAACTTATTTTCAAACTTTGCCACAGACAATTGTTCTAAAAAGAAAAAATCGTTCATTCTGCCATTTCCATCTTTACTTTCTTCTATGAAAGACCATCCTTCTACAATGGAAAAGGGAATATTTAATAAAGGAATTGGTTGTAAAGAGTCTACCCTAAAAACATTTTTAATTACTTGTGCAAACTTAAAAGTAACAGAATAATTAACGGCCTTTGTAATTTCGTGATATAACAAAGAAAGAATTGTGTTTTCATAGCAAGCCATTTCGGCCGTAGGAACTGCATCAAAAATAATAATTCTATTGTACGGAATTGGAGAATAAGAAATTACTAAATTATCTGAATCTGGAGAAATTACAATTGGAAACCTAATTTTTTGTTTAGACCCCAATTCTAAAAAAGCTTGTTCAAAAAGATTATCTACATTTTCAATTACAAGTTGTGCTGTATGCAACGATTCATCACAAAAAATTATGTCTACATACTGGGTTGCAACAACCTTCATTTTTCGTGGCCTAGACAAATCGCCTGCAAAACTAGAGAAAAAGCACAAAAATAGTAAAAAAACAGTAAATAATCTTTTCAACTTACAGTAAAAATAATTTTATTTACAAAATGATTCAAGAACTTCTTTGTAAATTGCCAATCCTTGTTCAACTTCTTTATCTGAAATTGTTAATGGTGGTAAAAATCTTACAACATCTGCACCAGCAACTGTTGTACAAAGACCTTTTTCCAAACATTTTACTTCAATATCAAAAGGTTTTACGGAAGAGTCAATTTGAGTTCCAATCATTAAACCACGACCACGTACGCCTTTTACAATTGGAAGATTCCAACTAGAAATGGCACCGCGAATGTAATCTCCAACGTGGTTTACTCTATCTAAAAATTCCCAATCTGCTACAGTTTCTAAAACAACTTTTGCAGCGGCACAAACTAAAGGATTTCCTGCAAATGTAGACTGATGATCTCCTGCTACAAAAACGTCAGCGGCCTTTCCGCGGAACAAACAAGCTCCCATTGGTAAACCGCCAGCAATTCCTTTTGCCAATGTAACAACTTCTGGCTTAAAGTCTAAAAAGTCGCTGGCAAGGAATGTTCCTGTACGACCAATTCCAGTTTGAACTTCGTCCGCCATAACAATTGCTCCAGCTGCCCTTGCCGCGTCACTGGCCGCTTGAACCCATGCTGGGTCCAAAAGATTAACACCACCTTCCCCTTGAATACATTCAACAAAAAATGCCGCAGTTGTATCATCAAAAGCAGTTTTTATTGCTTCGTAATCATTTGCTTTTATTGTTTTAAAACCTTCAGGATAAGGAGCAAAACATTCTGGATGAAATTTATCTTGACCAGTGGCAGTTAAAGTTGCCAAAGTTCTTCCGTGAAAAGA
>JAFXDY010000130.1 GCA_017521105.1 Treponema sp.
CCTTGTCGATTTCAACATTCATTGCCAATTCTGCAAAGATAGTTTTTCCTGATTTTCTTGCAGAGTAAAATCTGTTTTGATATTTTTCTGCTTCTTTGGAAGATAGTTCCTTTGAAAGAGGTAGGAATCTTGTTGTCCATCTGAACTCTGTCATTGTACGATTCAATTGATCAAAAATCGCAGGATAAGTTCTGTTTGGAAAATCCATAATACCCAAAATTGGTACATAATATTCTCCAATTTTTAATGGTTGAGAGTTTCTAACATCCATATCACAAATGTAGTTATCAAGAAAAAAGAAGGTGTCTTCTGGATATACTAAATCTTGCTTATGTAAAGACACGCTAGATTTGATATAAGAAAAAAGTTCACTGTCATTTAGATGATGAATCCAGAGTTTTGATGCCATAGAACCCATTACTTTTTCACACTCATCTAAGAAATCCTCAATTTCTTTTTGAAGAAGTGGCAGGTTCTTTTGATTTCCAAAAAGAGATTCTTTCTTCTTTTTTTTGTTTTTATAGAAAATGCCAGAAGCTTTTGAATTAATATCACTTGGAAGTTGATAAACAAAAGTAATGTAGTATTCAGTTGTAAAATGTTCTCCAAACTTATGAAAGTTTTCGGCTCTTCTTTGGTCAATTAACCAGCCAGTTAGGTTTGAGAATTCTCCTGCAGGATAATCTTTTGTTTTGTAGCGTTTAACATCAAAGAATAATGCCCATCCTTCATTTTGTGCTAATGTCATACAACTTCTATTAAATAAAGATGCCATACTAGCAACTTCTGGAGCAGAAGAAGATTCCAAGTCAGGATATTCAACTTGATAAGTTGTCATTAATGCACCGTTTTTTAAAAAACAAACCCCAGGTGTCATTATAAAAGAGTAGGGTGTAACATATTTTAGCTGGTTTTCAGCTTCTTTGAATTTCAATAAATCTAAAAAAGGTATTTTCATGATGCTCTCCAAATATTAGGTAACATTAATCGCTCAAATAAAATTGTCAGAGCGTATGGGTCATTTTTACAAATCATCTTTGCAGCTACATAAAGGAAAATTCCGATTACACAGCACCAAATACTTACTAAGTTCATAAGAACGATTGTCAGAACCAAAATCAGAATGGCTGGTGTTATTCCAATACCAAGTAACTGATTTGGTTCTAGTAATACTTTGTGTACTGGAGTGGAATAGTCATAAAGTGAGTAATCTTCCATATTCCACCCCTTTTATTACACGCAACTGGTGATAGTATTTGTGATTGTTTGCTGAATCTGAGGAAGCATTGCTACTTCAAAACTCAAATCTTTGAGGAAGTAAGAACAAATACTTGATGCTGAAAGAAGAACGATTGTACCAATAATCCATGGGGCAAACTTTTTAAGCATCTGACCACCGCCTCCTTGCTGACCTGCAACAACCATACCAATTGCTTCAACAATCAAAGCAACAAGAAGAACAGCTTTTACCCAACTAGATTGGAAAAGTTCCAAGATTTTATCTGCCCAGTTATCAAGCTCCACAATAGAATCACCACCACCAGCAGCAAAAGTTGGAAGGGCAAATGCACACATAATTAAAGCGAACACCAAAAATCGCTTATTCGAAAATGTCTTTTTAAGATTAGTAAAAAGTTTAGACTTCATTTTGTACTCCTATTTAATGTCTAAAAATTTGAAGTCCTCTTTTTTCATTCATTACATTGTTTTTGTTTCTAAAATTTCATCTACAATAGGTCCCTTTTTGGAGGGTTTTAAGTGAACAAGTAATTGAACACTTTGAGAAATATCTGGAAGTTCTCCAGGAATCACTTCACGAAGTAAGTCTTTAATTCGATTTATCATCGTTTTACAACTATCTGCATGGATTGTACTTGCGTTTCCCGTATGTCCTGTATTCCACGCTTTTAGAACTTCATTTGTTACATCACCATAACGAAGTTCTCCGAAAATAATTCTGGAGACATTGCAACGAAGTGCGATTCCTACAGCTCGTAAAGTGTCTTTTCCTGAAGCCCAGATGGGAACTTTGTCCCTTGCATTGCATTGAATTTCTCCAGCGTCTTCAACTATGTAAAAACGGTCTTCTGGGGTAAATTCACGCATTTTATCAATAATGGCGTTGAGTAAAGTTGTTTTACCAGAACCAGTTTCCCCACCAAGAATGATGTTACTTCTCATTTGGATGTGTTTTATAAGAAGCTCATATTGTTCCTGTGTCATTCGTCCTTGTTCAACATAACTTTCCATAGAAAATATTTGACTGGGAGGCCTACGGATAAACAACATAGGATTTTCAGATGCTCTTGGAGGTAAAATTCCCTCTATTCGAATTTTCCATTTAGGCAGAACACCTTCTACAATGGGATTATCTGGGTCAATAGTAACTCCTAGAACGGTAGCACTTGCATAAATAATTCTTGTTATTGTGGCATTATCAAAGAAGATGCCAGTGAATTTTTTAGCAAAGCCAATACCTTCAACTATTAACTCTCCGCCAATTCCAATAGCAATGTCAGTAACTTTTTTGTCCTCAATAAAAGGAATAATCAACTTCATATCGTCTTCAAGATTGCGAATCCATTTGTCTTGTTTTGCTTGTTGTTGAAATCCTTCAATTGAAGCCATTATTTGTTACCTCCTTTGCTTAATTGGTCTGAATAAATATCCAAAACCATAGCTTCTAACTTTCCACCATGATTTTGTTTTAAAGCCAATTCAACATCATCTAAAAACTTTAGATACTCTAAATCAGCTACTTCTTGATTTACACTAGGTCTATTTGGTAAGACTTTGAGTAAATGTTTTGTTAGTTCTAATAAGATGACTGCTTGTAATTCAATTTTATTTTCAAGAAACCTAACTTGTTCTTTCAAATCATTTATACTTGCATAAAGTAAATCTCTGTCATCAATACTAGAATTAAAATATGAATAAATTGCATCTCGAATTACTTGAGACATATTTCCTCTATCTCTTCCTGATAATTCGTTTGCTTTAATTCTTACTTCTGTTTCTAAGTGAAGAGGAAGTCTGATTCTAATAACTTCTCCCATTTTTCCAAATTCATCTCTTTGCATTTTTTGTACTCCTCATGTTGCGTTATGCGATGTCTGGAAAGACTGCAAATCTGCTATCTATTACTTTTGTTACAGAAACGGAATCGTCTTCTGTAATTTGTGGTTCTACTTTCTTTTCTTCTGTGAAATCAATTTTTCTGTTTAGAATATTTTGAATATCATCCTCAATAGAACTTCTTTTCTTCTTGGTATTACTTGGAAGTTGATTCATTTGCTTTTTTATCCATTTCATACTAGGAACTTTCAAAAACGCTTTTGTTTTGAATCTTGGGTCTTCGTAATACACGACTTTTTTTCCTTTGTAAGGAGGCATTCCCTGATTAATGACAATTAAACGATTAAACTCTAATTTCATTAATTCGTCTGGGCTTATTAAAGAAGTACTTGTTTCTTGGCTACTTCTTGAAATGTTATTAAATCCGACCTGATATTTATTTCCACTTGCACTGATATTATCTAAAAGCACAGACCTATTTCCGATTGATTCACTGAACATTCGTGCATCTTTTATTGAACCAGGAGCAAAAAGAATTATGGTTTTACAGTGGTCCAGGAACGGATGATTTTCTCCATAAACATCAATAAGCTGGTTTAATGCCTGACAAACAATGAAGAACGTAACTCCATAACCACATAAAAT
This sequence comes from Treponema sp., assembly GCA_017521105.1. Classification (GTDB taxonomy): domain Bacteria; phylum Spirochaetota; class Spirochaetia; order Treponematales; family Treponemataceae; genus Treponema_D. The sequence goes on from JAFXDY010000130.1 coordinate 3,721, forward strand.
TCCAGCGTTTTGTGCGATGTCCGGAAAAAATCCTAAAACAGGGAATTCGTCCAAAAGGAACAAACAAGGAATTTTTAGTTTTACTTCATTTGCATTTGTTTCACCTGCAGAAAATTTCTTAATCATAAAAGTGATTATCATTCTAAAAACTGGACTGATTCGTTTTATATGATTGTATGGAACAATTAAATAAAGACTGATTCCGTTTTTGGAAGTAATAAAATCATCAACACTAAAATCAGAATAAGCAGTTGC
>JAFXDY010000131.1 GCA_017521105.1 Treponema sp.
AGAAAAATCGTAGATTTTTCGAATCCGTGAAAATCATTAAGGCCCTCGAGGCTTATCATGTAGTAAAAACATGATATCCTAAAAAAAACGAAGGAGGAACCTTAATGAGATTCTATAAGAACCAACATCAATTTTACATAGGAATTGATTTACATGCAAGAAATATGTACGTATGTGTAATCAATAATCTAGGAGAAAAAGTTTTCCATAAAAATATGCCTTGCAGTGTTGATAATCTGGAAACTATAACAAATACATTTGGAAAAGACATTGTACTAGGTGTTGAATGTATTTTCACATGGTACTGGATTGCAGATTTTTGCGCGGAAAGAAATATAGAGTTTGCTTTAGGTCATGCACTTTACATGGCAGCAATTTATAAAGGAAAAACAAAATCAGACAAAATTGATTCAGAAAAAATAGCAAATATGCTTCGAGGAGGATTTTTTCCATTAGCTTACGCATATCCAAAAGAAAATCGAGCAGTTCGAGATTTGCTAAGAAGACGATTATATTATGTACGACAGAAAGCAGAATTATCTGTTCATCTTCAAAATACAAATCATCAATACAATATTAACGAACCATTAATTGCTTCCAAAATAGCTACAAAAAAATATCGTGACACAATTGGAGAAAAATTTTCAAATCCAGCAATTGTTGATATGGTTGATGCTGATTTATATCTTTATGATCAGTATCATCTGATAATTTCAAAAATTGAAAAACAGATTGATGAACTTGTAAAATTGCAACTTCCACAGGAGTTTAAGATTCTTCAGACAATTCCTAGTTTTGGTTTTGTTATTCCACTAACAATACTTTATGAAATAGGTGATATTTCACGATTTAAGAATGTGGGAGATTTTTTATCATATGCAAGACTTGTGAAATGTACGCATAACTCAGCTGATAAAAAAGAAAGTGGAGGTCACAACAAAATTGGTAATGTACATTTAAAATGGGCATTCAGCGAGGCTGCTGTAAGGATTCTGTCAGGAAATCCAGAAGCTCAAAAATGGCATGAAAGACTTGTTTCAAGATATGGGAAAGCAAAAGCTATGAGTATAATTGCTCAAAAACTTGGAAGAACTGTTTTTTATATGCTAAAAAGAAAAGAGCAATTTGATGCAATTAAGTTTTATACAGGACAGTAAAGTAAGCTTTGGTTGCCACTGAAACATTTTCTGAAAAACAGAAAATAATTCACCAATCCGTGAATGGATACTTTACTGGTCCTTTTTTATAGAGATTTAAATTTTATTAAATAAACTGACTGTCCTGTTTTTGACCTACAAAACCACTGCAATTTTTCTCAAAAAAAATTGCCATATCCTTGCATTAGGCTTTTTCAGGTACCGATGAAATTCTTCGGCACATTTTTTGTGACCGACCATATGTGTATGATTCAGTCTTGTATACTGAATTTTCCTTTGAATACGATTCAGTTTTGTTTATTTAGAAAAATTGTAAATCAATATTTTTTTCTCTAAAGAAAGTTTTCTTCAAAAGAAAGCATGAATAGTCATATTTTGGGAAAAATCTATTGACTTATTTGGCCTTATATGTGTGACAACAAAAGTCATTGCGAGCGCAGCGAAGCAATCCAGAAAGGGAACACTGGTTAAATGGATTGCCACGTCGCTTTGCTCCTCGCAATGACAAAAAAGGTCATAAAAGGTCACAAAAGGTCACATTTGAAATTTGTACTTTTTATGACCTATACATTGTAACATAACCGTTATAAAATAAAGCTAAACATCGGTAAACCAGTTGCCTTACACAAGAGGTTATTATGAAATTAAAATTTGCATGGGACACACTAGAACGATTTTTTTGGATTGTATCTAATTCATCATTAGTCGTTTTTTGTATTCTTACTGGAATAATTGCGGAAACTTGGTATTTGTCGGCTTTATTTTTTCTTTTTGGTGCTGCATTCTTTGTATTTTTGATGATAAATGATGTTATTAATAGAAAAGTTTTCATCGAAGAAAATGTTCTTACAATTGAACTTTTGTGGATTAAGAAACAAATCCAACTTGATAAAGTTTTGTGGTATACAAAAAATAATTCATCTGCAAAAAATCTTTTTTGTAAATCAAACAAGAATATCTGTTTATTCTATGAAACAAAAAAAGAATATATATCTGTAAAAGAAATTGAATATATAGAAAACATATTAATTCAAAATGGAATTTCTCAAGCAGAAAAAGAAGAAATTGAAAATCCTGAACCACACAAAATTTCTCCAGTTTTGTTATATATTATTTTTATAAATGGCACAAACATCTATTTGCAAACTATAGATTCTCCAAACAAAAAATTAATTCAATATTTAGTAATTCCAATTTTTATATTGATGATTATTCTATGTTTTATTGAATTAAGACGTTTTTATTTGAAAATAAGATTTAATAAAAAGTGAAAAACATATAGATATTGTATTTTTATTAACAAATTATATAACTGAATATAAAACAAATTTCAAAATCTGTTTATGGAGAATGTTTATGAGAGATTTGAATAAAAGAATAAAAATGATGTATATTCCAATAATTCTTATTACATATTTGTCTATATTTTCTGGCTGTAGAAATGGGCAAAATTCTTTTTGTTCTCCAATTGTAAAAACTGTTGGAAAAATTGACATTGTTGTAGACCCAAAAGTGGAAATGATGAT
>JAFXDY010000132.1 GCA_017521105.1 Treponema sp.
TAAATCTGAACTTATATGAAATACCAATTGACGGAATAAAACAAGCATAAGAATTTGAAAGTTCTTTTATGTTAATTTTTTCTTGAACATTTACAAAGAATTGATCTTTTACAGAAAAATTAATTCCACCAGTAATAATTAAATTTTGAAACAATGGTGTATCAAAATCTAAAGACATTCCAAGTTTTACAACATCTGTAGAAACAAAAGTTGCAGCCGCTCCACCTCTTATATAACAAAGAGAAGGAAACGAAGAAGCTTTTCCATCTAATTTTAAAGGTCTAATATCATCTGTTTTTGAAAACCCTTTTCCTAAATTATTAACAGATGCACCAAAACGAACATCTTTTAAAAAACCAACATCTCCTAAAGTAAATAAGGCTCCAATATTTCCACTTAAGGCCCAGTCTTTATAATCTCCAAATTTAAATCCACCATTTAAACCAAGACCAATATCAAGTTTATCTGTAATTTCTTTAGAAAGATTTGCTTTGATATTTAATGTTGAGCCTAATGCCATATCAAAAAATTTAACAGAAGTAAAATTTACTAGTCCTGTAAAAACAAATAACTTAGAAGGAATTAATATAGAAGTTTGAATTATATTTCCATATTTTTTTGAAGATAAATCATTTGTTGTAAATAACCCTGTATATGCAAAAGACAAATTAACTCTTTGTTCAGCAGCAGTTATGGCAGGGTTTATGATAATTGATTCTGCAATTGGAGAAAAGATTCCACCTCCGGCAACAGATGTTGAACCAGACAATAATTTTGGTGTTGAATATTCAAAAAAACTTTCTCCATTTACAGGAGGATTGTATGCACTCAAAACAGAGCACAAAGATAATAATGTAATTAGAATTCCAAGTTTTTTCATTTTTTACCTCTCATAAAAAGTTATAGATAATAAACTTATTTTCGAATTTATAATATATTTTACTTATATTATACCAAATTCTTTCTTGAATTAACAATAAATATCCCGTATTATTTAACATATGAGTTTAAATTCTAGTTACAATTCAAATGAAAAAAAATCAGATTCTTCTCAAAAACAAAGCTTTTTTCAAAGTTTTTTTGCCTCTCTTTTTGGTGGTTCTAATCCAGAAGCAGAAAAAAAGCGAAAATTAAAGGCATTGGCAAAAACTATTTCTAAAACAAAATATCACACATTCTATAAAACAAATTCTTCAGAAATGACAGAATCTTTTGCAAAACTGATGTTTGATATTTATAAAGTTGTTTTTCCTGCTCAACAACTTTTTAAAAATACACAAAATGTTTCACTCTTTAAACATAAGATTATTAACTTTTCACTTTCAGAAAAACAACACGATTTGCTTGCTCAAATTGACGAACAAAAAATTGCAGAAATGTCAAAGCAAATTGAAATTAATAAATTGACTGAACAAGTAGAAGAAAAACTTCAACTTTTCCTTTCTGAATTTGATTCTGCAAAAACTGCAAAAATTGAAGCAATCTATAAAGCATACACTTTATTTAAAGATTTCTGTTGTTTTGATTATTTTCTTTTGCTAAAAAAATACAATTCTTCTATTAGGGAAGGTGTTTTTGTACCCGTTCCAAAATTAGAAAAAGTAAATGCAGAATACGTTGTTGATGATTTAAAAGATTTTCTTTCGGTGGCTTACGCAATCACTGCAGAAGATGTTGCTTGGAATGACTTTTTTGCAATGCTAAAAGAAATCTATGGAAAAGAAGTTATTTCACCTTCAACATGGAAAAAAATCATTGTAAAAATAAAAAATATTCAAGTTTCAAAAACATTAGATTTTGTAATTCAACACATTTCCCAAGATTTTAAATACGAAACTTCATTACATTATCATTATGAATCTTTAATTGAACCTTATATCGACAAAATTCAAAATGAAACTCGTGACGCAATTTCAAAAATTACAATTGCATTAAAAGATTCTAAAGCAAACTCTATTTGTATGCAGATTTTTGGAAAAACTGATGTTCATGCATTGGAACACTACACTCAAAATGGAGATGCTCTTTTAGAAAAGAAAAATCTTAACACTTACGAATATGCAGAACCTTTAAATTACTTAAAAGAATTTTTGCTTGAGTATTTAAAGAAAGAAATTCGTGAATATTTTGATGTTGTTGTAATTCGTGGACAATGGGATTCAACTTTATCGGCACCAATTTCAAATGCATATCAGGAACTTCTTACAATTTCAGATAAAATTTCGGAATTTGATGAAATGATGAGTGAAGAAGGTGCTTACGGAATGAAGATAAAAACACTTCTTCCAAAGACAGCTCACGATTCTGGTGCAGAAAATATCATTAACAGGGTTGTTTCTGATGCAAACGATGCAGCAAAAACTTTCATTTATACTAGTACACAAAATTTGGTTACAATTGGAAAAACTGTAAAACAGTTGATTGAAGACTATTCAAAGCCAAAACCAATTATTGTAAAAAACTGGAAAGAACTTGAAAAATACATCGATTCTCCAATGAAAGATTTTTGTGTTGGAATTTACAAAAAGATTTATTTGTTCGTGCAATTAATGCAACAATATTTGGCAGGATAAATTATCTTTTTAATACATCATCAACAAGATTTTTAAAGTCGTTATTCACTTTTACTTTTGAATATTCTAAATCCTCAGCAATTGAAAAAACACCACTTTTTTCTGTAATTGTTTGAGTATTTTTTTGCTGAACTTGTTGTAATTCTTGAATGTCTCCCACATTTACACCAAAACTTACCATAGAAAACTGATTTGTAAATTTTACATCTGATAATGATGCTTCTTGCAAAACTTCAATTTCTTCTGAAATTTTTAAGTTTTGTTCTTGAGCTTGCTTTGCCACATTTTTTGTTGGCTCTGCAACTTTTGTTTCCATTTTTTCAGACAAAATTTTGTGCATTAATCCAGATTTTTGTTTTGATGCATTTTGAACTGCCTGTTTTTTTTGAACGGTTAAGACTTCTTTTTGAGTTTTTTCATTTTTATGATTATTATCATCTAACTTGGAAATGTCTTCTGTTTTGTTCAATTGTGAACTATTAAAATTAGGTTTGTAGAATTTATGTTTTAAAGGTTTTTTGTCTTTTTTATATTCTACAATAATTGAGCCAATGCACAATTCATCTTTTAATAAATTTTCTACTGTGGCAAAATTAAAACTGTTAATATAAACATCATTATTGTCTCTAATTGATTTTTCAAGAGACTCTTCGGCACCAAAAATTAATCCATTATCTGCAGCTAAATTTACAGGAGGTTTATAAACAAATTCTTGAACTTGAACGTTATCAAAAAATTCTTCAATTTCTTCCACTTCCTCTAGTTCTTCTATTGAGTCCGCAATTTCAATTACTTCTAAAGGAGCTTCTTCATCTAATTCTTCAAGTGGCTCTGCATCTTCTATTTCTTCTATATCTTCAACTTCTTCAAGAGAATCAACTTCGTCTAAATCTTCAAGTTCTTCAATTTCGGAAATCTCTTCAACTTCTTCTAATGATTCAACTTCGTCAATATCACTAATTTCTTCCACTTCTGAAATTTCTTCTATTTCTTCAGCAACTGCAACTGGAGCAACGGCTTTTTTTACAGTTTGAACTTTTACTGGAGATGTGGCAGCAACATTCAAAGTTGTAGATTTTAGCAAATCTTCCATAACTTGACGAATTTGTTCAATTGTTACAGACGAATTTGCATTAGGTGAAATTCCAGTTGGATAACTTGATGTCAAAGAATTTGCAGAAACAGTTCCTAAAGCATCTGGACTATAGGAACTAATAACATCAATTACTTCATTCCAACTTTTTTGCAAAGTTTCTTCTATATCTTTTGATTTATACTTGCGTTTGCGTCCAAGACTTTTTCTTATTTCTTTAGTTATTTCATCATTTCTTGCCTTTAACTGCTGTGCAACGTTTTTCCATTCAATTTTTTCTTGATTTTTTAAATATTCCTTTATTATCCCAAATTGAATTTTTCGAATTTTCTTTTGAAGAACATAAATTGAATCTCGTTTTAAACTAAACAAAAGAAAAATCACTAAAAACAACGAAATATAAATTGCAAAGTAAATTAAATAAATAAATTCTTTTGAAAGTTCAAAAAATGACGTTTTTTCTAAAAGGCTAATTCTATAGTTTTTAGAATCTTTAGAATTCATAATCACCCAAGAAGTGCCATCTTTTTGAGTAACAATTTTTGAAATATTTTGATTAGCTAAAACTGGTGTAGAATTATTTTTTCCAAACCAATTGTTTTTTATTGATTCTGTAAAAATTGATTTTTCATCTTCAGGAACGCCAACTACAAAACCACCGTTGTATTTTTCATCAGAAACAATTTTTAAATTATCTGTAAAATCAAAAACTGCCTGTTCTAGTAAAACATCTTCAATTACAGAAACATCAAAATAAAAAACAAAACAACCTGCATATACATTTTCCAACCAATTTACTGGCAAAACAAATAAAACTCTGTTTTTTACTTCATCAAAATATACTTTTTTTGCAGGAACTGTTTTTTCAGAAAATATTTTTTTAATATCAATTTCTTTATATTCGTCTACAATATCAGGATAATTCTTGTAGTACTTTTTAATTCCAACTTGTTTTAAAATGTCAGTTCTATCATAAGTACTAAAATGAAGATTCACACCATTTTTATCAATAAAACGAATTCCCTTTAACGCAGGATAATCATAAAAAAGTTTTTCGGTTATATTTCTTCGTTCTACAGTATCACTTTCCGCTGGATTTTGCGAAAGATACGAAGAAACTGCAGCTGATTGCAAATATCCTTTTTCTTTATCTTCCAATCGATTGAGAACATTCTGAATGTATAAATCTAAGCTATTAGTTACATTTTCTAAATAAGCTTGCTTTTGTTGAACTTTTGACTGAGTATAAAATCTTTTTTCAATCTCCGGAACAAAGTCAGTTTTTGTAACAAAAACAAAAGCACCAAATAAAGCTACAGAAAATAAAGTACTAAGAGCAACTTTTTGACCCGACGTCATCTCTCTTTTTAATATCGGTTTATTCTAACACAAACTGAATAAAATTTCTTTACCAAATGTCAAATTCTAGGGTATATTTAATAGGATGATTGAAATTGCAAAAGAAGAACAACGTATTCCAAGAGCATTACTTGTTGGAGAACCAGGAAATAATTTACAAGAATTAAAAGGTTTAGTTTTAACTCTTGGAATGGACATTGTACAAAGACTTACTCTTAGCAGATTAGAAGTACATCCTGCTTATGGGATGGGAAAAGGTAAAGCTCAAGAAATTAATGAACTTGCTCACTCTGTTGAAGCGGATTGTATTATTTTTGATTTTAACATAGAACCTACAAAACAAAGAAATTGGGAAGAACTAACTGGATTAAGTTGTTTTGACAGACAAGAAGTTATTATTCGTATTTTTGCTCAGCGGGCACAAACTAAAGAAGCTGTTTTACAAGTTGAACTTGCAAGATTAATGTATTCGCTTCCACGACTTTCTCACATGAATAGAACTTTTTCAAGACAACGTGGTGGGGCTTTTGGTGCAAAAGGTTCTGGAGAAACTCAACTTGAACTTGATCAGCGTAAAATTAGAGAACGAATTGCAGCTGTAAAAAAAGAACTTGCAGAAATTGAACTGAATAGAAAAACTCAAAGAAAACAAAGAGGCAAAGTTCCTTCCGTTGCGTTGGTTGGTTACACAAACGCAGGAAAATCATCTTTGCTAAATGCTCTAACTGGTTCAGAAACTTTTGTAGAAAACAAATTATTTGCAACCTTAGACCCTTTAACAAAAAAACTTCCACTAAACGATAGCGCAGGAGTTTTAATTACAGACACCGTTGGATTTGTTAGTAATTTACCACACCATTTAATTGACGCATTTAAGTCAACTTTGGAAGAAGCTGTCACTGCAGATTTATTGCTTTTAGTTTTAGATTCTTCTGATGCTGAAGCTGAATTTCAGTACAACACAGTTTGCGATGTTCTTGAAGAAATTGGAGCCACAAAAAATCCTCGTTTAATTTTATTGAACAAAGTAGATAAAAATGACGATTCAACACAAACTCTTTCGGCGTTGCGATTAAAGTTTCCAGAAGCAATTTGCATTAGTGCAAAAGAAGAAATTGGTTTCGTAGAACTAAAAGACAAAATATATGAGCTTTTGTATGGCGAATTAGCAGAATATATAATTCCAACTTCTCAATCTGTTTTGATTAATGAAGTAAGAAAAGCTGGTTGCATTCAAAGTGAAGAATGGCTTGACGACGGAGTTCACATTACAGCAAGAATGACAGGTCGGCTTTTGGCACTTTGTTCACCATTCGTCCAATAAATTTTTTAAAATAAAAAGGAAATCTCAATGTCTACAAATAAAAAAGTAAAGTTAGATTACATTTTGTACGCCATAATCATTGGACTTCTGATTGTTTTAATTATTGGAACAATTACAGGTCTTGCAAATAAACGCAACTCCGAACCAGAAGTTTTATTGCAACAAGGAAAAGCTGTAAATTTAAGCAAACCAGCAAATACAGATATTGTTTCTTATTACGAAATTGGCAACATAAGAATTGTTACACCTTCGGAAGAACCTGAA
>JAFXDY010000133.1 GCA_017521105.1 Treponema sp.
CAAAAAAATGGAGTTAATTTACACAAAAGATCTGTTGTAGTAAAACTTCCATCAGAAAAAGTTACACAAAACTCAATTGCAAAAATTGAAAACGTTTCTGGTAGCGTTCAACTGTTAGATTTTGAAATGTCAAAATTAAATGTTTCTAATGTTAGTGGATCTATAAAACTTAATAACATTATTTGTAAATCTTCTAATTTAGAATGTGTAAGCGGAAGTGTAAAAGTTGAAAATTGTAGTATTGATGATTTAGAAATTGCTACTGTAAGTGGTTCAATAAAAGCAGAAGGATATTTTGATGAATTGGATGCAGAGGCTGTAAGCGGAAGCATAAAAGTACAAAATCAAAAAGACTTTACAAAAGATTCTAGGTTTTCTACAATTAGTGGTGCAATAACAATTGATTTACCAACAGACACAAATGCAAAAATTGATTGTTCTTCAACAAGTGGTTCTGTTTTGTGTGAACATACAAACACAAAAGCAAAATCTGTGGACCAAAAACTTGGAAACGGAATTTACGAACTTGAAGCAAATAGCATGAGTGGAAGTATCAAAATTCAATAAAGATAGGAGTTAAAAAATGATTTTTGTTTGGGGAATTGCAATTTTTGCATTAGCATTATTCTTTATTTCTTCAATAAAGAAAGGCCAGTCTATTTTAGGTTTTAACAAATTTTTGGCTTCTCAATCTGTAAACGATTTATATTCAACTTTTACTATAGAATCTGAAAAATTAGATGATATAAGAGTTTCTTTAATTTCTGAATCTTTAGAAATTGAAAAAGCTGAAGATGATAAAATTACAATTGAACTATATGGTAGTTGGACAAAAGAAAACGAACCTAATACAACTTGTAAAAACAACATGTTGATTATTGAACAAGACAAAGATTCCCTTTACACAAGATCATTAAAGCTTAAATTACCAGAACAATGCATTACAGATAACACAAACATTAATGCAAAATTAGTTTCTGGAATTTTAAAAGTTACAGGTTTTTGTTTAAACAAACTTGATGTTGAAAATACAAGTGGTCTAATAGAAGTAAAAGATACTACAACACGCATAACCAATGCAAAAAATGTTAGTGGCATTATTAGAGTTGAAAATTGCAATTTTGAAGATTTTAATACAGAAAATATTAGTGGTTCAATTTATGCAAATGGCAACTTTAACAAAATTAATGCAAAAACAGTAAGTGGTGGCGTTAATGTTTCAACTAAAAAAGATTTTGAAGCGGACTGTAACTTTGGTGTTGTTTCTGGTTCAATTACCCTTGATTTACCAGAAAACATAAATGCTGCATTCGACTGTACTGCATTTGCTGAAAATACATATATTGAACACATAAACGCTAAAGGAAAAACAATTAAAGCCCAAGCAGGAGCAGGTTCCTACAAGATTACAGCAAAAACAGAAAGTGGTTCAATTTTCATAAATAAAAATAAATAATTTTACAGGAAAAAAAATGAAAAAAATTACAAAATCAATTATTTTTACATTATTCATTTTAACATCATGTATGATGCTACCAGCAGAAAATATTGTTTCTAAAGATTATTATTCTACAGAAAATATTGATACAATTTCTGTAGATTTAACTTATGAAAACATAGAAATCAAAACAACAAACGGTTCTGAAATTCTTGTTGAAATTGCTAGTAATTATTCAAAGAAAATTCCAGAAGTTTGTATTGAAGAAAATAAGTTATTAATAAAAACAACAAGTAACAAAAAATGGTACACAGGAAACATCTGCACAGTTTATGTGTATTTACCAACAGATTTTTTTCCAAAAGTTTCAACAATTCAAGTGGCAAGTGGAGAAGTTTTTATTGATAATTTAGAAACAGATGAATTAACAGTTGGGTCTGCCAGCGGCGATATTAAAGTATTATTTACAAATGCAAAAGATAAAATTGCACTTTCAGCAGCTAGCGGTGAAATTGAATTTGCAACCGGCAAAACAACAAAGTTTTCTGCAAAAACAGCCAGTGGAGATATTTTAATAAAACAGCTTACATCAAATGAAATTTTATGTGACACTAATAGCGGAGAAATTACAACACAAGAAATTGAATGTGAATATTTATCTTGTGAAACAACAAGTGGCGACATTGACTGCAGCAAAACAGTTTGCCAATATTTTGACATAAAAGCTGTAAGTGGTTCTGTTGATTTAGAACTAGAAAATCAAATTGAAGCAGAATCTTCAATCAAAACAACAAGTGGCTCTGTTGACTTAGAAATTCCAGAAGATATGAATTTTGAAATTATTGCAAATTCTTCTTCAGGAAAATTTGAAGATGAAATTAAAGAAAGAACTTACCATCCAAAACACGATTACGTTTCAAAATACAACGAAGGTGGAGTTGCAATACTTATTGATACAACATCAGGAAGTATTGAACTAGAAAGCAACTAGATTTTTATATTGTCGAAAAAAAAAAGACTTCAGAACTCAATCTGAAGTCTTTTTTTTCTTAAATCATAATTCAAAATTAGTGAAGGACGTTAGTCCTGAACAAATCCGCGTGGCCCCCTCTCCTCTCACCACACTCTGAATTCCGAATTCTGAATTCTGAATTAACGTTGCACGCGTCCGCTTCCGTCACCGCCAGCCAAAGTTTGAACTTCAGAAACGCTAACCATATTAAAGTCGCCTTCAATAGAATGTTTTAGACAACTTGCAGCAACAGCAAATTCAATTGTAGATTGATTATCAAAATCATTTGAACAAGCGTAAATTAATCCGCCACCAAAACTGTCGCCACCACCAACGCGGTCTACAATGTGCATTTTGTATTCTTTAGAAAAATAACTTTCCCCAGATTTTCCATCGTAAAGCATACCAGCCCACAAATTATCATTTGCAGAAAGAGATGTTCTTAAAGTAATTGCAACTTTTTTGAATCCAAAACGTTCTGTAAGTTTTTTTGCAACTTCTTTGTACCCATCTTTATTCAATTTTCCACTTGTAACATCAGTTGCTTCAGATTTAATTCCAAAAACATCATTTGCATCTTCTTCGTTTGAAATACAAACATCAATATATTTACAAAGTTCGCCCATCACTTGGCCAGCTTTTTCTTTTGTCCAAAGCTTTTTGCGATAGTTCAAATCACAAGAAACTGTAATTCCCTTTTCGCGAGCCTTTTTACAAGCTTCCAAACAGATTTCTGCAACATTGTCCCCTAAAGCAGGAGTAATTCCTGTAAAATGGAACCAAGAAGCACCTTCAAAAATTGCATCCCAATCAAAATCTTCTTTTGTTGCAAGTGCAATTGAAGAACCAGCTCTGTCATAAATCACTTTTGATGGACGTTGGCTTGCACCTTTTTCCAAATAATAAATACCAACACGAGGCCCACCGCGAGTAATAAAACTTGTGTCTACACCAAAACGGCGCAAAGAATTTACAGCAGCCTGACCAATTTCGTGAGTTGGCAATTTTGTAACAAACGCAGTTTCAAGCCCATAATTTGCCAAAGAAACAGAAACATTTGCTTCACCACCACCAAAAGTTGCCCCATAATTTTCGGCCTGAACAAAACGATAATAACCTTCAGGCGCCAAACGCAACATAATTTCACCAAAAGTAACAATTTTTCCCATTTTATTTCTCCAATATTCAAATTCTGAATTCAGAATTCACTAATTTATTTTTTACTGTAAAACAATATGGTTCTTACAGTCCATCTTTTTCACATTCATATTTTTTAGGGGAAAGCCTTCCCCTGTCTCACATTCACAAACTAAGTTTGTGCTTGTTCGCCACCCCTTCTAGCGGGCTTCAAACGCCAGCCCGCAACGCCCGGCTTTCTAGATTGCCACACGGATTTGTTCGCAACTAACGTTGCTCACTATTTTATAGCAAAGACCGTTTAACCTTAGAAAATCCACATGACACTCTCTTTCCTCTGCGCCACTTTCTCACTCTGAATTCCGAATTCTGAATTCTGAATTATTTTCTTATTTCTTTTACGATTTCAGCGGCTTCTTTTGTGAGTTTTTCAATTTCGGCAAAGTTGCCTGCGTTGATTAAATCTCCTTTTACCATCCAGCTGCCACCACATGCCAAAATTTTGTCACACATTAAATAATCACGAACATTTGATGTGCTAATTCCGCCAGTTGGCATAAATTTCATCATTGTGTAAGGTGCAGCCATTGCTTTAATCATTTTTAATCCACCAGCGTTTTCTGCAGGGAAGAATTTTACAACATCAAGGCCAAAACCTAAAGCCATTTCCAATTCTGTTGGAGTCATAATTCCCGGAGTAATTGGATAACCTTTTTTAAGACAATATTCCACAACTTTTGGATTAAAGCCAGGGCTTACAATAAATTTTGCACCAGCTCCAACAGCACGATCCACTTGTTCTGTTGTTAAAACAGTTCCAGCTCCCACAAACATCTGTGGAAACTTTTTAGAAATTGCAGCAATAGAAGCTTCTGCCGCATCAGTTCTAAAAGTAACTTCCGCACAAGGAAGTCCACCATTTATCAAAGCCTGCGCCAAAGGTTCAGCATCACTAACTTTATTCAAAACAACAACTGGAACAATACCAGTTTGTCCAATCTTTTTTAAAATTTCATTCATAAAAAACCCCACTTTAATAAATTCAGAATTCTGAATTTATTAACTATTTTTTTATATTACAATCCATTTTTTTAGATTGCCACGCTTCGCTCGCAATGAGTCGCACGCTTTCGCGTGCTTACCAAGTTTCGCTTCGCAAAACTTGCTCGTCTTAGATTACTTCGTCGATTCGCTCCTCGCAATGACGTACTTTTTTTCATTGCCACGTCACTGCGAGACCTTTAGGTCGTGGCAGTCCATTCTAATTCTTAATTTTTCCTAATTCTTCATTATCTTTTCAGCGTTATAATAACTAATTTTTTCCACCATAGCTCCAAGTGTTTTCATGTCATTTGGATATTCGCCATTTTCCACCAAGCCACTAATAAAATTACACAAAATGCGTCTAAAATATTCATGACGAGGGAAAGACAAATAACTTCTTGAATCTGTAAGCATTCCTACAAATCCACCCAAAACACTTGTTCTTGCAAAAACTCTAATTTGTTCTTCAATTCCATCTTTGTGATCATTAAACCACCAAGCAGGTCCAAATTGAACTTTTGCAAAACCAGTTTCAAAGTCACTAGAATTATACAAACTATTAAAATTGCCACACATTGTTGCCAAAGCTTCGTTATCTTTTGGATTAAGATTATACAAAATTGTTTTTGGCAAAGTGCCACTTTCTTCAATTTTTGTTAAAAGTGCACTTAATTGTGGAGCAAAATTAAAATCAGCAAGACTGTCGTTTCCAACATTTTTACCACGTCTTGCCAAAAGAACTTTAGAATTATCTCTTAAAGCCCCAATATGAATTTGCATTACAAGATTTTTCTTTCCGTAAAGAAGTCCAAGTTGGGTTAACATATAAGATTTATACTTAAGTTCTTCTTCTGTTGATATTTCTGATTTTTTAAGTGCTTTTTTAAAAACTTCATTTGCACAATCTCTACAAGATTCAACATAAAAATCATTTTCCAAACTTGAATCTGTAACTAAACAACCGCAAGTTATAAAATAATCAAGACGAATTTCTAACGCCTTAAGCAAATCATCAATGTTATTGATTTCAACTCCACTAACATTTGCAAGTTTTTCTACATAAGCAGAAAAATCTTTATTTGAAATTGCATAAATATTGTCTGGACGGAAAGAAGGCCTAACTTCAATTGGACAATTTTCTTCTTTTAATTTTTTATGATATTCCAAAGAATCAATTGGGTCGTCTGTTGTACAAAGAGTTTTTACATTTTGTTTTTTCAAAAGTCCTTGAACAAAAAAATCTTTTTGAGCCAAAAGTGCATTACATTTATCCCAAACTTCTTTTGCATTTTCTGTTGTTAAAGGATCTTTAATTCCAAAGTAGCGTTGCAACTCCAAATGGCTCCAATGATACAAAGGATTTCCAATACAATTTTGCAAAGTTTTTACAAATGCTAAAAATCGTTTGTAGTCGTGGTCAATGCCCAAATCATTTACCGAACCGTCCATATTTAAGTGGCCAGTAATTAATTCTTCGCTCACACCAAAAGCACGCATTGCACGCCATTTGTAATGGTCATGATCAAGCCAAGCATTTGCCAAGTTTCCCAAAGTTTGATTTTCATAAATTTCTTTTGCACTCAAATGATTGTGAAAATCAAAAATTGGCATTTTTTCTGCAAAATTATGAAACAATTTTTTTGCAGTTGCTGTTTCTAAAATAAAATCTTTATCCAAAAATTTTTTCATATTCAAGTCCAAAAACAAAATGTTTTTTCTTTAATCTATTAATATTCTATTTTATACTTTGTAAAACTTCTCTTACAGCACCAACTTTACAGTTGAGTTTTGCAAAATAATCTTTTACTTTTTCAGAAAGTCCAACTTCAAATAAATCTACACCAAAAATATCTTTGCGAGACAAAAGTGCATCAATTTTTGAAGAAGAATCAGAATCACCTAATTTGATTTCTGAAACATATTTTGAACATTCTGCCAAAAGTGGATCTGGACTTAATTCAAAAGCCTCACCTTTATCATTAATTGCCATAAGATAACGAATCCAAAGTGCAAATACTAAAGGAACAACTTGCAATTTATTTACGTCCAATCCATCACGAATGTATGCTTTGATTGTTTCTCCAAAGCGAATGCTTAATTTTTGTGAAGTATCGCAAGCAATGCGTTGTGGAGTATCTGGCATAAATGGATTTGGAATGCGCATATTTACAACTTCGTCAATAAATGTTTTTGGACTAATGATTTTTGGATCAACTACAACAGGAAGTCCTTCATCGTAACCTAATTTTTTTACAAGACGAAGCAAATCATCATCTTTCATTTCGTCTGCAATTAAAGTGTAGCCTAAAAGACATCCGCTAACAGCAAGGAATGTATGAAGAGGATTCAAACAAGTACAAACTTTCATTTTTTCAACTTTATCTACAATTTCTCTGTCTGTAAAATAAAGTCCGCCCTTTTCTAATTCTGGACGCCCATTTGGAAAGTTGTCTTCAATTACTAAATATTGACATTCTTCTGCATTTACAAATGGTGCAACATAAGTATTTTTACTTGTAATAACAGGTTCTAATTGTTCAATTCCGTCGTCTTTTAAGATTTTTTCAATTTTTGCATCTGGACGAGGTGTGATTTTATCAATCATACTCCAAGGGAAAGAAACTTTGCTAGGATTATTAACATAAGCTAAGAATCCTGGTTTACAAACACCACGATTTTCCCATTCTTTTGCAAATTCGTTTACAGCGGCGTAAAGTTTGTCTCCGTTGTGAGAACAGTTATCCATACTAACCATTGCCACAGGAAGTTCACCATTTGCAAAACGTTCGTGCAAACAAGTTACAACTTTTCCAATATAACTTTTTGGCAAAACAGGACCAGCTGCAAAATCATCTTCCACGCCAGGCATATAAGCACCACTTGCATTTTGCAAAAGATATCCTTTTTCTGTAATTGTAAAAGAAACCATTTGCAAAGAAGGATTACGGAAGATTTCTAATAATCTAGCCCAGTCACTTTCATTTTGACTGTCTGCTGTAAGTGATTCCATAATTGAAGCAACAACAGTTTTTTCTACACTTCCGTTGCCTTTTAATGTAACTAAAGCACCAACATTATCGTGAGGTTTATACATTTTTTCTATAATTTCGTAATCATAACCTTCGGCAACAACAAGACCTGAATCAATTACACCATCATTCAAAAGATTTTGAACAACATTAGCCTGAAAGGCTCTAAAAATATTTCCTGCACCAAAATGAATCCAAAATGGTGATTTTTTTGTATTTTCACAAACTTTATCAAAATCAAACTGAGGAAGAACATACCCTTTTTTCTTCCATTCAGCCGATTGCAAACCGTCTTTAGATAAAATCATATTTTCTCCCATAAAAAGTCAATGAACAAAACTTCAGTTTTGGAATTGACTTTTTATCGTTGTTTCGCAACGAAGTGAGAAACAACATTAAATATTTAGTTTGCAACGCAAACTATTAAAGATAAAAACTGACGCTATTTCAGGCAGTTTTTATCTTACCTCCTGTGTGGGGCAACTGGTTGCCCGTGTTCTATAGCAAACCGTTAAAAAAAATGCACTGCATTTTTTAGGTTTACTACATACGTAAGGCCGCTGGCGGCCGGTGTTCAATAGGAAACCGCAAGTTTCTGCAAGAAACTTGGTAAGCTGCTTGCAGCGACTTAAAACAAATTGCGAAGGCAATTTTTAGGTTATCCAAATAAATTCAGAATTCAGATTTTAAAACTTACGTCCTGTCATTGCGAGGCAAAGCCGAAGCAATCTAGTATTTACAACTTAGATTTCTGGATTGCCACGCTTCGCTCGCAATGACATCTACACTTTATAACCTTAAACCGTATTTTGCGTTAGCAAAATACAAATCCGTGTGGCCCCCATCTCTCCTCGCGCCGCTTCCACAATTCTGAATTCTACATTCTGAATTCTGAATTAGATTTATAAATAATTTTGCCCGCAAAATTATTTATAAATCTTTACTCCGCTTCTATCAACAGATTTTTCGCATGCTTCCCAGAGGCCTTGCAAATAACATGCGCCTAACGCTCTGTCATAAAGACCATAACCTGGCATTGCTTTTTCGCCCCAAATCATACGACCGTGGTCTGGACGAATAATTCCATCAAAACCTGTTTCGTAAAGAGTGCGAACAATTTTGTACATATCAAAAGTTCCGTCGCTAGAAAGGTGA
>JAFXDY010000134.1 GCA_017521105.1 Treponema sp.
ATTCAAAAGGAATTTGAAAAAATTGGAATAGATACGAATGACTCTTTCACAGTAGCAGTAAGTGAAAAACAAAAGGCTGAAAGCATACTTCAAAAATATGGAATTTCAAATCCAAACAGTATAGAAAAGTATTCAATGATTTTACAATGTGCTGCTATTTTAAAAGCAGAAAGTGAATTGGATGAACAGTCAAAAGCCATGATGAAACTTATGAAAGTTGATCCGCTTGGAGATTTAAAGAAAAATATCAATTCAAAGGATTATAATGTTGTGGCATCAAATTCTAAAGCTGTTTTAAAGGCAGTTGATGAACTTGATGCAAACTCTTTTGAATCTGAAGCTTCTACAGCAAGTGCCGGTGATGATTATTCTTATGGTGATGATTATTCTTATGGTGATGAAGACCTTGCAGATTTTTACAGCCGCTTAGGAAAATCTGCTGAAAATGTTGCAAGTCAAAGCAGCAATCTGGACATGAAAGAAGCTAACGAAGAAGGAAAATATGTAAAAAGCATGTATGAGGCTATCAGCAAGGCAAGTGGAGATTCAGGTCTTCTTTACAAATCATCAAAGCAGGCTTCTAAGTACAAAAAGACTTCTTATAAGAAAGGTACAAAAGTAAAAATTGATTATTATTGGGATACTGAAGATAAAAATCGAAGTAAGTATGAGTTGATTTTTGATTTGGACAAGAAAACAGCAGAATTCAACTTTGACTGGAAGGCAGCTAAAGCAGATTATTCAGATTTTCTTAATGGTTATAGTGTAGAATCAACTACAAAGACATTAAAATATACAATC
This sequence comes from Treponema sp., assembly GCA_017521105.1. Taxonomy (GTDB): domain Bacteria; phylum Spirochaetota; class Spirochaetia; order Treponematales; family Treponemataceae; genus Treponema_D. Next base: position 802 of record JAFXDY010000134.1, read on the forward strand.
ACTTCTGTTGAATATTATTATCTTACCGAAGACATTGGACGAAGCTATGGCGAAGGTATGGAGTATGTAATTAAAACAAAAGAAGGTCTTGTTTTACATGCCTGGGTTCAGTGGGACGGAGATTATAATGCATGCCAGAAGGATATTAGAATAAAAGGGTTGCCAGAGTCCTTGAACGAAACTCTTGGCTGGACAACAGAATAAAAAAAATCAGCCATATTTCAGGAAAACATCCTTCTTGCGGAAGATACTGCTAGATGAAGATAGCGGAGCTCCAGATAAGTTTATACCAGATGAGGAAGTAACACCGGAAATAGCAAAAAAAACTGTATTACAGATGTATAAGGAAAAATAAATCACATAACAAAGCTTCGTAGCCGACACAGGCTCAAGGCCTGTGTGGTTTAAGCAATTGTTATGTGGAACACGCCACAAACATCGCCGAGTGGGTAGAGTTTTCTATTACGGGAATGCACGGGGAGTAGAGGGGGAAGGTTTTGAGCTAGGAATCTACTTGCAAAATTTGGAAAGTAGATGTATATTAAAAAAAGGAAATGCCCAAGTCATTTGGTCATCTCCACATTTGTTTGACAATAGCCGCACAAGTTAAGGGACTAGGCGGCTATTTTTTTTACTCTTTATTATTTAAAGTGGATATAAATTTCAGCAAGTCAAGCTTGCTGAAATTTATTAATCGAACGGAGGAAGGAAAATCAATTGTCAATTGTTCCAATTCTTATAATTATTTTCGTGGTGTTTTTAATTTTTAGAAAGAAAAATACGAACAAAATAGAAAAAAATGAAAATATAAAGAAACAAACGGTAAAAGAAATTGTCAAAGAGAATAAAAACTTTTTGAGAGAAGAGTACAAAATTCAACAAGAAAAAGATTTTGAAAAACAAGATAGAATGACAGATTCTCTTTTAAAAAGACAAGACAAACAGTTGAAAATTCTAGAACTAGCAAGAGAAAAAATTGAAACTGGAAATCTTGAAGAAGGAATTGCTATAATTGAGGACATTACATACAATCAAGGTGGTATTATTTTTCCTGGCGTTTCCTGGCCGATGTATTTGGCAGATGTTCTATATAAAAATAAAATGTATGACAGGTGCTGGAAATACTTAAATTATATATCTCTTACGCATCTAGATTGTTTGCCAAAAATAAAAAAATTGCAATCAAAAATTTGTTCAAAAGAAAAGAAATATAATGATGCTTTCTATTTCTACATAATGTCGGTTGTATACTCTTATCAAGGATGTAGTTTTAAGCCAACAATGGAAATTATTGAAATGAAAATGAATAAAAATATGTCAAAAGTCAAAATTAATATATCTAATGAAGAATTGTTTCAAAGAATATTAAATTATATAAACAATCAATCGTCCGAAATAGAAATTCGAGATGATTTAAGAAAAATAATCACATAACAAAGGTTCGTAGCCGACAGGTTGTCAAGTAATCCTTAACAACTGAAGATTTTTTCAATTTATTTCTCCCATTTTCATTTCAGCATTCATCATGCAAATAAATTACTTCCCACACCCACAACAAAACTTCACACAAATTTTACACAAACTTCCTTCACATTTTACATCTTTCTTCCATTATTACATCGTTCAGGCAACCGAGCTGTTGGTTAAAATATTGATCCAACATTTTCAGAAGAATAAAATACGACCTTTTGTGTTGATGATGATTCTGCAATTCGTGATATTGAAGTGTACACTTTGCAACAAACTGGTTTTAAGGCAAAAGGTTCTGAAATGGATAAAATCTATGGGCTTGATTTGGGCTCTGACGATTATCCTGTAAAACCTTTTAGAGTAGACAAAAGCCATTCCAGAGAAACAGGTGGAACAGGTCTTGGTCTTTCCATCGTAAAACACGCCGCCAAAATCCAAAACGCAAAACTCACCCTAGAAAGCCAAGAAAACCACGGAACAAGGGTTTCGGTGGTGTTTTAAGGTAGTGAAAAAATAAAAAATATACTCAAAAAATCAAATTTGGTTTATGATAATGTTGTATTCTCATATTAAGATCTTAAAAAACTGTACAGTAAAAGGATTTGGGGATGAATAATTTATCGTTGTTGATAAG
>JAFXDY010000135.1 GCA_017521105.1 Treponema sp.
AAAAAATAATTTCAGAAAAAGACAAACAATTAAAATGGACAAACGAACTTGACCCCTCAAGGTTAGAAATAGAAATAAATAAAAAAGAAAGAATACAAGATGATTCATTTGTTACTTTTGAAAATATTTCAGTTTTAAAAAATTTTTCACCAAAAGTTTTTCCACAAATAGAAGATTTTACAATTCTTGATGTATCCCAATTAAATCACAATCAAATTGAATTTATTAACAATTTTTTAACAGAAGTTTCAAAAGATATTACAGGTGATGGTCAAAATCTTTTTGTAAATAAATTTAATATGAATTATGTTTTTTTTATAAATGATTTAATGGAAGGTTGGAATTCTTATTTTTGTGAAGATTTTCCTCAAAGTAAATTATTAATAACAGATGAAGAACAAAAAAATCAAAATATAGAAATCGAAGAAAAAGAAACAATTGAACAAATTTTTGAAAATTGGATTATTGGAAAACCTTATATTTCTGATAATTTATTTGAAGTTCCAGTAAGAATTTTCTGTAAACCTGGAAAAATTGATGTTATAATGTATATGAACACTCAAGAACCTTCTGCATTATATCAAATTAATTTTACAAAATGGAATAAAAATGATGAATAACGAAAAACTTACAGGAATTGAAAGAGAATTAGTTTTACAGTATTTGATTGACGGAAATGTTCCTGTTACACTTACACCAATAGAATCAAATGTGAATCCAGAAGAAATTCACTCAGTTCCTTCCCAAATTTTTCCTGTAGCAATAAAAGGTGAACATGTTAAAGCTTCTAAAACAGGAACTATTACATTACAAAATGTTTCTCAAAATGCAATTAATTTAAAATCAAAAAAAATAAAAGTAGAATTTTATTTTAATAGAGTAGGACTATATTTTGAATCTTTGCTTGAAGAATCTAAAGAAGGGCTTATTCTTACTATGCCAAAAGAAATTAACAGAATTCAAGACATAGAAGAAGAACATTTATACGATTTTACTGCAAATATTTACTTTGATTTTAAAAATAAAAAAGATATTAATATTAATTGTGTTCCTTTTAATAATGTTGAATTATTTGAACGACCTGTTTGGAAATCAATTCCTTTGGAAAATCAAAAAGTAGCTAAATCTTATTTAGAAAAATTTGTAGAAGAAATAAAAGTTCAAAAGAATGCTGGAAATGGGCTTTTATTAATTCCTGTTTGCAATTATTTAACATTAAAAAATAAAAAAATGGAAGCTTTGGAAAATCGTGTTGGACCGTCAGAAATTTTATATGTTGATCATGAACGAATTGTTATAGGATTTCCAAAAGATTATTCATTTGCAGACAATGAAGAGTTTGGAATTAAATTGATTTTCTCTTTAAAAAAAGGACCTGTTTTATCAAGGGATATTTTTGTAACAACAATAATTAATAAGATTTATAAAAACGATGATAATTCAAAACTCTGTGTAGATTTTAAATTTACAACAATACAAGAAGAAGATTTAAGATTTTTATATGAAAAAACTACAAAAAGTTTGTTTATTTAATTTGGCAGGAAAAAATGAATATTTATAATCTTAAAAATATCCAAAATGTAATGGATAATTCTGTAAAAAACAATTTTGTTTCTGGATGTAATTGTTTAATTTTTAAAAACAACAAAGAGTTAGGTTATTTTGAATCTGGATTTTTAGATATTGAAAATAAAATTCCATTCAAACGTAATACTATTTGCAGACTTTTTTCTATGACAAAACCCGTAACTGCAGTTGCCACAATGATTTTAGTAGAAAAAGGAATTATTGATTTATGGCAAAATGTTTCTGATTTTATTCCAGAGTTTAATAATTTAAAAATTTGCATAAATGATAAAATTCAAAAATCACAAAGACCAATTTTAATAAAAGATTTATTAAATATGACTTCTGGATTTTCTTACGGTTCAGATTTAAATGTTGCAGAAAAAGAACTTTCCATTTTTATTAATGAATTTTTAAATGAAAATGTTGTTACAAAAAATGATTTTACAACATTAGATTTTGCAAAAAAGGTTGCTCAAATTCCAGTTTCTTTTGAACCTGGAACCGATTATCAATATGGAATTAGCGCAGATATTTTAGCTGCAGTTGTGGAAGTTGCTTCTGGTATGAAATATTCCGATTTCTTAAAAAAGAATATTTTTGAACCTCTTGGCATGAATGATACAGATTTTTATGTTCCAAAAGAAAAACAAAATCGCTTGGCAAAAATATATGAAATTTCAGAAAGAAAATTAAAACTTTTTACAAAATGTAATTTAGGAATTCAAAATAAAATGGAATTAATTCCTAGTTTTGAAAGTGGTGGTGCTGGATTAAACAGCACTGTTGATGATTACATGAAGTTTTGTTTAATGCTTGTAAATAAAGGCTTTTTTGATGGAAAACGAATTTTACAAGAAAAAACAGTTGAGTTTTTAAGTAATTCAAAACTTTCTGACAATTTGCAAAAATGTTTTGACAAAAAAATGGAACATCTTCAAGGTTATACATATTGCAATTTAAACAGAGTTTGTATTGATAAAGGAAAAACTTCAATTTTTACAGAAAACGGTGAATTTGGTTGGGATGGTTGGCTTGGACCTTACATGTCTGTAGATTTAAAAAATGATTTAACTATAGTTTATTTGCAACAAATTACAAATTCGGGCACAACTTCAACAATGCGAAAAATTAAAAATATAATTTATAGCTCTTTATAATGCATTTTACCTGTTTTTTACATACAAAACTAAAGATGTGTTATAAATAATGCCCATTTGTAATGAATTCCTTTAACCACATCATTGACATTAAAGAATAAAAAAAGTTATAATATTAAATCATTAAAATTTACGAGGTAGTAGGGTAATGATTTTTCCATTGGAACAATTAGTAGAATTTAAAGGTAATATTTATGAAATTACTGTAGCTGCAAGTCGTCGTGCTTACCAAATGGCTAAAGTAAAAGATCCAGAAATCGAAAAAAATAACGATAAAGATGTTTGTACAGCAGCTGGTCAACTTTTTAATGAAAAGGTAAAATATAGAATTGAAGAAAAAAAATAGTGCAAAAATACCTGTTTTAGTGATTTTTGCACCAACAGCTTCAGGAAAGACTGCCCTTATGTATGATTTATTTTGTTCAAAGGGTAGTCATTTTTTTTTAACTGGTGAAGTTATTAGTGCAGATTCTATGCAGGTTTACAAAGGTATGGATATTGGAACCGCAAAACCAACAAAAGACTTTTGTAAAGATGTTCCACATCACTTAATAGATATAATTTCTCCAAATGAGCAATACAATGTTTCTGATTTTATTGATGAAACAGATAAAATTTGTAAAGAAATTTATTCCAATGGAAAGTTGCCTGTAATTTGTGGCGGAACAGGTTTTTATATTAGGAGTTTTATGTACGGGCTTCCAAAAACTCCAGAATCTGATCCAGAATTAAGAGAAAATTTAAAAAAGCGAATAAAAATTGAAGGAAACATTGCTTTATATAACGAATTAAAATCTATTGACCCAGAAAGCGCAAACAAAATTCACGTAAATGATGAATATAGAATTTTAAGAGCTTTAGAAGTTTATTATTTAACTGGTAACACAAGATCTAGCTATAAAATTGAACAAGATTTACGTGATGGTTATGATTTTACTTTTTTAGTTTTGGAACCTCCAAGAGAACTACTTCATAAAAGAATTGAACAACGTGTTGAACAAATGTTTGAAATGGGATTAAAAAATGAATTTGATTCTTTAATAAAACAAGGTTATACACAAGAATGTCCTGGAATGAAAGCAATTGGTTATCAAGAATTCTTTTTGTATGATTCTGAAGAAAAAATAAAAGAAAGAATTATTCATAACAGCAAAAAATATGCAAAAAAACAATATACATATATTCGTGATATTCCAGGAAGCATTAATATTTCTTATCAAGCAACTGAAAATGATATTGAAAAAGTGTATAATTTATTAAAACAAAAATTTTCTGATTATTTTTTATTTCAATAAAAAGAAATTGCAAAAGATATTGACCAAATCTTATTTTTTTGAGATAATATCAACACTTTATAAAGTAGGAGTGCCATCGTGCCTTGTGGAAAGAAAAGAAAACGCCAGAAGATGGCGACACATAAGCGAAAAAAGATGCTTAGACGTAATCGACATAAGAGTAAGTAATTAAGCTAGTCTTAATTGACTTAGTCGAAAATTTGTGTCAGATAAGACCGCGAAAGTTTTTAGAACTGACGCGGTCTTTTTTTTAGGCAAGGGCTATGGAGCCACATCGAAGCTAGACACTTGGGGTAGAAAATTAAAATTGCTTTCTAAAATTAATTCGCCAGATGATATAAAAAATCTTTCTCAAAAAGAAGTTGAAAAACTGACAACAGAAATTAGAAAAACTATTATTGAAGTTGTTGGGAAAAATGGTGGACATCTTGCTAGTAATCTTGGGGTTGTGGAATTGACTGTGGCTCTTCACAGAGTTTTTTCTAGTCCAAAAGATGCAATTATTTGGGATGTTAGCCATCAGTGTTATACTCACAAACTTTTAACAGGTCGATATAAAGATTTTTCTTCTTTGCGTCAAAAGGGTGGTATTACTGGTTTTACAAATACTGAAGAAAGTGAACATGATTATTTTATTAACGGACATTCTTCTACTTCAATTTCTTCGGCTTTGGGACTTTTGACTTCCTGGGATTTGCAGCAAAAAGAGGGAAAAGTAATAGCGGTAATTGGAGATGGAGCTTTAACTGGTGGAATGGCTTTTGAAGCTTTGTGTCATGCTGGCCAACTTTGTAAAAATTTGATTGTTGTTTTGAATGATAATCAGATGTCTATTGACCAAAACACTGGTGCAATTTCAAAATATCTTTCTAGTCTAACAATGACAGGAAAATATCAAAATTTTAGACGAAGAGTTGATAATTTTATTTCTAAAATTCCTTTGCTTAATAAATTTATTGAAAAATTTGTTTATAGATTTAAGCGAAGTTTAAAAGGTTTGTTCCTTTCTAATAATTTGTTCGTTGATTTGGGTTTTGAATATGTTGGGCCTTTGGAAGGTCATAATATTTCAGAATTAGAAACTGTGTTTAAAAGGGTAAAAAATCTTTCTAGACCTGTTGTTGTTCATGTTGTTACAAAAAAGGGAAAAGGTTATAGCCCTGCAGAAGATAAGCCAGAAGTTTTTCATGGAATTGGGCCATTTTGTATTAGCGACGGAACTGTAGAAAAATTTGATCAGTTGAGTTTTACAGAAAGTTTTAGTAATTCTATTGTAGAACTTGGTTATAAAAATGAAAAAATTGTAGCAATTACTGCGGCAATGGCAAAAGGAACTGGGCTTTCTGCTTTTTCTAGGAAGTTTCCTGCAAGATTTTTTGATGTGGGAATTGCGGAACCTCATGCTGTAACTTTTGCTGGTGGTTTGGCAAAGGGCGGTGTAATTCCTGTTGTTTGTATTTATTCAACATTTTTGCAACGGGCAATTGACCAAATTATTCACGATGTTTCTTTGCAAAAACTTCCAGTTGTTTTTGTTCTTGATAGAGCTGGTGCGGTGCCTGGTGATGGTTGTACTCATCAAGGAATTTTTGATATTACTTTGCTTAAATCTATTCCAAATCTTTCTATTTTGAGTATTTCTAGTGGAAAAGATTTGGATTTGTGTTTGAATTGGGCTGTTAATCAAAAAAATCCTGTGGCAATTAGGTATCCAAAGCTTTCTTGCCCTACAGAAATTGATGAATTTTCAGCAAATGTGGAAGTTGGAAAAGGAATTTTTGTTCCTTGTACTCAAATTGTTGTGGGAAATGTTTCTGAAGAAGAAATTAATAATAGAAAAAATAGAGTTCTAATTGTGGCAACAGGCGGAATGTATGGAGATGTTCAAAAAGCTGTTCGTTCTATTATTATTGAAAAAGATGATGTTTTAGCTGATATTTATTTGCTTCGTTTTATTAAACCTTTTGATTTTGAATATTTTTACCAAATTGCAAAAAATTATGATTCAGTTTTGTTTGTGGAAGATGGAATTGTAAAAGGTGGAATTAGCGAAGAAATTTCATTATATTTATCTAAAAAAGATTTTGTTTCTACAAAAATTCTTGGTTTTAATGATGAATTTTATTCTCAGGGAACTAGGGATGAAGTTTGTAAAATGGCAGGAATTGATTCTGAAAGCATTGTAAAAGCGGTGGAATCTTTTTGTAAATAATCTTTGCAATAAATCTTTGTGAAAATAAAAAAAATGAAATCTAATACACTTTGTTTAGGTAAAAAAATTATTGAATCTCCAAGAAAAGCCTTTGTAATGGGAATTGTAAATTCCACTCCCGATTCTTTTTTTGAAAATAGCCGTGGTGGCCTTGATTTAGCATTAAAACTTATTGATGATGGAGCTGATATTCTTGATATTGGCGGAGAATCTACACGACCTGGTTTTGCAGAAGTTTCTGAAGATGAAGAAATAAGCCGAGTTGTTCCTTTAATTCAAAAAATTAGACAAATAAATGATAAAATTCCAATTTCTGTTGATACAAGAAAAATGGCTGTTATGAAGGCGGCTTATGAAAATGGTGCAGATGTATTAAATGATGTTTCTGCTTTGGAATTTGATTCAAAAATGGCTGGTTTTATTTCTTCAACTGAACTTTCTGTAATCTTGATGTTTTGGAAGGCTGGGGGAATAAAAGAAGCAAAAAAATATTTAAAACAAAGAGTTTTGTTTGCTAAAAAAAGTGGTATAAAAAAAGAAAAAATCATTTTGGATCCTGGAATTGGTTTTGATAAATCCTTTGAAGAAAATTGCCAATTAATAAGAAATTGTGGTTATTTGGCTTTTGGGGGAATTCCAGTTTTAATGGCTCTTTCTAATAAAAGATGTATTGGAGCAATGATTAACGAAAATGAAGATTCTGCAAAACGTGGATATGGAACTGCTTGTGCAAATCTTTTTGCAGTTGAATCTGGAGCAAAAATAATTAGAGTTCATGATGTAAAATCTGCAATTGATTCTTTAAATGTAATGAATTTTTTGAAATAGTGTGATAAAATAAAAAAAGGTAAAAAAAATGTCTTTTTTTGATAAGTTTTTATATTTTTACAATTATATTCGTCCCTTTTTTGATATTTTTTTGTTAGCTTTTATTTTGTATAAAGCTTATGAATTTATTTCAAAAACAAACAGTCTTCAAATTTTAAAAGCTTTAGTAATTGTTGGAATTATTTATGTTATTGCTGTTTTATTAAAGCTTTCTACATTGTTGTGGATTATTAATTTAATTGCACCAGGGCTTGTAATTTCTCTTGTAGTTATTTTTCAGCCTGAGGTTAGAAAATTATTCTTAAAGATTGGACAATCTACTTGGTCTGCATTTGGAAATCGTTTAAAACATACTTACGTAGATAGTGTTTTAACAGCGGCAGAAATGCTTTCTAAACAGAAAAGAGGAATGTTAGCTGTTTTTGTTAGACAAACACCAATGGAAAATTTTGTTCGTTCTGGTACAGTTGTAAATGCAGATATTTCTTCGGCACTTTTACTTACAATTTTTGGTATGGATACACCTTTTCACGATGGTGCTTGTCTTATTCAAGGTGGAAAATTAGTTGCTGCTGGATGTTTTTTGCCTTTAAGTGAAGATTATAATATTAAAAAAACATTTGGTACAAGACATAGGGCGGCTCTTGGTTTGTCTGAAGTTTCTGATGCCGTAGTTTTGGTTGTATCGGAAGAAACTGGAGCAATTAGTTTAGCTTATGATTCAAAACTAAATTATGATTTAACAATTACAGAAATAACAAAAATTTTGGAAAATTTATTAAATGTAAAACCTGATGTGCAAGTTATGGAGGAATCTATTGATGACAATAAAACAGTTAATTGATAAACTCCGAGAAAATTTTCACATTAAAGCGATTTGTCTTGTAATTGCAATTTTTATTTATATTTTTCATCAAGTTTCTATTGTAGAAAGTAAAACTCTTGCAATTCCATTAACAGTTGTTGAAAATGGAGCTGTTATGAATGTTGGTGAAATTCCTTCTGCAATAACTGTAAAAGTTAGAACTGGTGCAAACAATATTTCTCATATTCTTAATTCTGATATTAAAGCAATTGTTAATCTTGATAACATTGAATTTCCTGGTAATTATGATATTCCTGTAAACATTAACATTTCTAATAAACTAAAAGAAATGGATCCTCTTGAAATTTCTATAAAACCAGAAGTTGTTAATGTAACAGTTGACCGAAAAGCTGTAAAATATGTTTCTGTTCAACCAACAATTGTTGGTGAAGTTGCTCGTGGTTATGAAATTTCAAAAATTGAAGTAGAACCTGCCTTTGTTCAAGTAAGAGGACCCGAAAGTGTATTAAAATATGTTGATACAATTACTACAACTAGTGTTAATGTTTCTAATGCTAAAACTAATTTTTCTACTTCTGCAGAAAATCTTCAACTTAATCAAAAATATTCAATTATGTTTAAAGGAGAATATAAGGTTACAATTTCTATTGCTCCTTTGCCTTTGGAAAAAGAATATGAAAATGTACCAATTGATGTAGTAAATTTAAATTCAAATTTAAAAGTTTCTAATAAAATTGGTTCTGCTAATTTTGTATTAATGGGCGATATGCCAAAGCTTGAATCTTATATACCAGATAAAAATTTTGTTTATGTAGATTTAAGTAAAATTCATGAACCTGGTGAATATGAAACTCCAGTATTAATAAAAAATAATACAAAATTTGAAATAAAAAATTTGTCAGTTAGTAATGTAAAAATAAATGTCATAAAAAATGATAATCAAGAAATTACTTCTGAATAAAATATTATTGTTAAGAGTTTCTTTTTTTTTGAGTTTAAAGTGTAGAGTATAGGGTATAGATGATTTGTGGAATTGGCACAGACATTGCAAAAGTTTCTCGTTTTGAAAAATGGATTAAAACTCCAGATATGATAAATAAATTTTTTAATGAAAAAGAAATCAAATCAAATGGAAGTGAAAATCATCTGTGTCAGCATTATGCAGCTAGGTTTGCCGCCAAAGAAGCTTTTTCAAAAGCGTTGGGAACAGGAATTGTTGGGTTTAGCGTAAAAGATGTTTATATTCAAAATGATGAAAAAGGCAAACCATTGTTAATAATTGAAAATAAAGCAAAAGAAATACTTGAAAAATTATATGGACAATGTAAAATTCATATAACGTTGAGTCACGAAAAAGAATATGCAGTAGCATTTGTAATTATTGAAAATAATATATAAGAGGGAATTATGGCAGAATCAAAGAAAAAAGAAGAAAAAAAATTGTCAATTTCATATTGGTCAAAAGAACAAATGTTTTGTCCTGTTTGCCGAAAAAACTTTGATAGAGAAATTATGCGCAGTGGAAATGGTCGTATGATTGCCGGACCGTTAACTCCTGAACTACATAGACAATTTGAACCTTCTGCAAAATTTGGTAAAATTTATCCTCTTATTTATGAAATTGGTTGTTGTCCTCACTGTTATTCTGCTTTCTTTTGGAATGATTTTACAGAAAAGTTTTCTAATGAACTTTCTGATCGTTTATATGAAAAAACAAATGATAGAAAAGAAAAGTGCCAGACAATTTTTCCACATTTTAATTTAAAAAAAGAAAGAACTTTATTTGATGGCGCTGCAATGTATTATCTGGCTTTAATGACTTATGATTTATGTCCTCCTGATTTTTTACCAACATTAAAAAAGGGAATTCTTTCTTTACGACTTGCATGGCTTTGCAATGATATTAATTTGCAGTGTAATGGTCACAATTATGATGTTGTTTCTCAAATTTTTTATAGAAAAGCATTGTTTTTTTATCAACAAGCAGTTGTGAATGAAACTAACAGAACTGAAAAAAGTTCAACTTTGGCAAATATGGGTCCAGATATGGATAAAAACTACGGTTGGGACGGTGTAATTTATCTTTGTGGACTTTTGGAATATAAATATGGCCAACAAGAAGATATTCAACTTAGATTAAAAAAATTAAATGAATCTAAAGTTGCAATTGCAAGAATTTTTGGTCTTGGGAAATCTTCAAAAAGTAAACCAGGACCTTTGTTGGAACACGCTCGCGAATTATATGACAATATTTCTAAACTTGTTGCAGATGATGAATTTTAATTTTGAGTTTTAGTTTATGCGAAATATTTTATTAACAATTTCTTATGATGGCACAGACTTTTGTGGTTGGCAACGTCAGGAAAAACAAGGAAAAGAATCTGAACGGACTGTTCAAGGTGAAATTGAAAAAGTTTTACACAAAATTCATAAACAAAAAGTAGATTTACATGGTTCTGGTCGCACAGATAGTGGAGTTCACGCCTTTGGACAAGCAGCAAATTTTTTTTCACCAATAGATTCAATTCCTGCAAAAAATTACATAAAAGCTTTGAATACTTTTTTGCCACAGGATATTAGAATTTTAGATGCAAAAGAAGTTGAACAAGATTTTGATTCAAGATTTAGTGCCACAAGCAGAATTTATCGCTATTTTATTTCTTTTGATGAAGCAATTTCTGCTAATAATTCAAGATTTGTTTGGCATGTTAGAAATTATAAACCAAATTTAGAACGATTAAATCACTTTTGTAGTTGTCTTAAAGGCGAAATTGATTGTGCTTCTTTTGCTGCCAGCGGAGATGAAAGTGTTTCTACAAACAGATATATTGATAATGCAGAATTTTTTATTCAAAAAGATATTTTTGGAAATGATTTGTTAGTTTTTCAAATTGAAGCCAACGCTTTTTTGTGGAAAATGGTTCGCACATTAACAGGTACTTTAATAAATTTAGACAAATTTGACGCCCCACAAGATTCAATGGAAAAAATCCTTATTGCCAAAGACAGGACAAAAGCTGGTGTTACCGCCCCACCAACAGGCCTTTTTTTATATAAAATTTGTTTTGATGGAATTAGAAGACACGTGTAGGAAAATTCAGAATTCAGAATTCGGAATTCAGAAGGTATAATTATGAATTAAGAATTAAGAATTATGAATGAATAATTAAGAGTGAATGGTGTTTGTTAGTAGCGGAGCGGTGGGGGAAGAGAGATGAATGAAGTTTTGTTTATAACAAGGATGTTGGATCTACGTCATATTCTACGTACACATTTTGGTTGTGTGTATAATTAAACAAAAGATTTCTTGCTGCGTCTTGTAACGGAACAATTGATTTTCCTTTTAAAAGAATGTGGTATCGCCAGTTACTATTTATTTTTTCAATTGGACATTCTGTGGGACCTAACATTTCAGCATCTTTTGGTAATTTTTCTTTTAAAATATTTGCAGCAGCAATTGCTGTCTCTAATGCAAGTTTTTTATCAAAAGACCTAAAAACTAAACGGATTAATCTTGAAAATGGTGGAAAAGCCAAAAATTCTCTTTGATTAATTTCATTTTCGTAATATTCAAAAATTCTATTTTCGCAAGCAAACAAAATTGGTTCACAGTAAGGATTGTATGTTTGAACTATTACTTTTCCACCTTTAAAATATCTTCCAGCTCGTCCTGCAACTTGTGTAATCAAAGAAAAAGTACGTTCTGAAGCTCTAAAATCTGGCATGTGCAATCCTGCATCGGCAAGAATTACCCCTACCAACTGTAAATTTGGAAAATTTAATCCTTTTGCAACCATTTGAGTTCCAAGCAAAATATCATATTTGTTATTTTTAAAATCGTCTAATTTTTGCAAAAGTTCTTCTTTTTTAGAAACAGCATCAGTGTCTAATCTTAAAACTCTTGCATTAGGAAACTTTGCTTTAGTTTCTGCTTCAATATATTCTGTTCCAAAACCTGAACATCCAATATCAAGGGAACCACATTCCGGACAGCTTTCTGGTGGTGTTGTGGACCAGCCACAATAATGGCATTTTAGGCGATTTGTATTTTTGTGATAAGTCAATTGCACAGAACAGTTTTTACAAACAATGTTATAATTACAACTGTTGCAAGAAAAAAAGTGAGTAAATCCACGTCTGTTCAAAAATAAAATAGCTTGTTTTTTATTTTCTAAAGTAGCTTTTATTTCATCTTCCAATGGCTTTGAAATACAACCTTCTGTTTGAAAATTAGTTAGATTAATGCAAGAAACTTTTGGTAATTCTCCACCAGCAAGTCTTTTTGTAAGATTATATCTTTTTATTGTGCCTCTGTTCATTTGAAACCAAGCTTCTACAGATGGAGTTGCACTTCCCATAATCAAAGGAATTTTTAATTGCGAAGCTCTGTGCATGGCAACTTGTCTTGCGTGGTATCTTGGTGTTGTTCCAGATTTATATGAGCCGTCGTGTTCTTCGTCAATAATAATTAAACCTAAATCTGGAACTGGCGCAAAAATTGCACTTCTTGCACCAACAATAACTTTTGCTTCTTTGTGCAAGATTTTATGCCATTGTGCAAGTTTTTGGGAAGGTGTAAGACCTGAATGCAAAACTGCAGCTGTATTTCCAAAACGTTCCACAATAGATTTTGCCACTTGTCCGGTTAAACTAATTTCTGGAACTAGATAAATTACACCTTTTCCTTGTTCCAAAACTTTTTCTGCTAAAGATAAAAACACTTCTGTTTTGCCGCTTCCAGTTGGTCCGTAAATATAATTAAAAAGAGAAGTGTTTTGTTGTTTTGAATCTTCATTTATTGAATTAAAAATGCTATTTACAGCATTTAGTTGTTCATCAGAAAGCTGGTTCTTAGGTTTTGGCTCTAAATCTTCTTCAAAATTAAATCCACCAGCACTAGTTTCGCGGCGTCCAGAAGGAATCATTGCAAAAACCGCTTCTCCAAATGTACACAAATAGTAGTGAGACATCCACTTTGCAAGTTCAATCAATTCTTTTTGAAATAATGGTTCTTTATCTAAAATTCTTTTGATTGGCCTAATTTTTCCTTTTTCAACAGGGCAGGTTGGGGGAACTTCATCTAAAATATCTACAATAAAACCTGTAGTTTTTCTGTTCCCAAACATTATTTCGGCCCGTTTTCCAATTTGAGGAACTAATTCTTCTTTTTCCTTTTGGTCAGGAATGTAAGAATATGTAAAAGGTTGGTTTATTGGCAAATTCAAAATTATTTGAAGATATTTCATTTCTGTTTAATTTCGTCCAATTTTGCTTTAAACATTTTTAAGTCGTCCCAAGCTGGGCGTTTTAATTGCTCGTTTCGTAAAAGTGCACTAGGGTGATATGTTACCATTAATGGAATGTTGTTATATTCAAAAAATTGACCACGTAAAGTTCCAATTGGAGCTTCTTGATTTAGCATTTTGTTGCTGGAGATTTTTCCCATGCACAAAATCATTTTTGGTTTTAAAATGTTGATTTGAGCTTCTAAAAATGAAAAACATGCATCTTGTTCTTGTGGAAAAGGATCTCTGTTCTGCGGAGGACGACATTTTACAATGTTTGCAATGTAGCAGTTTGATTTTCTGTCTAAACCAATTGCCGCAAGCATTTTATCTAAAAGAATTCCAGCTTTTCCAACAAAAGGAAGTCCTTGTTTATCTTCATCGTAGCCAGGACCTTCACCAATGACCAAAACATCTGGATTTTCAACCCCCATTCCAGGAACTACGTTATTTCTTGTTCTTGCCAAAGTACATCTTGTACATCTTGCAATTTTTGCTGCAATTTCTTCCAAAGTTGTTTTTGATGTGTGAGTAAAACTTTCTGCTTCTGGTGTTTTAATTTGATTTTGTTCTAAAATTTTATTTTGTGATTGAACCTGAACTGCTGATTGTTGTTGTGATTGTGATTCAATAGGTGTCTGAATTGTATTTTGTTCTAATTTTTCTAAGTTCTCTTGTTTTATGCACTGAATTTCTTCATCATCTGTAAAATTCTGTTCACTTTTGTATACATCTTTAGTGTATCCATTAAAATGAGCACTTGCATTTTTGAGAAGATTAAAAATCAATTGTTTTTCATCAGCTTTCATAGTTTTAATTACTTGTTTTTATTCTTTATCACCATTTGGATCTGGTAAATCTGTTTTTATACTTGGCTCTTCACCAAAAGTTAATTTTACAATTTCTCTATTATTATACGCTTCGTTAATCAAATCATCAACTTCTAAAGATTTGTAAATTTCTTCGGCTTGCTCTACAGTTCCTCTTAAAACAGGATGACGAGGACTAAACAAAACACAACAATCTTCATAAGGCAAAATTGAAGTTTCGTAAGTGTCAATAAAATATGCATCTTTAATAATTTCTTCTTTGTCCATTCCGCAAAGAGGGCGTAATAATGGAAATTCAGAAAAATGTTCTGTTACAGTCATATTTTCAATTGTTTGACTTGCAACTTGACCAACACTTTCGCCAGTAATAATACATTTTGCATTACAACGTTTGGCAAGAATGTTTGCAACTTTCATCATACAAACACGTAAAATTAAAGTTGACCATGCTTCTGGAGCTTTTTCTTTAATTTTCATTTGAACATCTGTAAATGGAATTATATTCAAATATGTTGTAATTCCATAATATGCCAATTTTTGTGCCAAAGTAACAACTTTTTGTTTTGCTTCTTCAGAAGTGTAAGGATATGAATGGAAATAACAACATTCTATTTTCATTCCACGTCTAAGCATTCTGTAACCTGCAACAGGGGAGTCAAGACCTCCAGAAAGCAAAAGTAAACCTTTTCCACTTGAACCAACAGGCAAACCCCGGCACCCTACATTTGAATCAACATAAACAAAAACTTTTTCACGAACTTCTACATAAATTACAACATCAGGTTTGTGAACATCAACTTTCATAATTGATTCAACTTTTCCAGCAGATTCACAACAAATTTGATATGAATTTAACGGAAACTTTTTATCTGAACGGCGAGCATCAATTTTAAAAGTTTTTGCTCCTTTTTCAGCTTGAATTTTTGCAATTTCAAAAACAGCTTCGTTAATTGATTCAATTGATTTTTCGCAAGTAACTGTTTTTGCCCAACCTGTAATTCCCAAAAGATGATTTAATGTAAACTCTACAGCTTGGCAATCTTCCTCTTCGCATTCAATATATAAACGACCAGCACGCAACTGAATTTTTACGTTTTTTCCAGCCAAACATTTTTTTGTATTTTTTGTTAATAAATTTTCAAATTCCTGAAGATTAGAACCTTTTAATGTTAATTCACCTAATTTTGCTAAATATGTCATGCAATTATTATAAACATAAAAAAAGATTATTTAAAGTGCCTTATGCAACTATACAATAATTCTAAAAAATCCGATAATAAAAGTATGAAAAAAATACTTTGTATATTTTTATTGATTTTCTTTAGTCTATTTTCAGTTTTTTCTTCTGAACTTCCAGAACAAATTCTTGGAATTTGGGAAGGACAAGATAGATATGTTTTTTTTGAAAATGTGGGAAACCCAGTAGATACAGAAGATATAGTAAATTCAGAAAATCTTGTGCAAAATCAAAATAAAATAATTGTTGTTTTTAAAACATATTACGGTTGGTATTTAGACCGATTTGCAGAACCTGCTGAAAAGTCACAAATTCAAAAAAGAGATAGAAATAACGCAACACCAAAAAATCCCCTTCAAGTTGAATATTCTTGTAATGATTTAGGAAACGATATTTATAATTTTGAAATTATTTTTGGTAAAAATCAAAAACAACAACTTCCAGCAGCAATTATTAATAATGTGATGTATTTTAATTTTTTTCAAAAAGATTCAAAAAATCCTAATCTTTGGAACGGAAATGATTTTTCCAAAGGAATTCAAGTTTCGGAACAAACGCAAAAAAATAAATTGCAGTGTTTATATTTAACAGAAAATCAATGTTTTACAATTGATTATTGGCTTACAGATATGGATTTTTCTGATTCCCTTGCAACTTTTGAATACAAAAATCAAACATATCAAGTGAATAAACATGTAAAATCAATGGGAAATGTTTACACTTGTGCTATGGGAAAAGGAAAAAAAGTTAGAAACTTAAAAGAACCTCAACTTTTTACACTTCAAGACAAAATTCATACAGAAAATGTTTTAGTTTTGCAAACAGAACCAAATCTTGTAAAACTTGTAGATAAAAACACTTTTGAAGATTTAATTCAAATTGTAAATAATCAAAATTCAAAACGTAAACCTGGTCCAAAACCTATTTTTCCTCCAAGTGATGTAGATTGGCATTGGGATTTAATTGATTTGTTAGAAAAAGATAATCAAATTATTCAACAAGTTCGCCAGCGTCAAAAAGAATTTGGTCCTCGTGCAAAAGATTTTCAATAAGCAAAACTTTCCCAATCATATAGAATATTATTAAAAAAAATGCTAAACTATACGGCATAATATTATTAATTTCAGAGGAATTTAAAATGAGTTTTAAACCAGTTGATCCAAAAGTTGATTTTCCAAAACAAGAAGAACAAATCTTGAAATTTTGGGAAGATAACAAAATTTTTGAAAAATCATTAAACCAAAGAGAAGGGGCAGAAGATTTTGTATTTTATGACGGACCACCTTTTGCTACAGGTTTACCACACTTTGGTCACTTAATTCCATCAACAATTAAAGATATTATTCCTCGTTACCAAACAATGAAAGGCAAAAAAGTTGAACGTCGTTTTGGTTGGGACTGTCACGGTCTTCCAGTAGAAAACTTAATCGAAAAAGAATTAGGATTAAACTCAAAACACGAAATTGAAGAATACGGAATTGCAAAATTCAATGATGCTTGTCGTGCTTCAGTTTTAAGATATACAGCTGAATGGGAAAAAACAGTTTCTCGCATGGGACGTTGGGTAGACTTTAAAAATGACTACAAAACAATGAACCCAGAATTCATGGAAAGTATTTGGTGGGTTGCAAAATCACTTTGGGACAAAGGATTAATCTACGAAGGTCAATACATTCTTCCATATTGTCCACGCTGTTCTACAGTTTTGTCTACACACGAATTAGCACAAGGATACAAAGATGTAAACGATCCTGCAATTACAATTCGTTTTAAAGTTACAAAAGCTCCTGCAAAAATTGATGATCCAGACATGACAAACGGAAAAACATATTTCCTTGCGTGGACAACAACTCCATGGACTCTTCCTTCAAACTTAGGTCTTTGTATGGGACCAGAAATTGATTATGTAAAAATCTTAGACAAAGCTAGTGGCGATTACTACATTTTAGCACAAGCTCGTCTTTCAGCTTATTACAAATCAGAAGAAGAATATGAAATTATTTATACTCGCAAAGGTGCTGATTTTATTGGTGCAAAATATGAACCTTTATTCCCTTACTTTGCAGAATTAACAACAAACGAAGATGGTTCAGATGGAGCTTTCCGTTTGTTCAATGCAGATTATGTTTCTACAGAAGATGGTACTGGTGTTGTTCACATTGCTCCAGCTTTTGGTGAAGACGACAGCAAAGTAATGAAAGATACTGGTGTTCCTTTTGTTCAACCAATTGACGCTGAATGTAAATATACAGCAGCTGTTTCTGATTACACAGGTCGTTTTGTAAAAGATTGTGATAAAGATATTATTGATCGCCTTAAAAAAGAAGGAAAACTTGTAAAACGAGACCAAATTTTACACTCATATCCACATTGTTGGCGTTGTTCATCCCCATTAATTTACCGTGGTGTTGGCTCTTGGTTTGTAAAAGTTGCAGATCATCACGACAGACTTTTGCGTGCAAATAGCAAAATCAATTGGCAACCAAGTCACATTAAAGAAGGTCGCTTTGGTAAATGGCTTGCTGGAAGTAGAGACTGGGCTGTAAGCCGTAATCGCTACTGGGGAAACCCAATTCCAATTTGGCGCTGCGATAATCCTGATTGTAAAGACACAATTTGTGTTGGAAGCCGTCAAGAATTAGCAGATTTAAGTGGAACATACCCAGAAGATTTACACAAACAATATGTAGACCAAATAACATTCCCTTGTAAAAAATGTAATGGAACAATGAAACGCATTCCAGAAGTTTTTGACTGTTGGTTTGAAAGTGGTTCTATGCCTTATGCACAACAACATTATCCTTTTGAAAATAAAGAATATTTTGAAAAACACTTCCCAGCTAAATTTATTTCTGAAGGTTTGGATCAAACTCGTGGTTGGTTCTACACATTAACAGTTTTGGCTGCACACTTGTTCGATAAACCTGCATTTGAAAACTGTGTTGTAAATGGAATTGTTTTAGCATCCGACGGAAGAAAAATGTCAAAATCATTACGCAACTACACAGACCCTGTAGAAGCAATTGATAAATTTGGTGCAGATGCAATTCGTCTTTTCTTAATGTATTCAACAGTTGTAAAGGCAGACGAAATCCGTTATTCAGACGAAGGTGTTAGAGACATTTTAAAATCAATTTTAATTCCTTTATGGAACAGTTACAGTTTCTTTGTAACTTACGCAAATATTGATAACGTTACACCAACAGGAAAACTTTTTGATAACGCTTTGCCATCAAATCCACTTGATGCATGGCTTTTATCAATTTCTCAAAAACTTATTAAAGATGTTTCTGCTGCATTAGACGCTTATGACTTGAACAGTGCAATTGACCCAATTGTTAAATTTATTGATCAATTGAATAACTGGTATATTCGTCGTTCTCGTCGCCGTTTCTGGAAATCTGAAAATGATACAGACAAAACAGAAGCATACGAAGCTCTTTACATTGCATTAAAAACTCTTTGTAAAGTTGCTGCACCATTTATTCCTTTTATTACAGAAGAAATGTACTTGAATTTAAAAACTTCTGAAGATAAAGAATCTGTTCACTTGTGTGATTATCCTGTTCCAAATGAAAATTGGCTCAACGAAGAACTTGAATTTAAAATGGCCACTGTTCAAAAAGCAGTTTCTATGGGACACAGTTTAAGAAACACATTCAACTTAAAAAATCGTCAACCATTGGCAAGTGTAGCTTTAGTTACTCGCAATGTTGAAGAAAAACGTGTTCTTTCAGAAATGGAAGATTGTATTCGTGAAGAATTAAACGTTAAAAAAGTAATTTTCCACGAAAGAGAAGATGAACTAGTTGAATACAAAGCAAAAGCAAACTTCAAAGTGCTTGGAAAAGAACTTGGTCCATTAATGAAAAAAGCAGCTGGAATTATTGCTGAACTTACTTCTGAACAAATTGAATCAATTTTGGATGGAACAAAACTTTCTATTGAAGTTGAAGGAAAACAAGTTGAATTAGATTCAGAAAAAGTTTTAGTTGAACGCTTTGAAAAAGATGATTTAAAAGTTATCAACGAAGGAACTCTTACAGTTGGTCTTGATTCAAAGATTACTGATGAATTAAAGAAAGAAGGTTATGTTCGTGATTTAATTCGTGGTATTCAAAATAATCGTAAAGAAAGCGGTTTTAATGTTACAGATAGAATTACAATTAAACTTTATGGAGATTCAGACTTAGAATCTGCATATAAAATGTTCTCTGATTTTATTTGTAATGAAACTTTGGCAACTTCTATTTCTTGGGAAGATGATTCTAAGGCAATTGAAGTTGAAGCTGATGATAAAAAATGGAAGTTATCTATTGAAAAAGCTTAATAAAATTAAATTTTCAATTTTATTAGTTCTCATAAGTTTTTTGTTTGGATGTAAATCTGTTCCACAAAAAACTTATGTTGAACCATTGAATCTTCTTGATAATGAAAGTACTTTTTATGTTGCAATTCCTAAATCTGTAGATCCTGAACTTGTAAAAAAAATTATTACAACTAATGTTCAAGATATTTCCGAAAAAGATGCAGAGTTAATTGCTTCAAGAATTGAAAAAATTTATTGTGGTATAAACAAAAGCAAAAAAGGTATTGAATTGCAGGGAAGTATAAAAGCAAATATTCCTACATCTTATGTTCCTAAAGTTTTTAATAAGAGAAACGGATGGAACGAAGGTGTTGTTTCTGGCTCAACAGAAGAGTTTAAATATTATTCAAATGATTCTATTAATATTGCTTTTCCAAGTTCTAATATTGTTTGTATTGGAAGGGGCATGCAATATATGTTGAATACTTATGATGTTTTATCTAATGAAATTTCAGCAGAAGGTGATGTTATTAAAAATAAATCGGAACTTCCTGATGAGTTGTATAATTATCTTTTGAATGCTAATAATGAAATTCGTTTTTATGCAAATAAGCC
This sequence comes from Treponema sp., assembly GCA_017521105.1. Taxonomy (GTDB): domain Bacteria; phylum Spirochaetota; class Spirochaetia; order Treponematales; family Treponemataceae; genus Treponema_D. The sequence continues at coordinate 20,164 of JAFXDY010000135.1, forward strand.
TCAATCTTTTTTATCTTTACTTACAGGTGCTAACTTAAACTTAAAACTTGTAGATGTTTCTGGAGCTTTTATTGTAGATCCATCCCACGAAAATCAATATCTTCTTCAGCTTAATTTTGATTTTAAAAATGAAAAATACCTAAGAGCTGGAAAAGGATTGTTAGCTTTAGCTTTTGGTTTGGCAAATGGTCAAACCGAAATTCTAGGTAACACTAAGCTTATTGTAAAAGATATTAAAATTAACAAAAATCAATTGTATAAGATATTAACAATTGGTGCTTAATTTTTTATGGAAATTGATTTATGCACAAAATCAAATATTTATCAGTAATATTTTTTTCGTTATTCATTCTTTCATGTAAATCTGCTGGTTTACCTTTAATTTTAGGATCTGAAAAGCAAACTATAGATAAAATTCATGTTGAATATATGAATATTGGAGATACTTACTTATCATTACAACAATACGATAAAGCCATTGAATATTATAATAAAGCAATGAAAAATAAAGAATTATATTGGAATTGTTATTATAAAATTGGTAAAGTTTATGCACTAAAAAATCAATGGGAAGAGGCTTCTGTTTATTTTAAAAAATTACTGGAAAGAGATCCTGAAAATTCTACCTTAAAAGCATCCTTAGCTTACATTATGGCTTCTAATAACGAATTGTTGGAAGCAAAAGAAATTTATGAAGAAATAATTTTAGAAAATCGAGAAAATCAACTCTATTTGGAAAATTATATTTCTATTTTATTTTCATTAGAGAAAGAACATCAAGAAAAATTAAAGAAAAAACTAAATAAACAAAATAAAGAAGATTTTAAATTGTCAGAAGATAACTTTAAATATGAAACTACTATCCGACAACAAATAGTATTATTAAAAGAATTATTTCCACAAAGTGAAAATATAAATAAATTTGAAAAAGAATTTGAAGCTTTATTTAATAAAAAAGTAATAGAATCTGAAGTTGAAGAACCAGAAACAGAAGATTCTTCAACTTCAGAAAATTAATTTATTGATTTTTCATCATTTCCATGTATTTTTCTGCATTGACTCTAAAACCAATAATTGGATTTTCTTCATCTTCGTGAGCGTGTTTTAATGCTTCGTAAGCTTCTGTAATAATTCTTTCTGCAGATATCATTCTAATAGATCTTGTAGAAACGCCAATATAACATTTTTCTTTTGTAATATCTACAATTTCTTTGTGAATTTTATCTGCCAAAGCAACTGCATCATCAATAATACAATTTGTTTTTATACAAGCAATACAATCTTCTTTGAATTCAAATATTAAATCTTTGAACTGGAATTGTACAGAAATGTAATCTGATAATTTTTCAATGTAATCTGCATCTTTATTAAGATTTTTAATTTGAATAATAAATAATGCTAAATCAAATTCTGATGAAATGGCTCTATTTAATTCGCTATTAAGTCTGTTCTCCAAATATTCTTCCATAATGAAATGTGTTTTTTCAGAAAATAAAACATTAGAATCTTCAATCATAACTGGTTTACATTCTTCACTTGGTAATTCATTTTTTTCTTCATTTTGAACTTCTTCTTGTGAAGTTTCTTTTAATTCTTCTGAATCATCTGCATTTTCTTCTTCAATTTCATTATCTAGTTCATCTTCTTCAACAATGTTGTCGTCATTTATAGCTGATTCTTCATCTTCCATAACCATATTATATTTTTTCTGTTTTTTACAATATGTAACAATCAATAAAATAATTGTAAGGACAGTTGCACTGGCAATAATTAAAATTGAAATTTTTAAAGACTCTAAAATTTTTGTTGTATTAAAAATGTAATAAATGTTAGAGCTTGCATTTGAATATTCAACAAAAAGTGAATATCCAAAATATCCTACACCTAGTAAATAAATTGTTGAAATTAAAATTGTATAAAATACTAAAAATCTATTTTTCATCTTTTAAATTAATCTTAATAAATTTTTGTATGCTTTATTAAGATATTTCTCCCATGATAATTTAGAATTTTTTCCTCGCAAAAAGGCTATGTATGGTAATAGGGCAACTACTAATTGCTCTTTGTTTAATGATTTTAATTTACAAATAAAATCATCATATTTAAAATCGGTAAAAAAATCATTAATTGTTAAAGATTTTTTTGAATTATTTGTAATTTTATATGAATAATTTTCGTTTTTAAATTCTAGTCCATAAGATTTAACATAGTTTTCTAGTGATTGTTGATAATTTAGTAAAAGTTTTGTTGTAACTTTAGATTCATTTTTAATTAAATTTGTTCTAAAAAGTAATTTATCAAAAATTAATTCACTAGGCTCAATTTTAGTTGCAGATTTTTGATAAAGCCTGTCTAAATAAGTTCCTTTAGCATAAGATTTTCCGTTGATATATCCAAAATCTGCTCCCAAAATTTCTATATTTTTAAATCCTAATTGAACTGCTAAATCTAAGGCAGACATTGTAATTGTACCTGTGCCGGAAGAAAGAATTTTAAAATTATTCTTGATTAAATTTAATAAAGGATGCATGCTTTTAAAAAATCCAATTGTTGCATTTTTCTTTTGTAAATATGAAACGCAGTTAGGATTTGCACAAAAATCAAATAAAAAAATTGTATTAGAATAGTTTTGTTTTAAATTATTAAAATGATTATAAGAAACATTTTGTCCGTCAATTGAAATTGCAATGTCGCTTTGTATATTGTTGTTTGAAAGAATTGAAAAAGCTGTATCTGTTGCTATTATAAAATAATTATTTCTTTGTTTTTTTATTAAATCAATTTTTGAATCTAGAGATGGTCCAGCTGCAATTACCAATGCTGTTTTATTAATATCTATTTGAATTTTGTTATCTATTTTGTTGCAATTTTTATATAGTTTTAAGTTTTTTATAATATTGTATTGCCATAATTTTCCAAAAAAACTTTGGGTAGCAAAATCATTTGAAATAATATTTAATGCTTCTGATACTTTTAAGTTTAATTCTTCAAAATTTATATGAGAAATCCAAGATTGTCGCTGAATAATTTTTAATTCACCATATAGTGCAGGAATATAATTGTTTTGCAAATCTTCTTTGATTGAACTAATTGTAGAAAAAATAACATTTTTGTTATTATAAAGTGTATTTATTAATGGAAGTTGTTTTAAATAATCATAATCTGCTTGTGAATTTTCAATTACAATTATTTTTGATTCTGGAAAGCTTTGCAATAAATTTTTTAATAAAATTCCACTACCTAATCCTGTTATAATAAAAAAATTATAGCTTTTTTCTAATTGTAAAATTATTGATTCTGCTTCTTTTACAGGATTATAAAAAGAATCCATTGATTTTCCATCAGTGAAAAATGGTAATAAGTCTCCTGTTTTTGATTCTTTTATATTTGAGTAAATTGAATTATTCATTTAAAATTTCCTGAATTTTATTTAACAGTTTTATTGTTCTTTCTTTAATTTTATTTTCAAAAAAATCAATTTGTTCTTCTGATTTTGCATTGTTTTTTGCTACATAATCAAGTGGAAAAAGGGTAGTTTGCCATTTTTCTTTTGTAATATTTTCCTTTATAAAATTAATTAATTCCTGATTGTTTATTTGTACGTTATTTTTTACAATTTTGTATGATTCATTTTTTGTTGATTTATTAATTTTTTTTGAAAAATCTAAAGTTGAAATGTCTTGAATTTGTCCTAAAGGCTTATTATTTTCATCTTCAATAATTCTGTATGTGTTGTTTGAGTTTTTGTAATTTATAAACCAATCTCGGTAAATTGATAATGATTTTGTATTATAACGAGAGGCGGACTGAAAAGTTTCAGTTGATTTTATTTTATTTGATTTGATTGAATTATTCGTTTCAATTTCATTAGGTAAAATGTGTTGGAATCCTTTTGAACCTTGTAAATCTAAACCTGCACAAAATATGTTATTTGTTGTGATTTTTTTTGCAAATTCTAGTGCCGTTCCCGAAATTGTTCCATTTCTTTCTAATGTTAAAAAATGAAAATTATTAAAGTCTAATATTTCTTTAGAAATTCCATCGTTATAACTACAAAGCACAATTTGATTTTTTTGTAAAATTTGTTTTTTACAGTAAGATTCAATTGGTAAAATTAAAGGAATATTTTGATTAAATCTGATTTTTTTTAAATGTTCACCTGCCCAAAATCCTCCATCTGTGGAAAGATATATGTCTGGTTCAATTTTGAAAAACTTTAATGCAGAAATTGCAGAAGACAAGCAGATAATAAATAAATTTTTACGATTTTCTTTTATTGTATTAATTACTTTGCCCAAACTTGGACCAGATGCTACAATTAATACATCTTTATTATTAGGATTTATTTTTTCTAATTTATATGTATTTGTATATTTTAAGGAATTACAAGTATTAACCAACCATTTTTTTTCAAAATACTGTCTTGTAATTAATATAGTTCTTGAATTTTCAATTATTAATTTTATTTTTTTCCATAAAGAATTATTTAAATCTTCAAAAATCTTTATTGTAGGATTCCAATTTACAAAAACGCTAGAACATAATTCTGATTCAGAAAAATATTGTGTAATTGAATGCTCAAATTTGTCTGTAAAAGAATACGTCCGGTCAAGGCACGCTTTGCTCAAGGCCTTGACTCGGCCGTTTTTAGGGTTTGTATTAAACTCTAAATCAAAATAATTTAATGAAAAATCCCAATCTTTATTATATTTTTCAAATTCTTTTGTAAATCTAATTATTCCAATTTTAGAATTTGGAAATTTTTCTTTTAAATTTGAATACAAGTATGATAATCCTGGTTCTATTACAAAAATAACAGCGGGATTAATATTAAAATCTAATGTCTGACAAAACTTTTTTGCTTCTGAAGTTGGATTATATGAGGAATGTATATAAATATCATTAATTTTTACGGTTTTTTCACCATTTTTTGAATCTAAAATTGTAATATTCAATTATATATTCCCAAAAAAACTTTGTTCATTTTTTACATTAAAAATTTGTTTTATTTTTATATTATATTCTGTATTGTTGTAAAAATCTTTTAAGTTTTGATTTAAATGAAAATTCAAAAGTGACAAATCTTTTATTTGATTATTCATTATAATTTTGATTTCACTTTTTGAAACTTTGTAAAGCTTTGTAAATTCATTTGAAAAATAAATAAATATTCTATTTGAAAGTTCGTTACAAATTGCACTAGTTAATGCCACACTAGAATATAATTTTGAATTACTTTCATTTTTAATAATTAATTGAGCAAATTCTAAAAAATCAATTGAAAAGTATGATAAATTATTTGAATTTATTTTTTTTGAAAGTTGTTTTTTATTATTTGAAAATTCAATTTTTAAAATTTCATTTTGAATTTTTTTATAATCATCTATTTCGTTTTCAAAACAAATAAGAAAAAGCTTTTTGTTTGAAAATCTGTAAATAAGTATGGAACTAATAGAATCTTTAATAGATTTAGAAAAAAATTGTAATAAGGGATTAATGTTGTTTTTTTGAATGGAGTAGTAATAAATTTTGTTATCTTCTTTTATTAAACCATTCCAAAAATCCAAAGAAGAATAAGATTCAATAATCGATTGTACATCAAAATTAAAGCTATTAGTTATAAAATAATGGGAATCAACAATTTCCAAAGATGCAAATCTTTGTATGTTATTGGAAATTAAAAAATCGCTAAAAAAAATAAAATTTGCATCTGAATTTTTCAGATGCAAATTTTTGTGAACTTCTGATGGAGTCTTAAATTCTCCATCAGTTAGTTTTTGTAATAATCCCATATTAAGATAATCCTAAATCAGAGAATAATTTTTTATATGTAGTAAATTCATTAGATTTTGCAAATTCCATAATCTTTTCTTCTGGAAGATTTTCTAATAATTGGTCCATATACAATAATACAGATTTAATTTCTGCTTTTAAGTCTGAATTTAATTCATCTTTATTTTCTGATTGTGGTTCAACTGTAGGTTCAATTTCTTCTGTTTGTTCAAATGAGCTTACAATTGTATCATCTTCAGTTTGTTCTTCTACAGCATTTTCCGAAAGTTCAAAATTATCTTCTTCAATAATATTATCTGCAGATTCAAATTCATCAGATTCAAATTCATCAGATTCAAATTCATCATTGTTTTCGTGAATTAATTCACCAAGAGATTCTTTTTCAATTACAGCTTCTACAGTTGGAACTTCTGTTTGTTCTTCAAAATCTTCTTCTGTTGATGCAAAACTTTCTACATCTGTAAAAGAATCTTCGCTTTCTGTTGTTGCATCAGAGTCTACTTCATCAAAAGTGGTTTCAATTGAAGTTCCTTCATCTGTTTGTGCAATTGTTTCAAAGTAGTTGTCTTCTGAAGATTCAACTAAGATTTCATCTTTTGGAATTGAAATTTCTTCTGGCAAATCAGAATCATCTTCTTCAATTTCGC
>JAFXDY010000136.1 GCA_017521105.1 Treponema sp.
ATAAAGCTTTTTTCAACCCCCAAAGATTCCGCAAAAACAGTAGAAACCGCCTGAGCACAATTCATTCCAGATTTAAAATTTTTAATTGCCTGTTCTTTTGCCTGTTCCGAAGTCATTTTTTCCTCTATTTTTAGTCTTAATACGTCCGGTCAAGGCACGCTTTGCTCAAGGCCTTGACTCGGCCGTTTTTAGGGTTTGTATTAAACCCTAAATCAAAAATTACATTCTTTTAATCTTTTTTGGTGCATATTTAAAATATCCCGAACCAATTGGTGCACAAGGAATTAAGAAAACTGCACTTAAAATCAAAATTCCCACAGATTCACGAGGAATAACAAAAATTCCAAGAACAGCTACAATTCCAATTATTAAAATGGAAATTAACATTGCAATCATTGTGTTCATATTTTGTTTTACACAAGCATTAGGATTTTCCCAATTTAATTTTGGCTTAATTGTATCTAAAAACATTTCAATTAAAACTAACAAAAACGAAATTGAAAGATTCAAAATCATTGCCAAAACAAAAATCTGCAAAATATCAAAAACAGAAAAAGGAATTTGAATAATCAACACGCCAACAATCAGCATAATCATCATAATCAAACAGCCAATAACACAATAAATCATAGAATGAACAATTTTTGCTTTTAGTAAATCTGCAATATCTATTGGCATTGCTTTTAAATTGCTAAGATTTTTTCCTTCCCTAGAAATTGCCGTTGCAGAGATTCCAGTTCCGTTTCCCATAAAAACAGAAAAAAGCCCCACAGCCAAAGCAACAAAATATTTTATTGTTTCGTATAAACCTGGGTCCATAGAAACAAATTCATTTCTAATCACTTCAAACAGTTCATTCATAGCTCCACCTTCGCCAATAAATCCAACCGAAAATGAAATTACAAAAATTGCTGGCATTAAAAATACAAAAAGTGGACCATTTGCAAAAAAGGCAGGCTCTCTGTTCAAGTTTCTAATATCACGAATTAATAAAGCTCCAAAATGCGACTGAACTTTTGTTTTGCTAATTAATTCTTTTGCTTCGTCTTTATTAATTTTCTTACTTTTTGTATCTGTAAAACCATTTAAGCTTTTAACATATAAAGGTGCAATTACTGGCAAAATTACAAAAACACAAATTGCACCAAGACCAATCATAAATAAAATGGCCAAAAAGTTTCCAGTTAATGACGAACTAAGAAAATTCAAAAATTTAATTGAACTAACAGATTCTGTAAACTGAATAAGTTGATTTTGCATATTTGACATCAACGAAAAACAAAAGATGAATAATATAATAAAAACCGTAGCTATCAAACTTAGCAAACTTTTCTTTCGTAAAACTGGAAAAAAGTAGAACACCAAAACCAAAAGTGTATAAATTACAGAAATTGAAATTAAGGGAATTGCAACAATATTTACCAACAATCCCACATAAAACAGCGGATTTCTTACTAAACCTTCCAAAATTCCATAAAAAATTGAGCCAGTAGCAAGAATCACAACACCCAAAATTGCGTCCGTTACTAAACTAACAAGAAACTTTGCACCAAACAAATCAAAAGGTTTAATTGGCATTGCCAAAAGCTGTTCTTCACCACTTCCTGTAATATAGTTTCCCGCAATAGAAGCAAAACCAAAAAAACACAAAACCATAACACAAGAAGCCATCAAGAAAAAAACAGTCATCTGAGGCATATCCATAGACTTATAAAAAGTGTAAATATTATAAGTTGACATCAAAGTCATAGAAATGAATGAAAGTGAACAAAAAACAACTAAAAGCCCAATTCCAATAATCTTTGCAATTCCCTTTGGACCTTTTTTAATTTCCCCAAAAGCACCGCCAAAAGAAAACAAATTAGAAATAAAAATTTTAAAAATAGAAAAAATCATAAAGCCCGCACTATTCCTTAATCAACTGCAAGAAAATATCTTCCAAAGACTGATTTTCAGAACCATACTGAGCACGCAACTCTGCCATTGTTCCAACAAAAACCAACTGACCTTTTCTAATAATTCCAATTCTATCGCACAATTTTTCGGCAACTTCCATAACATGAGTAGAAAAGAAAACCGTTTTTCCGTTGTTTGCACGTTCCCGCATAATTTCCTTTACAGTAAACGCCGCTTCCGGATCCAAACCAACCATAGGTTCATCCAAAATCCAGTTTTGCGGATTCGTAACCAAACTAGCAATTAAAAACAGTTTTTGCTTCATTCCGTGGCTAAAAGACGAAATTTTATTGTTTAAAACACTTTCCAACCCAAATTTTTTACTAAAAAATTCAAATTGCTGCATTCTATCTTCTTTTGGAACTTTGTAAACATCGCTAATAAAATTCAAATATTCAATAGCCTTAAGCCTAGAAAAAGTTTCTGGATTATCTGGAACAAAAGAAAATTTGCGTTTTGCTTCAATAGGATATTTTAAAATAGAAATCCCATCCAAAGCCAATTCACCTTCGTCTGGCTCCAAAATTCCAGTTAACATTTTAATTGTAGTAGTTTTTCCAGCACCATTTGGCCCCAAAAATCCAAAAATCTCTCCATTTTTTACTTCAAAAGAAAGATTTTCCACCGCTTTTACAGCATTTTTATTATAACTCTTTGAAACATTTGTAATTGTAAACATATTTACAGTATATGAAAAAAGATTTTACAAGTCAATTTTTTGAATGATTAGGAACAAATTTAATTTTAAATTAAAAAATCAAACACATCTCAAACATTTTGTTCTACCTTTCCTGCTTTTCAGGGTTCCGCTACCGCTCATTAAAAAAGGGACTGTCCTCAAAACTTTCGGACAGTCCCTTTTTTAACGCCTTCGGCGCCCTTACAATCAGGGTTAGGCGTAAATTACAGAGAAATTATGTCTAGGTTTATTTTAAACACTTTGACTTAAAATATGATTGGGACTTTGTTGATAAGCTCACAGTCGAGTCGTGTCTGTCAAAGTGCGGTTGTGCTGCTAAAGAAAAGATTGTATCAAAATTGTTTTCGCTTTGCTCAACAATTTTGAAGTACGCAGACACAAATGCACTTTGCATCCACGCTCTCCTTTACGCTTATCAA
>JAFXDY010000137.1 GCA_017521105.1 Treponema sp.
AGATTATGAAACATTCCTTAAAAACTCTGATGTAATTTATGATTTAAATAAATCTGGAAAAATCAAAGCAATGTATCCTGTTGGACCTGGTGGAATTGCAGAAGCAGTTTCTAAAATGGCAATGGGTAATATGATTGGTGCAGAAATTGATTCAAGTGCTGTTGGTAGCGATGTAAAAGCATTGTTCTTCCCAACTTACGGAAACATCATCATTGAAACTTCAGAAAATCTTGAAAATGCAGGTTTAGTTTCTGGAACTGTAACACTTCTTGGAAAAACAACAGAAAATCAATCAATTGTTGTTACAAACGCAGTTTTAGACGGAAAAACAAACGCAAAAGTTGAAATTGCTCTTGCTGATTGTGTTCAAAATTGGGAATCTAAACTTTCAGAAGTTTTCCCTCCTGTAAGTGGATATCCTGTTCAAGATGAACTTCCAGAATGGGCAACAAGTGTTCATAAATCTTTAAGCGACATTCGCAAAGCTCCTGCTTTTGTTCAGTCTACAAGCAAACCAAAAGTATTGCTTCCTGTATTCCCAGGTACAAACTGTGAAATGGACATGGCTCGTGCATTTAATCTTGCTGGTGGAAACACAAAAATTGTTGTTTTGCGCAACAAAACTCCAGATATGCTTGCTGAAAGTCTTTTGCAATTAGAAAAAGAACTTAAAGATACACAAATTTTAGCTTTAAGTGGTGGATTCAGTGCTGGGGATGAACCAGACGGTTCTGCAAAATTTATTGCAAACGTATTAAAAGCTGGAAACATCAGTGAAGAAGTTATGAATCTTCTTAAAAAACGTGATGGTCTTGTTCTTGGTATTTGTAACGGATTCCAAGCTCTTGTAAAAACTGGTCTTGCTGTTTACGGTGAATTTAAAGATATGACTCCAGATATGCCAACTTTAACTTACAATAGAATTGGTCGTCATATTTCACGCATTGTAAGAACTCGCATTGTTTCTGCAACTAGCCCTTGGGCAATGCATCCTTCTGTAATTGACGAAAGAAATCACTTGATTGCAATTTCTCACGGTGAAGGTCGCTTTGTTGTGGATCCTGTTTTGGCTGAACAAATGTTCAAAAACGGACAAGTATTTACTCAATATGTAGATGAATTTGGTCGCCCTGCAATTACAGAGCCAGACAATCCAAACGGTTCTGCGTATGCAATTGAAGGTATTACTTCTCCAGACGGACACGTTCTTGGAAAAATGGGACACAGCGAACGTGGAGTTGGAATGCAAGCTAACGGAAGTAGTTTTGATTTGTTCAAAAACGTTGGTGGAAACCCAATTACAAACGAAAACGAAACAACTTGCGAAAACTTGTTTGCAGCCGGAGTTTCTTACTTTAAATAAAAAAACATAAAATTCTGAATTCAGAATTCTGAATTCAGAATTTTTTTTTGAGGTAGTCATTGTGAAAAAACTTTTTGCCAAATTTTTAATTTTATTTGTAATTTTTTCTTTTTGTTCTTGTGGTGGAAAAAAATATGCTACAGATGAATGTGGTTGTTTTTTTGATTTTGACGATGCTAAATATTTGGCAAAGAAAAAAGGAACTGATTTTTTAGTAGTTATTACAAACGACGGTGATGATGAATTAAGTTCATATTTTATAAAAAGTGTTTTGAAATCTCCAGATTTTAAATCTTCTGTTTTAAAAAAATATAACGTTATTCACTTTGATTTTTCTCAAAAAACTTATGCTAAGACGCAGGTTGGTGAAGGGGCTACGGAAGAAATGTTAAAACAAGCTGAACTTATTCAAAGAACAGCTTCAAAAGGTTTTTTAATTTCTAGAAAACTAAATTGCCAAAGTGCACCTTCAATTTACAGATTTAGTAAAAATGGCTTTTTTGTTTCGGAAGTTGTTATTGAAAAAGATGATTATTCAGTTTTAAATTTTGTAAAACAAGTAGAAGCTTCTGATAAAAAAAGTTTGGAATTAGAAGAACAATATAAAGCAACAAAAGAAGGTTCTGTTGTTGAACGAATGAAAAAAATTGATTCTTTGTTTACAAGTTTTAATTTGGTAGAAAAATCTTTTGCAGATGTTTTAATTAAAGATGCAATTTCTATTGATAAAACTAATGAATCTGGTCTTGTTGTAAAATATTTAATGCAAGATGTAGATAATATTACAACAGATTTGTGTAACGAAAAGAAGTTTTCTGAAGCTGCTGAACTTTATTATAAATTGGCACAAAATGAACTTGTAGATACTGATACAAAAATTAACTGTTATTTTTATGCAGCATACATTCTTGCAATGACAAACGATATGGAACAAATTCCTCAAATTCTAAAATATTTAGAAGCTGGAAAAGCGTTAAATCCTGAATCTGATGCAGCAATTGAATTTGATGATATGTATAATTACTTTAAAGAATTATCAGAAAGTGCAGAATAGTTTTATGAAGCGAAATATATTTTTTTTATTCTTTTTGATTTTTTTTACAAATTGTTTTGCCTTACAAAATAAAAATAATTTTGTAGATATATCTTCTTCTGTTGGGGTAATGTTTGGACGTGCTTCTGAATATGTTTATTTGGATTATGAAAATTTTCAAGGGATAGAAAATTATAATGAAAAACTTAGCCAATTAGATTATGACTATGCAGTTCCATGTTTAAATTTAAAAATAGAAAGCAGATTATTTAAATATTTGCATTTAGGTTTTGACATTTCTACAGCAATTCCTATGAAGTGTGGAATTATGCAAGATTACGATTGGATAAATGTACACGATTACCCTAACAGTGAGCATAGAAATGCTTTAACAAATTATTCAATTCATGATAATCAATTAAATTCTTATTTAGATTTGAATTTTTCTTGTGGTGCATATTTTCAATTACCTTGTAAAGTTGCTTTAATTCCTTTTGTTGGTTTATCTTATGATTTTATTAGTTTTACAGCTAAAAATGGATATGGAAAATATGGTAATTCAAAAACTGGTTATGTTACTCCTATTTCTGAAGAATATTATACAGAAAATTATGATGGTCCTGTAATTAAATATAGACAATATTCTTCAAACAAAAATGGAGGTGAATGTCCTTCTTTTAATTTAGGATTAAAATTTTTGGTTGAAGCAATTCCAAATTTAAAGATTTCTGGAGCATTTTTATTTTTGCCTTTTTATGCTATTTCTTCTTTTGACTATCATATTGGAAGAAATATAGATTTTCTATCTGTTGTAAATAAATCATTTAAATTTGATGGCAATTTAAGAATTGTGTATAAACTGAATAATGTTTTATCTTTGGGGCTAGACGGAAAATTTTCTGTTATTCCTGAAAAATGTGGCGTTACTTATACAAAATCTCACTCAGAAAAAAACTACAGTTTTGCACATAATACACAATCACGTATTGCAAGAATTTCTGGTCAAGTTTCGTTTGTTTTAGGACTTTCTTTTTAATTTACATTTCCAAAGGATTTACATTGTAGATTTTTTCTAACTGTTTTCTTGTGGCGTCCATATCTTTTGGGTATGGGGCTACAAATGTAACTTCTTCGTTTGTAGTTGGATGTGTAAATGTAATTTTGTAAGCGTGAAGGGCGAGTCTTGAAAGCAAAGGTCTTTCTTCTTCTTCGTCTCCATTCCAGTTTCTTTTAATTTCGCTTAATCTAACTGGTTTTTGGTTTCCTCCATAAAGAGGATCACAAACAATTGAAAATCCTGTTGAATTCAAATGAACACGAATTTGATGTGTGCGCCCGGTTTTTGGTTTTGCTTCAATCCAAGAAAAGTTTCCGCAGTTTCCAATGCAGCGTAATTCTGTGGTAGAAGGTTTTCCTTTTTTCTTATCGATTGTTGTTCGGTGGCGTGCATCTCCATCTGGCAAAAGTGGTAAATCTATTTGTGTAGTTTCCCAAAGTGGGCGACCGTAAACCAATGCGTGGTAAGTTTTTTGAACTTGGCGTTTTTCAAATTGCATAGAAATATTTTTTTGAGCTTCGGCAGTTCGTGCGTAAACAATCAATCCAGAAGTATCTTTATCAATTCTGTGAACTGCATACAATTTTCCAAATTCTTTTTGTGCAATCACATCTAATCGTGGTGCATCTGGATCATATCTGTCTTGTGCAATCAAAATTCCTGAACGTTTGTTCAAAACTACAATATCATCATCTGAATAAATTACCGAATAATCAAAATTTTTTGCCATAAAACAAATTATAGTTAATAAAAGAAAAAAAAAGAAGTGGGCAAGGGGAAAAAATATTTTCAAAAGACGATGTGTTTTTCTAGTTTTTTTTGGGCGTTTATTTAATTGTAAGCTTCCTTCTTCTTTATTTTTTTTCATTTATACTATATAATTGTAATTGGGTGAAATTATAAAAAATTGGGGAAAATATGGCTACTAAAGATACATCGTCTACAAAAAAAACAACTGCAAAGCCAGCAGAAACAAAATCGACAACTGTAAAAGCGGCTGCAAAAACTGCTGCAACAAAAACAACGGCACAAAAAACTGCTGCAACTGCAAAGACAACAACAAAAGTTGCCGCAAAAACAGAATCAAAAACAACAGTTGCTCCAAAATCTGTGGCAACCTCAAAATCAGCTGTAAAATCAACTGTAACAAAAACACCAGCAAAACCTGCTGCAAAATCACAAAAACAATCAGCTCCTGCAGTTTACGACGAAGATAGCATTCAACACTTGGAAGGTTTGGAACACATTCGTTTGCGTCCTGGTATGTACATTGGTTCTCTTGGTGATGGTTCCAACGAAAACGACGGTATTTATATCCTTTTAAAAGAAGGAATTGATAACTCAATTGACGAATTTACACAAGGGTTTGGAAAACGCATAGATATAGAAATTAATAATGGACGCGTAAAAATCCGTGACTATGGACGTGGAATTCCTCTTGGAAAACTTGACGACTGTGTAAGTAACGTAAACACCGGTGCAAAATATAATACCAACGTTTTTAAGCAAGCAATTGGTATGAATGGTGTTGGTATTAAAGCCACAAACGCACTTTCTTCTTATTTTAGAGCGGCTTCAATTCGTGACGGAAAAATGGCTGTTGTTGAATACAAAAAAGGTGAAAAAGCTGCCCAACCAAAATTAGGAAACGCAAAACCTGGAACACCAAACGGAACATATTTGGAATTTGAACCAGATGCAGAACTTTTTGGAAAGTATCAGTTCAATATGGAATATGTAGAAAAACGTCTTTGGAATTATGCATATTTGAATCCTGGGCTTTTAATAAAATGTAACGGAAAAAATTACATTAGTGAAAAAGGTATTGAAGATTTGCTTATGAACGAAATGGGCAAAGATACAAAACCAATTTACAAATTGTTTAATAGCCAAGGGGAAACTATTCAGTTTGTTTTAACACACGTAATGCTTTAGACAAATGTGTTTTTTCTTTTGTAAACGGTCAAAGTACAGAAGATGGTGGAACTCACGTTACCGCATTTTTGGACGGATTTACAAAAGGCGTAAATAGTTTTTTCAAAAAGAATTATGATGAAAAAGATGTTACAAGCGGTCTTTTGTGTGCCTTAAAAATTGGAATTGATAATCCAATGTTTACAAGTCAGACTAAAAATAAACTTGGAAGCGTAGAAGTTCGTGTACCAATTATTAATGCTGTTCAAACTGCTGTTGATGATTGGCTTAGACATAATCCAGATGTTGCTGGAGCTTTGGAAGATAAAATCATAAAAAATCAAAAAGCTCGTGATGAAATTAATTCGGTTACTGCAAAGCAAATTCGCGATGCAGAAAAAACTGTAATGCTAAAAATCAAAAAGCTAAAAGATTGTAGATATCACTTGCAAGATGGAGAAAAGGGTGCCAATTCTATGATTTTTATTACCGAAGGTGATTCGGCAACTGGTCCTTTGTCTTTTGCTCGTGATGCTTCTTATCAGGCAATTTTTAGTTTGCGTGGTAAGCCAGAAAATATGTACGGTCGCAAAAAATCGGCACTTTTTGAAAATGAAGAATTAAAAAATCTTACATTTAGTTTGGGAATTCAAAAAGATGTTGAAGATTTACGTTACAGCAAAATCATCATTGCAACCGATGCCGATAACGACGGATACCACATTAGAAACCTTGTAATGACATATCTTTTGTTGTATTTTGAAGAACTTGTTTTAACAGGTCATGTTTATATTTTGGAAACTCCACTTTTTAGAGTTCGTAATAAACAAAAAACTGTTTATTGCTATTCTGAAGAAAGCCGTGATAAAGAACTTGCAAATATGAAAAATGCAGAAGTTACACGCTTTAAAGGTCTTGGAGAAATTAACCCATCAGAATTTGGACAATTTATTTTCCCAAGAAAAGAAGGGGAAAGTGAAGATAAAGGAATGCATTTAACTCCAGTTACAATTCAGTCTTTGAAAAACGTTCCAGAAGTTTTAAAATTCTATATGGGAAAAAATACTCCAGAACGTCGTGATTTTATTGTTCATCACCTTGCAAGTGAAATTGATGCATAAAAAATCAAAATTAACGAATACTGTTTGACCCAGTTTAATTTATGTTATATAATTTTGCTTTCTTATATTTATTTGAGGTTATGTTATGGAATTAAAAGGACGCAGCTTTTTAACATTAAAAGATTTTTCACCAGAAGAGATTCTTGGTTTGCTTGATTTGGCAGCAGATTTAAAAGAAAAGAAAAAGAAGGGAATTCCTGTTGATATTCATCGTGGAAAAAACATTGCCTTAATTTTTGAAAAAACTAGTACAAGAACTCGATGTGCATTTGAAGTTGCCGCTCACGATTTAGGTATTTGCACAACTTACCTTGCAGAAGGAAGTCAAATTGGAAAAAAAGAAAGCATTGAAGATACAGCTCGTGTTCTTGGAAGAATGTTTGAAGGAATTGAATATCGTGGATTTGAACAAACTCTTGTAGAAGATTTAGCAAAATATTCTGGAGTTCCTGTTTGGAATGGTCTTACAAACGAATATCATCCAACTCAAATGCTTGCAGATATGCTTACAATTCGCGAACATTTTGGTAAATTAAAAGGATTAAAATTAGTTTATTTTGGAGATGCTCGCTACAACATTGGAAATTCTTTGTGCATTGTTTGTTCAAAATTGGGATTAAACTTAACTCTTTGTGCTCCAAAAAAATATTTCCCAAATGAAGCCCTTGTTGCAGAATGTAGCAAATGGTGTAAAGAAAGCGGCGGAACAATCACTTTGGAAGAAAATGTTGATGTTGCTGCAAAAGATGCAGATATTATTTACACAGATGTTTGGGTTAGTATGGGTGAACCAGACGAAGTGTGGGCAGAACGCATTGCAGACTTAAAAGCTTATCAAGTTAATAGTGATGTAATGAAAAAAGCAAAATCTACAGCAATTTTTATGCACGATTTGCCTTCTTTCCATGACTTAAATACAAAAATTGGAAAAGAAATTCACCAAAAATTTGGACTTGAAGCAATGGAAGTTACAGACGATGTTTTTGAAAGTGCACAATCTGTTGTTTTTGACGAAGCAGAAAACAGAATGCATACAATTAAAGCTGTAATTGCTGCAACTTTAGGAAACAATTTTTAATTTTTTAGAATTAGAGGATTTAGAGGTAAAAATATGAACGCTATTATTACAGTTGTTGGATCAGATAAAGTTGGTATTATTGCAAAAGTTTCTACATATCTTTCAGAACACAAAATTAATATTCTTGATATTACACAAACAATTTTATCTGGAAATTTTGTAATGATGATGATGGTAGAATTAAAAAATGCCGACATCGCCATTGATGAACTTAGAACTCAAATGGAAAAAACTGCTACAGAAATGGGTGTTGATATCAACATTATGAGCGAAAAAGTTTTTTCTGCAATGCATAGAGTTTAAATTTGTGTTTTTTGAATTACTAGTGTAAAATGGATAGTGAGTAAGTCTAAAAAGTGTAAATCATGATGATATTCCTTTTTTTGTGACTTGCCCACTTTTTTTTTTATTCGAGTGATTATGGAATTAAGTTATTACATCCTTGGTGAAGTTACAGTCTGTTTTTTATCAATTTTATTGTGTTTTAATATTATTGTAACTTTTTCACCATACGAAAGAACTCATAGGCTTTTTTTATATAGTGCCGTTTCTTCTGTTTTGTCTACTTTCTTTGATATTATAACTGTTTTTTCAATTACATATTATGACAAATGGCCAGTTTTTGCAGCGTATATTGTTAATCATTTGTATTTTTCATTTTTGCTAGCTGTTCCGTTTTTCCTTTCTCTTTACGCTTATACTTTAACTTATGTTAATCATAAATCTAGAATTTTGGGTTATGGTGCACCAATTTGTGTTTATTCAATTTACATATTATTGCTATTTATTAGTTTGAAAACAGGTTGGATTTTTTCTTTTGATAATGTGAATGGCTATGTAAAAGGGCCTTTGGTATCTCTTACTTACGTTTGTGCTTTTATCTTAATTGTATTAACTTTCTTTTATGGACTTTTAAACAGAAAATATATTGCAAAACGTCTTTTAGTTGTTTTGTTGATTTATCCTGTAATTTCTTTGGGAATTATTTTGATTCAATTTTTCTTCCCAAAAGTTTTATTAAGTGGTCTTTCTAGTTTTTCTGCATTATTGTTTTGTTATCTTACAGTACAATCTGATATGCTTTCTGTGGATTTTCAAACAGGATTGTTTTCTAGTCATCAATTTCAAAAAAATATTGTATTAAAGAAAAATAAAGGATTTTTATTTGTAATAGAAATTCATAACTTAGATTTTATTGAAAATCACATTCAAGATTTTCAATACAACAATTTACTTGTAAAAATTGGAAAAAAAATAAAAAAAGAATTTGGTTTCTATTCATATCATATTAGTGAAAATAAATTTGCAACAGTTGTAAAAAGTCAAGAAGAGTTGCAAAGTAAATACCAAGAGATGAAATCATTTCTTGAAAACATATTTTTTGATACAGAATTTGATATTCCTGTACCTTTTGAATCTTTTTTTGTTGCTATGGAATTTTATGCCGGCGAAAAAAATTACAATAACATGGCCGAAATTATTAATAATTTGTTGGAAAAAGCAATCAAAACTAATGATAAAAAATTAAGTGTTTGTAATGAATGTGTTTTGGAAGAAATGGAATATCAAAGATTTATTCTTGATGTTTTAAAAAGAGAATTAACATTAGATTCAGAACAATTTCAAGTTTATTACCAACCAATTTATTCAATTCAAGAAGGTAAGTTAGTTTATATGGAAGCTCTTTCTAGATTAAAATCTTATGAAAGAGGTTTTATTTCTCCACTTGATTTTATTGCTGTTGCCGAAAAAAAAGGGTTAATTGAAAAACTTGGTGAAATTGCTTTTGAAAAAGTTTGTAAATTTATTTCAGAAAATAGAGATTTGGTAAATGCGGTTTCTGTAAACTTTTCTGTTTATCAAATTTCTTCTCCATCTGTTGTAGATAAAGTTTTATCTGTAATTCAAAAATATAATCTTTCTACATCAAATATTATTATAGAAATTACAGAAAGCGTTTTTATAGATAATTTTAATGATATTTTTAAAAATATTAATGCATTAGTAAAAGCTGGAATAAGATTTTATCTTGATGATTTTGGAACAGGTTATTCAAATTTGGCAAATGTCATTGCATTGCCATTTTCTACAGTAAAAATGGACAGGTCTCTTGTTCAAAAGATGGAAGAAAATGAAAGAAACTTTAAACTTGTAAAAAATTTAATTAGTACATTTAAAGATTCCAACTTGGACGTTTTGGTAGAAGGTGTTGAAACAGAAAAACAAGATTCAATTGTAAAATCTTCTGGCGTAGATTATATTCAAGGTTATTTGTACAGTAAACCAATCCCAGAAAAAGAATGTATAAAAATCTTAAAAGAACAATCAAAACAATCTAATTTTGTTCCTCATGTCTAAAAATCTTCAAGTATTTGTAAAAACTTTGTAAATTTGGTAAACTTATACTTATGGTTATATCGTCAATTGATTTGAAAAACGGACATGTAGTTCAGTTAAAAAATGGAAAAGAACTTGTTTTGCAACGTGATGATGCAGACGCTCTTATTTCTCAGTTTGATTTGTATGGAGAAGTTGCAGTTATTGATTTGGATGCAGCTTTAGGAAATGTTGATGCAAAAGGTAATACAGTAAACACACCTTTGTTAAAAAGCCTTCTCCATAAAGGAAACGTTCGAACTGGTGGCGGAATTCGTACTGTAAAACGTGCAAAGGAATTAATTAGTCTTGGTGCAGAAAAAGTTATTATTGGTTCTGCCGCTTGGAATTCCCATCCAGAAAACGGTTCTGTTCTTAACGAAGAATTTTTAAATGAATTAGTGCAAGCAATTGGTAAAGATAGAATTATTATTTCTGTTGACGCAATCAATGGAAAAATTGCTGTAAAAGGTTGGACAGAAACTATTGATATTTCTTTAGTTGATGGTGCAAAACAAGCCGAAAAATTTTGTTCAGAATTGTTGTTCACTTGTGTAGAAAAAGAAGGTTGTATGCAAGGAACAAATATGGAATACGTAAAACAACTTAGAGATGCTGTTCATTGTAGAGTTGTGGTTGCCGGTGGTGTTTCTAGTGTTCCAGAAATCAAAGAATTAGAAAAATTGCATTGTGATGTTCAACTTGGAATGGCTTTGTACACAAATAAAGTTGCATTAAAAGATGCTTTTATTGCTTGTTTAGATTTTGAAAAAATGCCAATGATTCCTGTTATTGCACAAAGTGTAAACGGCGAAGTTTTAATGCAAGGATTTGCAAATGAACAAGCTTTTGAAAAAACTTTTGAAACTGGAAAATTGACATTCTGGAGTCGTTCAAGAAATGAACTTTGGACAAAAGGGGATACAAGCGGAAACTTCTTAAATGTTGTAAAATTGCGTGCAGATTGCGACCGAGACTGTGTTCTTGCCACAGTTTTACCAACAGGACCTTCATGTCATACAGGAAGTTGGACTTGTTTTGGAACAGATCCAGATGAAAAATCTTCTATGGGAAGATTATATAACATTATTGCAGACAGATTTGCAAATCCAAAACCTGGAAGTTATACAGCAACTTTGGATGCAAAACGTGTTAGAGAAAAAGTAGAAGAAGAAGCAGAAGAATTATGCGAAGCTGAAACTAAAGAGGACGTAATTTGGGAAGCTGCTGATTTGTTATATTTTGTTAATGTATTACTTTATAAAGAAGGAGTTACTTGGCAAGACGTATACAATGAATTAGACAAACGCCATAAAAAATAGTTTTTTATTGTAATTTTTATGGAATAAAATGTTTGTTTAAATAGTGAGAGGATTGTTATGATAAAAATTAAAAAATATGAAGATATAGAAAATGATTTTTTTGAAGGTAGACCTTTTGATGATGCGAATGAAGTTGTATTATCGGTTTTGGACGAAGTTCAAAAAAAAGGTGACGCTGCATTAAGAATTTACGGACAAAAATTTGATGTTTCTGTTCCAGCAGTTTTTGAAGTTCCACAAGAAGAATTAAAAGCTGCTGCAGAAAAATTAAAAATTAATAAAAGAGAAATTTATGATGCCTTAGTTTATTCACACACACTTGCATTAAAATTTGCTCAAGAACAAAGAAAATCTTTTTCAGATTTTGAAACAGAATTAGAACCTGGAATCATTACGGGGCAAAAAACAATTCCAGTTGAAAAAGCTGGTTGTTATGTTCCTGCTGGAAGATTCCCACTTTTGTCTTCTGTAATTATGACTGTTACACCTGCCGTTGCTGCGGGAGTTGGTGAAGTTATTATGTGTACACCTCCAAGAGTTCACCCAGATGATGTTTCTGAATCAAGTAAATCTGGAGCGGGAGTTCCTGGAAAAGCATTTGTTGGTGGAAAACCTTATGCCGACGAAGGTGTTATGGCTGCTGCTTACATTTGTGGTGTTAATCACTTGTATGCTGTTGGTGGTGCTCAGGCAATTGGAGCAATGGCTTACGGTACAGAGTCAATTCCAAAAGTTGATGTAATTGTAGGACCTGGAAACAAATATGTTGCAACAGCAAAAAAATTAGTTTACGGAAAAGTTGGAATTGATATGATTGCAGGCCCAACTGAAGTTATGATTATTGCTGATGATAGCGCAAATGCAGAATGGGTTGCCGCAGATTTATTGGCACAAGCAGAACACGATGTTGTTGCCCAACCAATTTTAGTTACAACAAGTACAGCTCTTGCAGAAAAAGTTAGTGTAGAAATTGAAAATCAACTTGAAACTTTAACTACAAAAGCTACGGCTCGCCAAAGTGTAGATAATTATGGTTTAATTATTATTGCAGATTCTTTGGAACAAGCTGCAGAAATTGCAAATAAGAAGGCTCCAGAACACTTGGAACTTGCAATGGAAGAAGGCGAAGCCAGAGCAAAAATTGAAAATCTTGTTCACAATTATGGTTCGTTATTTATTGGCCACTATTCTGCAGAAGTTTATGGTGATTATGCTGCTGGGTTAAATCATACATTGCCAACTTCCGGAGCTGCAAAATATACTGGTGGATTAAGTGTGCGAATGTTCTTAAAAACAGTAACAACTTTGCGTGTTGAAAATCAAAAATCGGGACTTGTAAGAAGTGCTGTTGCAGCTGGTTACATTGGCGACGCAGAAGGTCTTTCTGGTCACGCCCGTGCTGCTCGCATTCGTATAGAAAGTTAAAATTTGTTATTTCCGTACTTGTCACGGGAATCTAGAATATTTTTAAGGAAAATATATGATTTTAGATATTGTAAAACTTGGAACTCCTAGCTTAAGAGAAAAATCTGTTCCTGTAGAAGAAATTAATGACGAAATTAGACAACTTGCAGAAGATATGTTTGAAACTATGATTGAAGCAAACGGAGTTGGCCTTGCTTGTCCTCAAATTGGAAAAAATATCAGAATGTTTGTTTTAATTGCAGATGATGATGTTAGACGGGTTTTTATTAATCCAACAATTATTAAAACTTCTGAAGAAACTTGTGATTATGAAGAAGGTTGTTTAAGTGTTCCTCAGTTTTATGAA
Organism: Treponema sp.; assembly: GCA_017521105.1. Lineage (GTDB taxonomy): Bacteria > Spirochaetota > Spirochaetia > Treponematales > Treponemataceae > Treponema_D. The sequence goes on from JAFXDY010000137.1 coordinate 13,036, forward strand.
TCTATTACTCGTCCAGAAAAAGTGACTGTTCAAGCTTGGAACGAAAACGGAAAACCATTTACTTTAGAAGCTGATGGATTTTTGGCAAGAATTATTCAACACGAATATGACCACCTTGATGGAATTATTTATATTGATCGTGGTGATAAAGAATTTGCAGAAAAAACAGAAGCACAATTTAAAAAGCGTGCTGAACGTGCTGCTGAAAAAGCAAAGTTAAAAGAAGCTAAAGCTAAAAAAATTGCAGCAAAAATTGCGGCAAAAGAAGCTAAAAAAAATAAATAGAGTTTTGCGGCAAGGATTGGAACACCGCCAAAGGCGTCCACTGGACCGAGTGAGTGAGCGTTGCGAACGAACGAGGGAAGCGGATGAGCGTTAGCGAAGTGTGGAAAGCCTGGTTTTTCTCTGGAACAGAGAAAAAGCCGCCCAGAAAATAATAAAAAAATGAAAGTATTGTATGCAGGAAGCCCAGAAGCGGCAAAAAAAACATTAGAAATTCTCGTTGAAAATCAGGAAAAGTTTGGTTTTGAAATTGTTGGAGTTTTGTCAAATCCGCCAAGTGCAAAGGGGCGCCACAAAGAATTAACTCCAACACCAGTTGCCGCTTATGCTGCCCAAAAAAATATCCCTGTTTTTACACCAGAACATTTAGACGCCCAAGCTCGTGAGCAAATTGGGCCATTAAATGCAGATTTGTTATTTTGTTTTGCT
>JAFXDY010000138.1 GCA_017521105.1 Treponema sp.
AACTTTAATTTATACTTGCAAGTAAGATGAATGTTGCAACAAAATCTTAAGTTTTATAAGAAGACAAATTGGAGAAAAATATGCAGTATAAAAATGGGAAAGATATTTTTCCAGAAAGATTGCTAAAGCAGATTCAAAAATATGTTTCTGGTGAATTGATTTATATTCCTTCTATGGAAAAGAAAAAAGATTGGGGGGAAGTTTCTGGATATAAAAAAATATTGCAAAAGCGAAATTATGATATTCAATTAAAATTCAGAAATGGAGTTACTTTTGATCAATTAGCTGAAGAATATTGTCTTTCTTATGAAACAATCAAAAAAATTGCTTATTCCAAAAAGGAGGTTTTGATTATGGATTATAAAGCAACGTTATCTTCGGCTAAAGCTTATGCGGCAAATGGAAAATTAGAAAAATGGATTCATGAATATTTATGTAGCGATGGGCATAATAAAGAATTTTCTGATGGATTAAAACTTTTTGACAGATATTTTCTTGGTCCAGTAAAAATGCCACTTTCTTTTTTTAAAAGATGTTGTGGTCCGGAAGATGGGTTAAAATGGCAGATTCCCGCCGAACCTTTTGAAAATAAAGTTTTGTCTTTGATGGATGTTATAAAAAATAAAACAGATTTGCCACCTTTAATTGTTTCTTATTACAACGGTGAATTTGAACTTAATGATGGAAATCACAGGCTTGAAGCTTATAATCGTTTGGGAATTAATGAATATTTTGTAATTTTTTGGATTACAGAAAAAGATGACTACGCTGATTTTATGGAAAAGTATAAAAAGTATTTAGAATAAAGAAAGTTCTTTGTACCAAGCCTAGCCCAGATTGGAAGGCCGCCGCAGGCGTTCCGTTAGGAATGGAGCGAATGCGGAAGCCTGGAAAGCTGGAAAGGTAGTTGTTTTGTTTGGAATGTAAATTAAGTTATTAGCTTAAAATTTAAGGTTGCTCCTGAATATTATTTTTTGTATAATTTTTTATAAAAACGAGAGGTGTAATATGTTTTTTAAGAATGATTTTCCTATTTTAGAGTTTGATGATAACAAAGTTGCAAAATTGAATCCGAGCGCGTTGTTTGAAAAGAAAAATCCGGAAAAAAAGATGATTATTACGTTTTTTCCTGAAGCTTTGGAAAAATTAAAAGAAGAAAACTTGATTGAAAAAGCATATTACATTGGTGGCGAAAATCCTTTTGATATTTATAGATTTGTGGGCACTGATATTTTGATTGTTTTGGGGCAAGTTGGGTGTCCTTCTTGTGGCGGAAACTTGGACTGTTTTTATGCTATGGGTGTGGAAAAAGTTATGTTTTGCGGCGGTGGCGGTGTTCTTGATAAAAATATTGCTGTTGGGCAACTTTTGCTTGTAGACGGTGCAATTCGTGATGAAGGATTTTCGTATCATTATGTGGAAGCGTCTCGCTACATTTATACAAAAAAAGAAGTGACAGACAAAATTGCCTCTTTTTTGGATGAGAACAAAGTTCCTTATTTGCGTGGGCTTACTTGGACAACTGATGCTTTGTTCCGTGAAACTGCGGACCGTGTGGAACAGCGGAAGGCTGAAGGCGCAAAAATTGTGGAGATGGAGCAATCTGGTTGTATTGCTGTGGCTCAGTTTCGCGGTTTTGATTATGGAGCTTTGATTTACGGTGGTGATGATGTGGCGTCTGAAGAATGGAGCAGCCGTGGGTGGAACACAAGACAGGGCATTCGGTATAATTTGATTATGCTTTGTAAAGAAATCGTTGAAATAATGTAGAATGAAGAATTAAGAAAATTCAGAATTCGGAATTCAGAATTCAGAATGAACAGAAGCTCGTCATTGCGAACGAAGTGAAGCAATCCAGAGAAGAAAGTTGATTTTAAGATATAGATGATAATTTAGAATTATGAATTAAGAATGAAGAATTAAGAAAATTCAGAATTCGGAATTCAGAATTCAGAATTCAGAGAAGAAAGTTGATTTTAAGATGTAAAAAATAATTTAGAATTATGAATTAAGAATGAAGAAATAGGATTTTTAGTCTGTGAAATAAGAAAAACCAGAGCTATGTTTTTATATATTGAAATTCATTTTTTTATGGTATGTAAAGTTAGTCCAAAATAATTTTATGTGGAGGAAAAAAATCAGAATTCCGAATTCTGAATTCTGAATTAAATTTATGTTTCCAACTTGTGAAGAAGCGGAAAAAATTTTAAATGAAAGTGTGCCTCTAAATCCTGGTCCTTGGGGAAATCATTGTAGGCTTGTGGCTTATTGTGCAAAAAAAATTGGGGCGGCGGCGGGGCTTGATGAAAATAAAGCTTATGTTTGTGGTTTACTTCATGATATTGGAAGAAGGTTTGGAGTTCGCCACTTGGGACATGTTTCTGATGGTTATACTTATATGATGAGTTTGGGATTTGATGAAGTTGCAAAAATCTGTTTAACCCATTCTTTTTCCAGCAATAATACAGATGATTATATTGGAAAGTTTGATACAACTGAAGATGAATTAAAATTGATTCAAGAAAAGTTGAAAAATATAGAATTTGATGATTATGACAGACTTATTCAATTGTGCGATTCTTTGGCAACTGGGGAATCTATTATGACAATAGAAGACAGAATGAATGATGTAAAAAATCGGTATGGCTTTTACCCAGAATCAAAATGGAACAAAAATCTAGAAATAAAAGACTATTTTGAACAAAAAATTGAAAAAGATATATATTCTGTAATCGGAAAATATTAAGTTATTAGCTTAATGTTTATGTTTTTTCTATGTGCTAAAATCAACTCATTCTTAAAAACAATTTTTCCCAAGATAAATACTTGAATTGCCCAAATCTTCTTGTATTCTTAGCAATTGATTGTATTTTGCAACACGTTCTGAGCGGGCAGGGGCACCTGTTTTAATTTGTCCTGCGTTAAGTGCAACTGCTAAATCTGCAATTGTTGTATCTTCTGTTTCTCCTGAGCGGTGTGATATGATTGCTTTGTATCCATTTTTTTGAGCAAGTTTAATGGCGTTTATTGTTTCTGAAAGAGTTCCAATTTGATTAAGTTTGATTAAGATTGCGTTTGCAGCTTTTTCGTCAATTCCTTTTTGAAGTCGGTTTGTGTTTGTAACAAATAAATCGTCTCCTACTAATTGGATTTTGTTTCCAAGTAGAGTTGTAATTTTTTGCCAACCATCCCAATCTTCTTCATCAAGTGGATCTTCAATAGAAGCAATTGGATATTTTTCTACAAGGTTTTGCCAATATTCAATTAATTCCTCTGTAGTGAATGCTTTTTTTGATTTTGGAAGTAAATACTTTCCTTTATCATCCGTTTTCCATTCACTGGCGGCAGCGTCAATTGCCAAAACAAAGTCTGTTTTATTTTTGTCGTTTTCTATGTAGTAGCCGGCTCGTTCAATTGCTTGAATAATTAGCAAAATTGCTTCTTCATCATTTGAAAGGTTTGGAGCAAATCCACCTTCGTCACCAACGCCACAGGACATCTGTTTTTCTTTTAAAATTGTTGCCAAAGAATGATAAACTTCAACACACCATTGCAAACCTTCTCTAAAAGATTTTGCACCAATTGGCATAATCATGAATTCTTGAATATCAACTGTGTTTGCTGCGTGGGCTCCACCGTTCAAAATATTCATC
>JAFXDY010000139.1 GCA_017521105.1 Treponema sp.
AACCATTTTCTTTAAGCCATTTTTCCAAAGCATCGGCTTTTTTTGTTTCGCCTTCCCCGCCACCTTCTGGTGCAATTGCAGGAATGGAAGTGAGTAATCGTTGCAATTCAATAATTTCTTTTTTTTGACTTTCTAAAAATGATTTTGAATCTTTCATTTTGTGTTCCTTTTTTTTATTTTATTCCTAGCGGAAAAGACCGCAGCACATCGTGCGAGGACTTTGGAGCGAGGGGGAGACATCCCCCCCCCCTTCTTAATTCGCCGAGCTAAAGCTCGCCAAGCCGTTCTTTCGATGAAGCTAAAACAATGCTGGTCGCATTGTTTTTTCACGCTTCTTCGATTTTAGGCATATATGCATTCCAAGTTGTTTCAACTAGTGTGTCTACGTCGCTGTATTTTGGTTCCCAGTCTAGTTCTTTTTTTGCAAAGGCTGATGTTGCGTACAAACATGCTGGATCTCCTGGGCGGCGTTCTGTGTCTACTGCTGGGATTGCTTTTTTTGTTATGCGACGTGAAGCCTCTATTAATTCTTTTACAGTTGTTCCTTTTTCTGTGCCCAAGTTTACTGTAATGCTTTTGTCATTTTTTGCAATGTAATCTAATGCTTTTACGTGAGCAATTGCCAAATCTGTAACGTGAACATAATCACGAATACATGTTCCATCGCGAGTGTCGTAATCTGTTCCAAACACTTTTAATTCGTCACGCATTCCGCAAGCAACTTCCATAATTCTTGGCAAAAGATTTTGTGGAGCTTGTTCAAGACCTTTAATTTCACCTTCTGGATCGTATCCTGCAGCATTAAAATAACGCAAAGCGGCAAATCTAAGACCTTTTAACTGATCGTACCAAGCCATAAAGCGTTCAATTTCTAATTTTGTAAATCCGTAGTAGTTTTCTGGATTTTTTGGATGGTCTTCGTCAATTGGCAAATATTGTGGAGCTCCAAATACTGCAGCAGATGAACTAAAAATCATTTTTTTACAACCAAATTTTACTGCAGCATTCATAATATTTAATGTTCCAGTAATATTATTTATGGAATATTTTTCTGGATTTTCCATTGATTCCCCAGCAGCTTTGAATGCAGCCAAGTGAACAAATGCATCAAAACCTTTTGCAAAAGCACCTTCCAAATCTGCAGGAATTAAAATGTTTCCGTATATAAAATCGTTTTCTTTAAAAAGATTGCAACGCAATCCGCTAGAAAGATTATCAAAAACTGTAACTTTATGCCCAGCTTTCATCATTTCTTTTACAACATGGCTTCCAATGTACCCTGCACCACCAATTACTAAAACTTTCATTTTTCACCTCTAAATTTATTATTATTCATTTATTTTCTTTAACACAATTAAAAAAACGTAAGGAGTTTGCAAATTTTCTGATTTTGCAAGTTTTGCCCAACAACTATCAACAAATTCGTATCCGTCTACATTTTTGTTTTCTGCAATCAATTTTTCGGCATGATCTGCAGAAATTGCGTTGCCACCAAGAATTACATCTTTTTCTGTAAATTCCGGCAAAGCTTTTTTTACATTATCAACATCTTTTAAATACGCAGGTTCAAACCAAGAAGGAAGTTCTGAGCCAAAACCTTTATATCGCCAATCATCAAAAAGACTATCTTTTACAACAACTTTTGACGAAGCACAACTAAAAAAACTAATCAAAACAAAAAGTAATAAAGAAAAGAATTTAATTTTTTTCATATAATAATTATAACATAAAGGAATAATACATTGAAGTAAATATAGAAGGTTTATTTTAAAATCTGAATTCTTAATTCACTTATGTAACTTTGTTGCTATGAATCTGTTTTTTTGTTAAAATTGAGGTTATATGAAAAAGATTTTTATTTTATTATCGGTTTTATTAGGTTTTATTTCTTGTTCAACAGTAAAAGAAATTCCTTCAGATTTGTCGGCAGCACAATTGCTCCAACTTGGTCAAAATGCTTTTGAATCTAAAAATTATAAAGCAGCAGAAAAATACTTTATTACAACAATTCAAAGATTTGGCACAAACACAAATAATTACATAGAAGCTCAATACGAGTTAGCTCACTTGTATAACACAACAAAACAATATCAAAAAGCATATAACATTTATAATGAAATTTTACAAATGTATGATTACTCTTTTGATTTACCTGGTGCATATAAAAAATTATGCCAAATTGGATTAAGCAAAATTCCAAAAGAAAAAATTGCTCAATTCCAAAATGGTTCAACTACTCCTGAGGCAACAGAATAGTTGTTACTTTTACACCCTGAGTTTCAAGTAAACCTGTTACGTATTCTTTTGAATATTTTCCAGTTTTTCTTGGATAAGGGTGTGGCTCTGCATCTCCAATAATTACAACCCGTTTTTTTGCTTCAAAACGCCATGCAAAAAACTGCGAAGACGCATACATTGCTTCATAAACAGCTTCTGGAACATCGCCACCTTCTTTTCCGTATATTCTTACAGCATTTAAATTTTTTGTAATTGCAGAAAAATTATTTACAAATCCATAAGGTTTTACAGGCAATTCTTTGTAATTGTAACCGTCTCCGTAATCTCTATAAAGCAAAAGTCCTACTCTGGCATTTTTGTTATCTTTGAATAAATCTTTTAGGAGAGGCTCAAAATCTGTTCTAAGTTTTTCCATATCATTTTTCATGCTACCAGTAGTATCAATTGCAAAAACAACATCCAAAACAGCATCTTTATCTTCTTCCAAAACAGATTTTATATCTTCAATTAAAGTTTCTGGACCTTTAGAAAATATTAAATCTTTAGAAACTTCATTTAGTTTTTCGTATGCAACTGGATTGTAATCATCAATTAAAATTGTTTCTTCTTCTAAAACTTCAGGCTCTTCTATTTTGGTTAAAATTTCTTCTTTTGGTTTTTCTTCCTTTTTAGCTTTTGTTTTTTGAATTTTCTTTGGCTTTTTAATCTTTACAAAATCAAACATAAAAGGATTATCAACATAAGAGCCTTCGTAATCTGCATAAGGTTTTTCAAAACTGCGAATATTTATAAAAGTTCCTTTATCAATTTGAATTTCTCCATTTCTTGACCATTCATAACCGTAAACAATTGTTCCAGGAATAAAAATGTGAAAAGCTTGTTCAAAATATTGAGTTTTTTCGGGAGTGGAATCTACAAGACTATATTTTGCACTTTCTGAAACTAAAAATTTTCCATTAAGAATGCGTTTTTCATCACCATTAATTTTGTTATATTCTTTAGCTCTGTAAGCGTAATTGTCATTTTTCCCAGTTGGATCTTTTGTTGTTTCTGTAAGCAAAATTGAATTAATTTTTGGAGTTTTTTTTACATAAAGATGATATCCACCAAGTTTTGCATCTTTTACAATTTTAATATCTTTTGCCGTAACACGAATAGCCTGCTGTTCTTTTGTATAAACAATGCTTTGGCTACCAGAATAATCTGTTGATTGCCCATACAAAGCAAAAACTAAACACATAAATAAACAATTTAAAATTTTAACTCTTTTCATCAGTTTTTTATCGGTATTTTGATGGACAAAATTGAGAAATGATTTATAATATAAATTCACGTTGGTGGGATATGTTAGCTAAAGAAGAATTCGAACAAATTGACATAGACTCGTTTTTTGAACCAGCCGAAGTTAGTAAAAAACAACAGGCCGAAAAAGCCGAAATTTTTACTAAAAGGCAAAGAGAATTACTTAACCAGTTTATGCCAGTTATTATTGCAAAAGATAAGGAAAAAGCCTCTATATTCTTTAACAGAATTGCAGATTTGGAATTAATGGCAAATTCTGTTGCAAAATTCCCATCCCTACTTGAACGCCACGAACTTGCTGGCGGGACAAGAACACCAACTACACTAACAGACTCTCTTATTAAGCATAACGATGCAGGCGACAGAATCTTGCGTCTTCCATCAAAAGCAATCTTAGGAAAAAGTCTCTTAGTTGCAAAAACACACACTTTGTCTGATTTTTCAAAATTTGCAAAACATCTTGGCCCTGAACACGATTCAATTGCTAAAGCCTTTGAAAACGAAACAGTTCTTTCAATGTTTTCTTTACTTGTAGAAGATGTTTATTTAAATTTAATTTCGGATGAAGAACAACCAATGGAATTTAGACGAGAATGGTCATATTCACTTTTGTTGCTTTGGGAACATTGGAATGATCAAACTATAGAAAATGTTGCTCCTGTCTTGCAATCTGTTTGGACAGCAAGACGAAAGTTAGCACCAGCATTTGGAACAATGATGGGAACAAGCGAACTTTTGCTTATTTCTATGCAAATGGACGACCAATGGATTAGTTTTATTAAACAAAAAATGGGAGAACCTGGAGTTTCGCAAGCAATGGAAGAATTTTTGTTTGGAATTTCTTACGAACAAATTCTTTCCCTAAGAACAACTCTTAAAACAAAAGGAATTCCTGCAATTGGCCGTGATGAAGTTTCTAAATTCTTAGGCGAACACGTAAAAGCCGACGCTGGATTAGACTACAGAGACTTTTATTCTATGTATACAGTTCGTCGCGATAACGCTCGCTCTAGAGCCAGATTAAAATTACCTGGACCACACAAAACACTAGAAGATTACTTCTTCCAATTTGTAACAGAGCAAAATAAGGAGAAACAAAACAATGACACCTTCGCAAAATAATAATGATAAAAATGAATCAAAACAAAAAAAAGTTCCTTATCATTTTGGTGAAAAACTAAGACAAGTTCGGGAACACAAAGGTTATACTCTAAAAGTTGTTGCTCAAAAAGCCGGTGTAAGTGAAAGTTTAGTTTCTCAAATTGAAAGAAATCACGTTTCCCCAGCAATTGACACTTTGTTAGCTTTGGCAGATGTTTTGGACATAAACTTAGAATTTTTGTTTGACGAATATCGCAAAAAACGCCCTGTTCAAGTTATTAGAGCCACAGAAAGACCTTCTATAAACGAAGACGACATCACTTACGAACAATTAGCAAAACCAGCAGGTTCAGACACAGACAATTCTATTGAATCTTACGTTTTGCACATTCCAGCAGGTTCACACACTCACAGAGGTTCTTACGGACACATTGGTCGTGAGTTTGGAATTATTACAAAAGGAAAAGCTCGCTTAACTTACGAAAATACAGAATACATTTTGGAAGAAGGAGACAGCGTTTCTTTTTCTGCCGGCGTAAGACACGTTTTGGAAAATGTAGGAGATTGCGACCTTGAAGCAATTTGGTTTGTAACTCCTGCCCAAAGGTTTATAAACCACTAAAATGAAAAAACAAATTTTAATTCCATTTCTGGCCCTTCTCTTTTTTGGTTGCAAAACAACAGATTTTCTTGTAGAAAAATATACAAATCCCCAAGTGCTTCCTATTGAAACTTCCTGCCCCGCAGAAATCACTTGGGAAAAAGTTCAAGACGGAATTGAAAAAACAGAATTTGTTATAAAATCAGAGAATATTCGTTGGGCATGCGTAAAAATTGACCTTCACACACCAAACATTTCAATCAAAGCGTCCCCTGAAACAAATCAACTTGGAAAACGCTTTATTCACAAAAAATTTGCCCAAGAAACAAATTCAACAGTGGCATTAAACACAGTTCCCTTTGATTTAGACGGCAGAACTTACATTCCAGTGAGCGTTGTAAAAATTAATAATCAAATTGTTTGCCCAGTAAATTCCCATTACGCAGCTTTAGGATTCATTAAAAACCCAGACAACACCTACAACGCCATCATCATGAAAAATCAGACCGAAGAAGAAGTTTCAAAATGCGAATTTGCATTTGGCGGATTCTACGAAATCTTAAACCACAAAACAATCTATCAATTTGAAAAATACAAACGTTCCAGAACCGCCGTAGGAATTAGCCACAACGGCCGCTTTTTATATTGCTTTGCCACCGCCGGAATTGCATGTCCAACTGGCAGAAACGGCCTAAACTTTGAAGAATGCGCCTTAATTTTACAACATTTAGGCTGCACCCAGGCCATGGAATTTGACGGCGGCCATTCCACCGGCCTGGTTTTAAACAAAAAAAATCTAATTCGCCCAAACCTCCAAAGAAAAGTTCCCGCATTGGTAGGCTTTGAATTTTCAAAAACAGAATAATTCGGGGCAAACTTCAAACCACACAAAACACAAAATCACATCCCAAAACTCAAAACTACCTTTCCAGCTTTCCAGGGTTCGCTACCGCTCATTCCCGCTGTCTTCACAAGTTCAGCCATCGGGAAGGCAAGCCCCCTTCCAATCTGGGCCAAGCAAAAACAAAGGGAATTTTTATTGACAATCATATTGTAATAGTGTACTATCTAATTAATACACGTGTTAATAATAAAAATTGGAGGAGAAATGGATTTTGACAAAAATACGCCAATTTATATTCAAATTATGTTTGAAATAAAAAAGCGCATATCAACAGGTCAATTAGGACCTGGAGAAAAACTTCCCTCAGTTAGAGATTTAGCAGACGAATTAAAAGTAAATCCAAACACAATTGTTCGTGCATATCAAGAACTGGAACGAGAAGGCATTACAGAAACAAAACGCGGAATGGGAACTTTTGTTGTAGAAAACGACAAAAACAGCATTTTACAAATGAAAAAAACAATCGGTAAGAATTTTGCAGAAGAATTCATAAAAAAAATGCGAGAAGCGGGAGTTTCTGATGATGAAATTATGAATCTTGTAAAAGAAGCATTAAATTCAACAAAATAGTAATAAGGAAAATGATAAATGGAAAAAATTTTAGAAATAATTAATCTAAATAAAAAATATTTTTCAAAACAAGCTTTATCAGATGTAAATCTTTCTTTGGAAAAAGGACGCATTTTAGGTTTAATGGGCCCAAACGGAAGTGGTAAAACAACTTTATTAAAAATAATTGCAGGATTACAACATGCAAATTCTGGAAATGTAAAAGTTTGCGAAAAAAACATTGGAATTGAAACAAAAAAACTAGTTTCATTTTTACCAGATAAAAATGTTTTGTATCCTCACATGAAAGCAATTGATGCAATAAATTTTTATCACAATTATTTCACAGATTTTGATTTGAAAAAAGCAATAGATATGCTTGATTTTATGAAATTAGATAAAAATGAAAAAGTTTCATCTATGTCAAAAGGAATGATAGAAAAATTAAATCTAATTTTGACATTTTCAAGGGATGCAAGACTTTTTGTTTTGGACGAACCACTTGGGGGCGTTGATCCTGTTGCAAGAGAAAGAATAATTTCTACAATCATAAAAACTTATAATGAAGATTCTTCTATAATTATCAGCACACACATGGTAAATGATGTAGAAAATATTTTTGATGACGTTTGTTTTATTGGAAAAGGAAAAATCATTTTGAATGGTAGTGCCGAAGATTTGCGTTTAGAAAAAGGCGTTTCAATAGACAAACTTTACATTCAAACTTTTATGAATGAATAAACTTTTTACATTTTACTTTATTTTTATTTGGAGGATTTATGTTATCTGTATTAAAACAAGAATTTTCAATTCACAAAAAAAATATTTTGTTCACATCAATAATAATTGCTGCAATTTATGCAATTTCGTTAATTTGTTTGTGCCTAAACAGTGCAATAACTAGCGAAAATATGGCAGATTTTACAGCAATTTGGGTGGCAATTAGCTTTGTAGTTGGTTCTGTGGGAGCATTTTTTATTACTTTAGGGAAAGGCTCTGGCTCTATGATTGATCTTATATATAAAGATACAGGCTTATTAATGAAAACAATTCCTGTAAATTCACTTAAACTAATTGGTGGAAAAATCATTATTGGTTTATTGGAATTTTTTATTTATACAACACTTTTTTCAGTTTATTTATGTATTCTAACTTTGTATGCAAAAAATAATTCATTAGAATTTATAAAAATATCACTTTCTGATTCAATATTTGATTGTTTTTCACTATTTTGTTTTGTTATAACTTTATTCATTTTGGCACAAACAGTTTTGAATTTTGCATTTACATTGTCTAAATCATTTGTAAAAAACACAAAATGGTCTGGCATTATAGTTGGTGTAACAATTTACTTTATACTTTCGTTTATTGTAGAAATTACAAGCGCAACATTTGATATTATTCATTTTAATTTTCCAGAAGATTTCTTAAATTTTTGGATTTTAGTAATACTTTTTACTATCATTAGCATTGTTCTTTACATCATTACAAGCATTTTGTATGACAAGAAAGTGAATTTATAAACACACACATATCCGTTTTTTGGAGTTGTATTAACTCTAAAAAACGGACATATATCTTACATAAAAAATTCAATTTGCCATAATTTACTACTCATCTAACAAAAAAAATAATTATTTTTAATATTTCTCCATTTTGATTGCATAAATTTGCAAGTTTTTCGCAATTATATATATGGAGGTAAGATAAAAACTGCCTAAAATATCGTCAGTTTTTATCTTTAGTAGTTTGCGATGCAAACTAAACATTTACTGCTGTTTTTCACTTTGTTGCAAAACAGCGTAAAAAGTCATTTCCAAAACTGAAGTTTTGGAAATAACTTTTTATGGAGGAAAAACTTTTATGAAAAATTTTAATCGAAATCACAAAGATTCTGTTTTTGTTGACTTGTTTGCCAAGGACATCACAGCTAAAGAAAATTTTGTTAGCCTTTACAATGCGCTTCATAAAACAAACTTAGATCCGCAAACAACAGAAATTAAACCTGTTATGCTGGAAAATGTTTTGTACATGAGTTATTACAACGACATTTCAATGTTAATTGATGGAAAAATTGTTGTGCTAATTGAACATCAATCTACTGTAAACCAAAATATGCCTTTTAGATTTTTGGAATACATTGCAAGAGTTTATGAAAAAATTACTTCCGAAGAAGACAGATTCGGCAGAAAATTAATAAAACTTCCTATTCCTGAATTTTATGTATTTTACAATGGCACAGAAGATTTTCCTTTAGAAAAAGAATTAAAACTTTCTGATGCATTTTTCAATAAAGAAAAAATTGAAAACAAAAAAAATACCCTTGAAATTACAGTCAAAATCATTAATATTAACATTGAAAAGGATAATCCAATTTTACATCAATGCAAACCACTTAAACAATATTCTGACTTTGTAAATCAAGTAAGGCTTTGCATTAAAGAAGATGTTGAAAATCCATTTACTACTGCTATTAATCTTTCAATAAAAAATGGAATCCTTTCAGATTATCTAAAACGTAAAAGCACGGAGATTCGAAATATGCTTTTTGGTGAATATGATTATGACACAGATATAAGAGTTCAAAGAAGAGAAGCTTTTGAAGATGGTGTAGAAGAAGGAATCTCTCAAGGCATTTCCCAAGGCGCTGAACAAAAAGCAATTGAAACTGCTAAAAATCTACTTTCTATGTCTCTTTCTCTTGAAGATATTTCAAAGGCAACAGGCCTCCCCTTAAATCAAGTTGAAAAACTAGCACAAGAGTGTAAAAATCAAAAATAAAATCACATCAGGTGCGCCTGCGTTAGGAACTACTTGTAGCCCACATCTTGAAACCACTGTATAATTACTGTATAATTATTTAATTTTATTAAAGTTTTATTGTATTTATATACATTTTTCTGTATATTTATACAGATTAACAATTATTAAGGGGGTGCCTATGTTTTCTAATAAGGACGAAATTGCAATTCTAAAAAGACTTGAGAAGCTTGCAGTCCATAACGATCCTATTAATCCAGATTTGTACAAAAAATATGACGTAAAACGTGGATTAAGAAACGCAAATGGAACTGGTGTTCTTGTTGGCCTTACAAGAATTGGTGATGTAGTTGGTTACGAATTGAAAGATGGTGAAAAAATCGCCATCCCTGGACGTCTTATTTACCGTGGTTACAATGTTGAAGATTTGATTAAAGACGCCGAACAAAATAAACAATTCGGATTTGAACAATGTGCCTACCTTTTGCTTTTTGGAGAATTACCAACAAAAGAAAAATTGGAACGCTTTACATCATATCTTGGAGAATGCAGAATTCTTCCAGAAAACTTTACAGAAGATATGATTATGAAAGCTCCATCACAAGATATTATGAACAAAATGGCTCGTGGAGTTTTGGCAAGTTATTCTTACGATGATGACCCAGAAAATAAATCTGTAGGAAACGTAATTAGACAATGTATTCAATTGATTGCTCGATTTTCTACATTGGCTGCTTACGGCTACCAAGCAAAACGCCGCTACTACGACAACAAAAGTATGTTCATTCATAATCCAAAAGCAGATTTATCTACTGCAGAAAGTTTCTTACGCTTAATTCGTGCAGATAAATCATATTCAAGACTTGAAGCAGAAACTTTAGACTTGGCTTTAATTTTGCACGCAGAACACGGTGGAGGAAACAACTCTTCATTAACAGTTCACGTAGTTTCTTCTGCAGATACAGATACATATTCAGCAATTGCAGCTGCAGTTGGTTCATTAAAAGGTTCTAGACACGGTGGAGCAAACATTCGCGTTGTAGAAATGATGGACGAATTAAAAGCAAATGTAAAAGATTGGTCTAGCGAAAAAGAAGTTTCAGATTATCTTTACAAAATTGCAAGAAAAGATGCTTATGATAAATCTGGTTTAATTTACGGAATGGGACACGCAATTTACACAATTAGCGACCCACGTGAAATCTTGCTAAAAGCAAAAGCAAAAGAACTTGCAAAAGAAAAAGGCTTCATGGAAGAATTTGAACTTTATAATATGATTGAACGCCTTGCTCCAAGCATCATTCAAGAAGTTCACAATTCAGATAAAAAAGTTTGTGCAAACGTAGACTTCTATTCAGGATTTGTTTACACAATGCTCAACATTCCAAGAGAATTGTTTACACCAATTTTTGCAATTAGCCGTATTGCTGGTTGGTCTGCACACAGAATTGAAGAAATTGTTAGTGGTGGAAGAATATATCGTCCTGCATACAAAAATGTATCGCCAGAAAGAGATTTTATACCATTGGCAAACAGAAAGTAATATATTTATTAACAAACCATTATTTTATATAATGAAAATGTAATAAAAGAAAATATCAAAATAGATTGAGGTTGTATTATGGCAGATAAAGAAGTTCGTGTTAGATATGCTCCTTCTCCAACAGGATTGCAGCACATTGGTGGTGTTAGAACTGCACTTTTTAATTATTTGTATGCTCGTTCAAAAGGCGGAAAATTTATTCTTCGCTTGGAAGACACAGACCAAACTCGCTATGATGAAAAATATGTAAAAAATCTTTACGACACAATGGATTGGCTTGGAATTGACTGGGACGAAGGTGGAAGTAAAGGTGGCGAATACGGACCTTATGTTCAATCAGAAAGATTTGAATTATACAAAGAATACGCAATGAAATTAATTGAAAACGGTGAAGCTTACTACTGTTTCTGTGATTCAGAACGTCTTGATCGTATTAGAAAAATTCAAACAGAAAACAAAATGGCTCCAGGATATGACAGAAACTGTCGTCATCTTACTCCAGAAGAAGTAAAAGCAAACCTTGATGCAGGAAAACCTTATGTAATTCGTTTAAAAGTTCCAATGGAAGGGGAAACAAAATTTTCTGATCACATTTTAGGCGATATCGTATGGAAAAATGAAGATATTTCTCCAGATCCAGTTTTGCTTAAAACAGACGGATTCCCAACATATCACTTGGCAAACATTGTTGATGACCACATGATGAAAATTAGTCACGTTATGCGTGCTCAAGAATGGATTCCTTCTACACCATTGCACGTTCAAATGTATAAATCTTTTGGTTGGGAACATCCAGAATTCTGCCATCTTCCAATGGTAAACGGAAGCGACGGTAAAAAACTTTCTAAACGTCATGGTTCAACTTCTGTAAATGAATTTAGAGCACGCGGTTATTTGCCACAAGCAATTGTAAACTATGTTGCAATGCTTGGTTGTTCTTACGAAGAAGGAAAAGAATTCTACACTTTGGAAGAACTTGCAAAAGCATTTAAACTTGAACATTTAAATAAAGCTCCTGCAGTTTTTGATTACAAAAAACTTGAATATTTTAACGGAAACTACATCCGTCAGCTTTCTGCAGAAGAACTTTACAAATGGACATTGCCATTCATTACAGGAACTGGAGATGCAACTTTAGAAATTAATCCAGAAAATCCTCAGCCAAAACCAAATGTTGGTCCAGAATTCTCTGGGGTTGCTTTGGGTGAAGATGGACGTCCATATTGTGTAGACAAATCAATGAACATGAGCACAGAAGATGTTGAAAAAACATTGCTTGGTCTTATGCCTTTGATTCAAGAACGTCTTAAATTCTTAAGTGAAGCAGCAGAAATGGTTAAATTTATGTTTACAGAACCAGCTGTTCCACCTGCAGATCAAATTATTCCAAAGAAAATTGATTTAGCAAAAACTAAAGAAGTTTTGGAAGAAGCAAAAGATTACGTTGCAAAGATTTTTGATTTGGACCACGAAGGTGCAGAAAATCTTGCAAAAGAAAAAGCAGAAAAACTTGGAATTAAACTTGGCGACTTTATGATGCCAGTTCGTATGGCGGTAACAGGAAGCAAAGTTTCGCCTCCATTAATTGGAAGTATCCTTGTTTTAGGAAAAGAAAAATCACTTGCTAGAATTGAAAGAACTTTGGCAACATTGTAAAAAATGATTCCCGCATCAAATGCGGGAATGACATGTTGCCAAAAGTTGAGTTATTCTTGGGCGTGTTTTTTTTGTCATCCTCGGGCTTTCCCCGAGGATTTTTTTTCATTAATAATTATATATATCTACAATTGGTTTAGAAAGCCATTCAGATTCTGCAGCCAATTCTTCAAAACGAGCATGGACAATTGTATTAGAATAATACTTAGTATAAATTTTATCATCTTGCCACGTATATTGGGCAACACCAAGGTTTGTAACACATCCTTCTGTTGGAGTAAATGGAGGATAACTATTAAAATTAACCGATCTTGTTACAACGGAAGAAGAACCACCTTTTGCAAAACTTACCTTAACAATTCTATATGAAGAATTAGGATTTAAGTTTTTAAAAACGAAGAACCCTTTTTCGTCTGTTCTTGTACTTATCAACGTTTTTGATTTTGTATTTTCAATAGCGACCTCTATTCCTTTTCTAATTGAGCCACTTGCTTTAGTATCATGACTACCTGCATATAAATCATCTTCTGGGAAAAAAATACTAACCTCACCAATAACAATAGCATCATCTGCATTTGCTTTTTTAGGAATTGAAGAACAAGAAGTTCCTAAAATAATGATAAGACTACTAATAAAAAATAAAAAACTTTTTTTCATACGAACTACCTACCTTTTATAATTTTTTTTAATTATATAATCATATAAAGATTCTTTCAATTTTTTTTTACAATTCAAGTAGTTTTTTATTCAACTTTATTTATTTTTTTAAGTTATAATGTTATTAGGTTAGCGATGGGAGCCCCGCCGAAGGCGTCCACCTAGGGAGCGACGGCTGAAAGCCGACAAAATGCTCCGGTGGAGCATTTTGAGCGAGTCTCCGAGCAGCTGTGCTGCGAAGGCATGCGTAGCATGGGGGGATGAGCGTGAGCGAAGGGCGGACGTAGCGACCTTGCGATTCGCAAGGGAACCTCAAAAGAAAAAACACCGGCCTTACACAGGAGAAGAAAATGAAAAAGCTTGGATTTGGATTGATGAGATTGCCTTATAGCGAAAGCGAAGA
>JAFXDY010000140.1 GCA_017521105.1 Treponema sp.
AAGCTTCACTTCGCATTCCGCCTTTTGGCCAATGAATTAAAAACAAATAATATTTTCCATTAATTTTGTAAAAATGAGATCCTTCGTAGCCCAAAATCCGTTCAGATTTATCACTAATAATAATTTTATCAATTCCGTTTTCTTTTGGGCCAGACAAATCATCATTTAATTCTACCAAGCGGATGTTGGTGTTGCCGCTAACCATAAAAACTTTATCATCATCAAAAAGCAAAGATAAATCGTGGTAAAATCCTTGGATTTCAGATTTTTCCCAATTGCCCCGAATATCAGAAGTTTTAAAAAGATAAGTTTTTTGCGTATCATTACAAACAAAAGCCACATAAAAAATTCCGTTGTGATACCGCAAACTTCCAGCCCACATCCCTTTTCCGTAAATGCCCTGACCATCTTGCAACCGCTGACCAGAAGTTCCATCAAGTTCGGCCGACACATAATTTATAATTTCCCAATCCACAAGATTAAAAGATTGCAAAATAGCACAAGATGGAAAAAAATGCATTGTGGTACTAATCATGTAATAAACATTTCCCACACGAATTACATCTACATCAGGAAAATCAGAAAAAATGATGTTAGCCTTTGCCATAAAAAAAACGTCCCTTTACCAAAATATTTCTATAATGATAAAGAAACGTTCATTTGTATTCAAGATTCGAAAGGAGGGGAAAGCCTTCCCCCTGGGCTCAACCAGGCTTTTTTCAAAAGCCAGTTTTCGCCACACCCCCTTCTCCTAGGGGGCAAAAACAATAACAGCCCATAACCAATACAAAAAAAGTTTTAGACATTACTCACTGCCCCCTAAAACCCCCGAAAAAAAAGGCACTTTTCTAACGAAAAGTGCCTTTTTTACAGTTGCCTGCAACTTATCAAAAAGTTATTAACTTATTTTTTGAATCCTTCAGCTACAGCTACAGCACATGCAACTGTACAACCAACCATAGGATTGTTTCCCATTCCCATAAAGCCCATCATTTCTACGTGAGCTGGAACAGAAGAAGAACCTGCAAACTGTGCGTCTGAGTGCATACGTCCAAGAGTATCTGTAAATCCGTAAGAAGCTGGACCTGCAGCCATGTTATCTG
Source organism: Treponema sp. (assembly GCA_017521105.1). Taxonomy (GTDB): domain Bacteria; phylum Spirochaetota; class Spirochaetia; order Treponematales; family Treponemataceae; genus Treponema_D. Next base: position 1,104 of record JAFXDY010000140.1, read on the forward strand.
GGTGAAGTGTACGACCTGTACCACCACCAGAAGCTACAGAGAAGTATTTTTTACCTTCAAGAAGGCGTTCTTTTTTGTATGTACCAGCAACTGGGTGTTGGAAACGTGTTGGGTTTGTAGAGTTTCCTGTAATAGAAACATCAACATCTTCGTGCCACATAATTGCAACACCTTCACGAACGTCATCAGCACCGTAACATTTTACGATTAAACGATCTGGGTTATTTCCATAAGGGATTTCTTTAACAACTGTTAAAGCTTTATCTGTACCATTTCCGTTGAAATAGTCAAATTTTGTTTGAACGTAAGTAAATCCGTTGATGCGGCTAATGATTTGAGCAGCGTCTTTTCCAAGACCGTTCAAAATTACGCGAAGTTTGTTTTTACGAACTTTGTTAGCGTTAGCTGCAATTTTAATAGCACCTTCAGCTGCTGCAAATGATTCGTGTCCAGCAAGGAAAGCAAAACATTGTGTTTCTTCAGAAAGAAGACGAGCACCTAAGTTTCCGTGTCCAATACCAACTTTTCTGTCATCAGCTACTGAACCTGGCAAACAGAATGCTTGTAAACCAAGACCGATGTTAGCTGCAGCTTGTGAACCTGTTTTATCACCAGTTTTTTCGCCTAATTTAATAGCAATTGCAGAACCTAAAACATAAGCCCATTTTGCATCTTCAAAACAGATTTGTTGTGTTTGTTCACAAATTGCATAAGGATCAAATCCTTTTGATTTACAGAGTTCGCGAGCTTCGTTTAATCCTGCTTCACCTTCTGAAAATCCATATTCTTTAAGAGCTTTATTAATCTGAGGGATACGACCTTCGAAATCTTCAAATAATGCCATCTATTTCCTCCAAACCTTATTCTTTACGTGGGTCGATAAGTTTTACCATACCCTGATCTTCTGTAACGCGTCCGTAGTGTGTACGAGCACCAGCAATAGCTTCTTCAGCAGGTTTTCCAGCTTTTAAAGCATCCATTAATTTACCAAAGTTAATACAGTTGTAACCAATAACTTGATTGTCTTTATCAATTGCCATTGATTCAACATAACCTTCTGTCATTTCAAGATAGCGTGGACCTGTTTTGCGTGTAGCAAACATTGTACCAACTTGTGAACGTAAGTTCTTTCCAAGGTCTTCCAAAGAAGCACCAACTTTAAGACCATCTTTTGAGTAAGCTGATTGTGTACGTCCATAAACAATCTGCATGAAAAGTTCACGCATAGCTGTGTTAATTGCGTCACAAACTAAGTCTGTATTAAGAGCTTCAAGAAGTGTTTTTCCGATTAAGATTTCAGAAGCCATAGCTGCTGAGTGAGTCATACCAGAACAACCAATTGTTTCAACAAGAGCTTCTTCAATAATTCCTTCTTTAACGTTTAAAGAAAGTTTACAAGTACCTTGTTGTGGTGCACACCAACCAATACCGTGTGTAAAACCAGAAATGTCTTCAATTTTTTTTACCTGAACCCATTCACCTTCTGCAGGGATTGGAGCAGGTCCGTGATATGCACCTTTTGCTAAAGGACACATATGTTCAACTTCTGCTGTATATGTCATTGTTACTCCTAGAAATTAAAATAAAACAAAATATTTTAATTTTTAAATGGTTATAATTACAAACCACATATATAAAAAATTTGCAACGCAAACTTAAGCAAATATTAGCATTTTATGGAATTATTTTCAATTAGGAAAGAATTATTACTATTTGAATATGCATATTCTAAAAAATAAAATTGCACGAATTCTAATATTGTAGTAAAATAGCAATATTATGGGGAAATTATTTAAGAAGCTTGGTACAATAATTAAAGAAAAATACATCATGCCATATTCACTAAAATTAGAAATGGCAAACATAAACTCAAAAAGATTACATGTTCTTTTACCAATTCTTTTTCTATATGGAATTATTTTTTTATGTTTTACAATTTTTTTAGGCGAGTCAATTTCTAATTTTCATAAATTTTATTACATAATAACTATTTTTATTGGTATTACTGGAATTTTATTACTTTCAATATTCAACATGACAGATGGTCGCCCTTTGATCAAAAATATTCCAATGTATTATATTATATTTACATTGGCAGCATTATGTGTAATTGCTGTATATCACGAAAATGCTTCAACAAACTCTTTGCTTTCTTTATTTTGTTTAATTGTATTTATTTTGGCAGTTCTATATGTTGAACCAATTGTTTTCTTTTTCTTAGCTTTTGCAATTGGAACTCCAATTATTACAAAGTTTTTTATAAACGGAGATTCACTTTCTGCATTTAGTTTTATTATTCTTTTTACAATTTTTGATTGTCTTTCTTTGTTCAGATGGGGGTCAATAAAATCTGAATTAACAAATCAAAAAAGATTAACAGACCAAAATGAAAAACTTGAAAGAGAAATTGAACTTGCAAGTACATTACAACAAAATTTTTATAGACAAAAGCAGTTCTTTTTAAATGATTGGGATTTAGGTTACTATTGTAAGCCAATGGTTGGAGTTTCTGGTGATTTGTTTGATTTTTATGTTACAAAAACTGTTTTAGATGGTCTTGGAATTTTTGATATTTCTGGTCACGGGATTTCTTCTGGATTATTAACAATGCTTGTAAAAACAATTCTTCACAACGAATTCTACAATCAAGAATATAAAAATCTTGATGATATTGTATATCGCATTAATGATAGAATAATTGAAGAAAAAGGAAATGTTCAAAATTACATAACTGGAATTCTTGCAAAAACAACAGAAACAGGAATTGATTTTGTTTTGGCAGGTCATCCTACTCCAATCATCTACAAAAGTGAAACAAATAAAGCATCTTATTATGAATATGCAACAGAAGATTTTCCAAATATTATAGGAATGAAAGAAATTCAGCCATATTATAAGGTTGAATCTGTAACCATTAACAAAAATGATATTTTTGTATTATATACAGATGGAATTATTGAATTAAGAAATGCTAACGGTGAAATGTTTGGAAAAGACAGATTCTTAAGTGTAATTGAAAAGAACGGATGGAAATCTGTAAATGAACAGGTAGAACTTTTAAAATGCGAACTAGCAGCATTTTTAAATGGTCATCCTCAAAATGACGATATTACGTTTATCATCTTAAAGCATAAATAAAAGTAACTAGGGGAGATTACTTTGAAAAAGCGAATAGCGGTTATTTCGGCAAGTGATAATGAAATTGAATTTATTACATATATAAAAGGCATGGAAAAAGCCACAGAAAACAAAAATGTGGACTTATACGTATTTACATGTAACAGATTTGAAGAAAATTCAGGATACATAAACACTACTGGTTATAGTATTTTTAACTTGGTTGATTATAAAAACTTTGATGGAATAATTATTATTACAGATTCCATTGAAGACAAAGGTATTATTTTAAAAGAATATGAAAAAATATTAAAATCAGGAAAGCCAGCAGTTTCAATTAATATAAAATTAGAAAAACTTGATTATATTTACAACAATATTTACGATGGATTTTATGATTTAGTTACACACATGATAAAAGTTCATAATATTACAGAGTTTGTATTTTTTATGAACTTAAAAACATCTTTTGAAAAAGATCAAAAGTACAATGCTTTTGCAAAAGCACTAGAAGATAACAAACTAGATATAAAAAACTCCCAAATAATAATTACAACTAACGACTTTTTTGAGATGGGATATACCAAATCAAAAGAACTTTTTGCAAACAAAGATGCACTTCCTCAAGCAATAATTTGTTCAACAGATAGCATTGCGTATGCTGTTCTAAAAGCAGCAGAAGATTCTAACGTAGAAATTCCAGAAGAAGTAAAATTAATTAGTTATGATGATCTTCCTTCTTCAAAACAAATTATTCCTTCTTTGACTACCGTAAATTCAAAAACAATGCAAATGGGTTACGAAGCTGCAAAAAGACTTATTAAATGCTTTGAAGAAAAAACATTTTCACCAAAAGAAAATAAAATTAATACAACTCCAATAATTAGACAAAGTTGTGGTTGCAAATCTAAATTTACACTAAATCAAAAAAAATCTTCTGTAAGTTTTATTTCAAAAACAATTCAGTCCATTGAGTTTTCTGAACATTTGCAAAACTTAGAAGATGTTTTTTTAAATTCTTCTGATGTATTTACACTTTTGGTAAACTTGGAATTTTTCTTTAATAAATCTCATTCACAGGAAGGGGCCAACTTTAGCATACTATTAAAATCTGATTGTACTTCTATTTTAATTAATTCAGAAGAAGAATTAGAAGACAACTATTCATTTGGAAACCAATTACAAGCAATTACTACAATTAGAGAAAACAAAAAAATGTTCAAAGAAATTATAGAAAAAGAACAAATGATTCCACAATGTTTAATTTCTGATAAAAGCGACACTTTTTTATTTTTCCCTATTTTTAATCATAATTATGTACACGGATATTTTGTTAATAAAAACAATATTGATTTTGTTTCCAACGTTAAATGTAGTTATTTTACAAGAAGTTTTGGAACAAACATTGAACGTTTTAGACAAAAAAATATGTACAAACAAATGAGCCAACAATTTTTTAGACTTTCTTCAAAAGATGCACTTTCTGGTTTGTTAAACAGAATTGGTTTAGAAAAACTTGCAAAACCATATTTTGAAGAAAACAAACTTAATGGCTATAATTCTATACTGTATTTTGTGGACATTAACTCTATGAAAGTTATAAACGACAAATTTGGTCATCTTCATGGGGATCTTACAGTAAAAACTATTGCGGAATCTATTTCTAGCGTTATTCCAAAAAACTGGTATGGAATTCGTTATGGCGGTGATGAATTTTTGATTGTTGGAAATTCAAAAAATTACAAAAATGAAGATTACGCAACTTTAATTCACGAAAATATTAGAAAGCGAACAGAAAAAATGCAACTTCCATATACCATGTCTGTAAGTATTGGTGCGTACGCCGTACCTCCAACGTCTTCAGAAACCTTTGAACAAGCTATAATCAAAGTTGATGAAATTATGTACGCATTAAAACAAGAGTATCATAAAACACATTAATAAAGTTGCTGTAAGGGGCGTTTTTCCATCCCTTACAGCAACTTTGTTTTGCAGGCAAAATCTATTCTAAAATTGCACCTTTGTCTGCTGAACTTACTAATTTTGCGTAGCGAGCAAGATAGCCTGTTGTAACTTTTGGTTCTGGGGCTTTCCAAGCAGCACGGCGTTTTTCTAGTTCTTCGTCACTAACTTTGAGGGTAATTTTATAATTGTTTATATCAAGTTCAATTAAATCGCCTTCTTGAACAAGAGCAATTGGTCCACCAACAGCCGCTTCTGGAGAACAGTGTCCCAAAGAAGCACCTCTAGTTGCTCCACTAAAACGACCATCTGTAATTAATGCAACATCTTTATCAAGCCCCTGCCCTGCAAGTGCAGCTGTAACGGCAAGCATTTCTCTCATTCCAGGACCGCCTTTTGGTCCTTCATAACGAATGACAACTACATCACCAGGATTAATCTGACATTTATTTACAGCGTCCATTGCATCGCTTTCGTCATTAAAAACTCTAGCAGGACCTGTGTGATGCATTAATTCTTTTGCACAAGCAGAACGCTTTACAACAGTTCCATTTGGTGCAAGATTTCCAAACAAAATTGCAATTCCTCCGTTATCGCTAAAAGGATTTTCAATTGGACGAATTACATTTTCATCTCGGTTACAAACAGATTTTATATTTTCTGCAACAGTTTTTCCTGTAACAGTCATTACGCTTGTATCAAAAAGATTTTTCTTTGAAAGTTCTTTAATTACCGCTTGAACACCACCTGCATCATCAAGTTGGCACATAAAAGTATGCCCTGCAGGGGCCAAATGACAAAGATTTGGCGTTTTATTAGAAATTTCATTTATCATTTGAAGGTTCAATTCAAATCCAGCTTCATGAGCAATTGCAGGAACGTGCAAAATTGTATTACTTGAACAACCAAGTGCCATATCAGCAGCTAAAGCGTTGCGGAAATTTGCTTCTTTAAGCATACATCTTGCTGTAATGCCTTTTTGGTAAAGTTCCATAACTTTCATTCCAGCATGTTTTGCAAGAGCAATGCGTTTTCCAGAAACAGCAGGGATTGTTCCGTTTCCAGGAAGTCCAAGCCCAATAGCTTCTGTTAAACAGTTCATAGAGTTTGCAGTG
>JAFXDY010000141.1 GCA_017521105.1 Treponema sp.
AACTTTTTCTTTTAGATTTAGTTTGAAATGTAAAAAAGAAGAGTTTTTGATTACAAATAAAAATCGCTTTGATTTTCAAAATGATGTGGAATGTGGAGGATTTTCTTCTGCTTTTGTTTTACGTCATTTTGGAATTGAAGCAGATGGAAACGATCTTTACAATAATATTCAGGGGAAAATGGGCAATGGTTGTGTTTATCCAAAGCGGGTAAAAAAACTTTTGCAGCAAAATGGTCTAAAAGTAAAATATGTTCGAGGAAATTTGTGTGCATTAAAAAATGAAGTTGCAAAAGGGAATCCTGTGATTGTGTTGGTTCGGGTTGAAACAAAAAAGCCTTATTTGCATTTTGTTCCAGTTGTTGGTTTTGATAAGGAAAATGTTTTGTTGGCGGAATCTTTGGAAAGATTTGTAAATTGCAAAAATGAGCATTATAATAGAAGAATATGCAACAAAGAGTTTTTGAAACTGTGGAATACTGCAATGATAAAAATGCCTTTGTATGCTAATACTTTTTTTGTGGTAGAAAAATACAAGGAATTCCCACAAGATAAAGCCTAGCCTTGATTGAAAAGGCGCCGGAGGCGTTCGAGGCGACAATTTGTTGGCGGCTCGAATGGAGCGAAAGCGGAACCTTGGAAAGCAAGAAAGGTAGTTGTTGTGTTTGGGATTTGTTTTGATGGGCGGTTTTAAATGAAGGCTGCTCCAAATAAAAAAAAGGGGGAATATATGGCGGAATTTTATTTTATTCGACACGGGGAAGCGGATTATAGCGAAAAAAACACGAAGTTTTATAGGAATCAAGGGACTTTTATGTGCACTTTGACTGAAAAAGGTGTTGAGCAGGCAAAGCAGGCGGCAAAAGATGAGCGATTTAAGGGAGCCGATTTGATTTTGACTTCTCCTTTTGGCAGGGCTTTTCACACGGCGGCAATTTTGTCTAAGGAATTGCAGGTGGATCTGAAAGTGGAAAGTGATTTGCACGAGTGGCTTTCTGATGTGGTGAATTTTGATTATTTGGATGATGAAACTGCTGAAAAATATTGGAAAGAATTTGATCAAAATGGTGGAAAATATCCTGATGGAGTGGAGCGTCCTTACGAAACCGCTCAAATGATTCGGGATAGAGTTTTTGCTGTTTTGAAAAAATATGAAAACTTAAAAAAAGTGATTGTTGTTAGCCACGGAACTTTGATGAGTCATTGTTTGAATGTTTCTTCGGTGAAAAATTGTGAGATTTGTAAAATAAGTTTGTGCTAGTAGATTTTGTATTTCGGTGGTATATTTTAAATAGAAGTAGAGATAGGAGGTTTTTGATGAGTGATTTTGCCTATGCTTATTTTTCTAGTGAACTCGACAAGTTAGATGTAGAATCTTTGGAAGAAATTTTTGAAAAAGTTCAATTTTTACTAACAAAAAAACGTTCTGAAGATACAGCAAATCTGATAGACGAGAAAGAGGTGGAACGAATAAATTCTGTGTATGATAAAATACCTGCTGACGAACAGCTTTCTGTTGCTAATGCCTCTATGCGTACGATGTGGGAGGCATTAAAAAATGACACGTGGTGAGCTTTGGTGGGTTGATTTTGGACTTGCTTATGGCAGTATGCCACAGGGTAGGCGCCCTGCAATAATTGTTCAAAATGATAATTTTAATGCAAGTCATATTTTAACAACAGTAGTTGTACCTCTTACAACAAATGTTATTCTAGCCGAATATAAAGATAATGTATTTTTAGATAAATCAGTTACAAATCTTTCTAAAGATTCTGTAGCATTAATACCACAAGTAGGAATTATTGATAAATCATGTTTGGTAGAAAAAGTAACAAAACTTTCACCGTCGATTATGCACGAAATTTCTAAAGCACTGGTTGATTTACTTGATTTGTGAAAAAAGTATTTATTTATGAAATGTTATACACAAGTTTATGTGATGAATAGTTTGGAAGCGGTGGAAATTTATTGTAAGGCTTTTGGGGCTGATGTAACTTTTGAAATTAAGAATTCTGATAAAACTGCTTATGAACATTGTGAACTTCCTTGGAGCAAGTATTGTGCTACAGTAATTGATAAATATGGTGTATGCTGGTGGTTAGGAATCTAATGGAACCAGGAGAAAAATATGAACGAAACAATTAAAACTATTTTGGCAAGACGTTCTTGTAGAGCGTTTACTGATCAGGCTGTTAGCGAAGATGATGTAAAAGTAATTTTGGATTGTGCTTTGGCAAGTGCTAGCGGAATGGGGCGACAAACTTGGCAATTTACAGCTGTTATGAACAGAGAAAAAATTCAGAAGTTGTGTGGTGCTGTTGGAAAAGCGTTGGGGCGTGATGGGTACAATATGTATAATCCTGATGTTTTGATTATTACTTCTAACGAAAAGGATTCAAAATTCCGCGAAGTTGATAATGCTTGTGCTACGGAAAATATTTATTTGGCTTGTGAATCTCTTGGTTTGGGCTGCGTTTGGATTAATCAACTTTTGGATTGTTTTGATGATGGGGGAGTTCGTGCTATTTTAGACGAATTTGGTGTTCCTAAAAATCATGGTGTTTATGGTTGTGCTGCAATTGGGTACAAAGCGCAAGAACCGGCTGCAAAAGAGATTAAAGGAAAAGTGGTAATTATTAGATAATTATGAATTAAGAATTTAGAATTAAGAAAATTCAGAATTCGGAAGAACCCCCAAGAAAAAAGGAGTACAACTATGGATTACGAAATTACAAATGAAATTACAACAGAAGAATATATGAAGCTTCGGGAGCTTGTGGGTTGGAAGTTGTTTCCACTTGAGCAGGCAGAAGAGGCTTTGAAGCATACGGCTTATTTGTGTTGTTTGAAAAAGGACGGCAAAACTATTGGGTTGGTTCGGGTTCTTTGGGACTACGGGTATGTTGTTTATATTGCAGATGTGATTGTTCGGTCAGAATTTCAAGGGCAGGGGCTTGGTCGCGTTTTAATGAATAATGCTATGGATTTTATTAAAAGTCAGCTGAAACCTGGTTATAAGGTTATGGTCAGTTTGATGGCGGCAAAGGGAAAGGAAGAATTTTACAAAAAGTTTGATTTTGTGGAACGCCCAAGCGAAAAATATGGTTGCGGAATGTGCCAGTGGATGGAAGGTGTGCCTGTTGCAAAAGTTTCTAAAATTCAGGAAAAGCAAAAAAGGGTGATTGGAACCCTTGATGGAATTGCTTCATTTTATGAAGCGGATGGCGGAAAAATCACAATGGAAGAATTTTTGGGAATGGATGAGGTTGAAAAATGAAATTTGAAAATCTTTTACTAGTAAATTATTGTCATCCGGATTGTGTGCCTCTAAAAAATATTATGCGATTGCCTAAAGAAGATGCGTTTGCAATGGCAAAAAAAATGGCGGCGGCGCATCCAGAAACTACGGCGTTTTATCGTTTTGCTGATTTTGAAAATTATTATGATTTGCGGTTGCGTCAAGATGAATATTTGTATTCGCGTTTTGTGGAGTTGGGGGGAGAGCCAGAGGAAAATCACCCGCTTTCCTTTGTGATTGAAGGAAGTGACTATTTACGTGACTGGTTTGGAAACGGAACTCAGACAAAACTTTTTTTGCGGGATGTAAACGCTAGGCATGTAAGTTTTACACTTGGGGATAGCGGTGCAATGTTTCAAAAAAATGGTTTTGTGGAGTTACTTACGCTTGAGGACTTGGAAAATCGGCTTGGTGAGTTTGAAGGAAATTTTGATGATTTTTTAAAAGACGCTGGCTGTCATTACGTCGAAGTTCAATTGTGGAGTGATAAATATTGTAAATATGCTGATTAAAAACTATTTTGAATTATCTAATGAGCACAAGCAGAATATTCTTTTTCAATTGGAAGTGGGAAAGGAACTTTGGGGTGCAATTCCTTTTTTGCTGGAACTTTTGAAGAATGAAACTTTTCATAAGCATTTGGGTAAAGGGGAACTTTTGCTTTTGCTGGATGAAGACTGCATTGCGGAAAGTTTTCCTGTTTTGAAGGCTTTTGTGACTTTGTGTGATAAGGATGAGATTGTTGCACCAGAACTTTTCCCGTGGGTGGGATTTGTGTTTACATTTCCAAAATATAGGGAAAATAGACTTTCGGAGAAGTTGATTGATTACGCAGCTGAATTGGCAAAAAAACTTTATTCTGAATCGGAAAATCTTTATGTTTCTACAGATCATGTTGGTTTGTACGAAAAATATGGGTTTTCCTTTTTAAAAGAAGCAGATACTGTTTGGGGCGAAAAAAGTAGAATTCTTTTTAGACCGTTGCGATAGGGGCGGGAGTTTTTTATTCTTCCCACCAGTTTTCTAGCATCAAATTTGAAAACGAGGAGATTTGGGCAAAATCTTTGGTGTTGCGGGTGACTAAAATCATGTTGTTGGCAATGGCGATTGAAGCGATTTGTAAGTCAAATTCTGGGGGAAGTTTTCCTATTGATTCTAGTTTTGGATATAAATCTGAATAAATTGTTGCTGCGTGTTGGTCAAAAGGGATTATTTCAAATTGTTCGTAGATGATTTCGTTGTAGAATGTGGAAAGAGCTTCTTTCTTTTTTCCTTCGGGCATACGCTTTAGACCTGTTAATGATTCGGCCCAAGTGATTGCGGAAATATCTGAAAAGTTTTTGTTTTTCATAAATTTTAAAACAACATTTTGATGTGGAGAAGGTTTTCTTATTTCTGAAATGACATTTGTATCAAGTAAATAAAACTTTTTCATAATTTCTATGAGTCAAAATCCTGTAGATTTCGTAAGGCAGTTGTTTTTCGGGGCGTTTCAAAATACTCTTTTTCTTCTTCGTCTGATAAAAAACAATCAGAATATTTTTCTTTCCAATGTTTTAGAATCAATTCAAATTTGTCAATTTGGGGTTCTTCTTTTTTTCATCTTTGCTTACAAGATATGCTACGGGTTTTCCGTGTCTTGTAATTTCAAAAGATTCACCTTGCTCGACCATGTGAATGTAAAGAGGAAGTTTGTTTTTTGCTTCAAAAATTGGAATTGATTGCATAATCAAGAAAAATATATCAAAGTATGGCTATAAAGTCAAATATATCTATAATAAATGATTAAAAATACTTGAAGAATAATGTGCATAATGGTAATTTGATTTAATATTAGACTGGAGAAATAAATATGTGTTTAATTTGCGACAGAATTAAAATGATTAAGGATGGCACAAATCCTTATTTTGTAAAAGAATTAGATACTGGCTATGTGGTTATTGGTGATAATCAGCATTTTAAAGGATATACTTTGTTCCTACATAAAGAACATAAAACGGAGTTGTTTCAGCTTGATTTAGAAACAAAGAAAAAGTTTTTGGAAGAAATGGCTATTGTGGGTGAAGCTTGTGCCAAGGCTTTTGGTGCTGAAAAAATGAATTATGAATTGCTTGGAATGGGAGATGCTCATGTTCACTGGCATTTGTTTCCAAGAAAATATGGTGATTTAGGGGAATACGGCAATAACGGAAATGGACCTGTTTGGTGGTATCCCCGAGAAAAAATGTGGTGTGAAGAAACTGCTGTAAAAGGAGATGAACTGGAAAAAATGAAACAACAACTTTTGGCAGAATTGGAAAAGTTACTGTAAGTTATGCAGGATTGATTATTCTTCCCACCAGTTTTCTAGCATCAAATTGGAAACAGAGGAGATTTGGGCAAAATCTTTTGTGTTGCGGGTGACTAAAATCATGTTGTTGGCAATGGCGATTGAAGCGATTTGGGAATCTGCAAAAGGAACAGAAAATCCTTTTGCTTTTAATTGTGCTCGGATTTGTCCCTGAATTTCGGCGGATTCTTTTGTATATGGAAGAATATCAAAGGAATCTTTTACATCATCTTGTATGAATTTGTTTATTTCTGTTTTTCGCAAACCTTGTTCAAGTTGTTCTACACCATAAATTAGTTCATGCCATATTGTTGAGCAAATGGCACAATCTCCAGAATGTTCCGCAAGTTTTTTTATTACGGAAAAATTTGGGTTTGGTTTTATGATTTCGGAAATAATATTTGAGTCTAGTAAATAATGAAAGTTTTGAATCATTCAAGAACTCCATCAAAAATATTTTTTGGGGAACTTTGTTCTTGTAAATAGTCTTCCTTTGTGGCAGAAAAAATATTGTCGATGTCTTGGTTTGAAAATAATTCTTTGTTTCTGTTCCTAAAGTTTTCAGCTCGTGCCAGAATTGAATTTGATTTTGCTTTTTGAACTAAATCTTCGTATTCCTTTTTTGAAATTAAAACGGCAACATCTTTGTTTCGGCGAGAAATCACTACAGGACCACTTTGTTCTGTCAGATGAATAAAATATGGAAGTTTATTTTTTGCTTCTGCAACAGAAATATTAGTTTTCAAAATTACTACACCTCTCAAATAATATATTTTGCAAATGGCTATTTGTCAATTATAATATGGCTATAAATCAAAATTGTTTTTATAAAGTTCAATTTGAATTTCATTGGAAAAATTTGCTTTCATTCCATTTATCAAATCTTTTATTGAATATTGAAATTTCCTAATTCTGACAAAGGCTGTGAGTGGAATTCCATAAATATTCATAAATTTTCTGCTAATATAAAAAGAACTGTACCACATAAAATCTGACAATTCTTTTAGATTAAGTTTATTTTGGATATGTTTTTCTACATAATCAATAATTTCTTGTAAATCTTCCAATTAAATCCTCGTTTTGTGTTTATGAGATAATTATATTTGAAAAAAAAGATTGATTCTTGATAATAATTGTCATTTTTAAGATGTTTTTTTTGTAAAAATATTTGACAATTTAGTAAAATTAATTGACAAATTAAACTAGTATACAGTACTATACATATATGCAGAATAATCCTAAATTTTTTGAGAAAAAAATAATTCGCACGGCTTGGAATGAACAGGAAGAAGAATGGTATTTTTCTATTGTTGATGTAGTTGGAGTTTTAACTGAAACGGAACGACCTCGAAAATATTGGAGTGATTTGAAAAAAAAACTTCAACAAGAAGGATGTGAAGTGTCCGAAAAAATCGGACATTTGAAAATGCTTTCTGCTGATGGAAAAATGCGCCTTACTGATGTTGCAAATACAGAACAATTACTTCGCATTATTCAATCAGTTCCGTCAAAAAAAGCAGAACCTTTTAAACAGTGGCTTGCAGAGGTTGGTAGAGAACGAATAGAAGAAGTAATTGATCCTGAATTAACAATTGACCGTGCATTAGAAACTTATTTGAAAAAAGGATATAGCAACGAATGGATAAATCAACGGTTGCAATCAATTCAAGTTCGTAAAGAATTAACGGATGAATGGGAAAATAAGGGGGTAAAAAAAGGAATTGAATTTGCAATTCTTACAGATGAAATAACAAAAGCATGGTCTGGAATGACAACTCGTGGGTATAAGACTTTAAAAGGCCTAAAAAAAGAAAATTTACGCGATAATATGACAACAACGGAAATCATTTTGAATATGCTAGCTGAAACTGCGACAAAAGAAATATCAAAGCAAGAAAATCCAAATACATTTGATGAAAATAAAAGGATTGCCCAACGTGGTGGAAAAATTGCTGGAAATGCACGAATGGAACTTGAAAAAGAAATTGGTCATACCGTTATTTCAGACAAAAATGCTTCAGAAATACATTCTGTAGGATTAGATTCAGTTGTAACAAATCTTATAGAGAATACTTCACAATTAGCAGATGTTGAGGAAAGTTAAATGGAATCTGTAGTAAAAATTTTAAGGGAACAAAATCGCTATACACAAACAAGACTTGCACAAATTTTGGGAATCTCAAGGCCTGCACTTATCAATTATGAAAATATGGAACAAGATCTTCCTCTTTTTGTTGTAAAAGAGCTTTCAAAACTATTTAATGTAAGTTACGAATGTCTTATAGATAACAAATTGCCAGATTCAGAACCAGGAGATGACAAAGAATCGCTAAATAAAATTTGTAAATGGTATCCAAAATTAAAACAAAGTGAAAAAACGGCTGTTTATGAAATGATAAGAATTATGGCATCAGATTTGTAGTGTTTAAAAAGTAATATGATGAAGAAAAAGATATTTGTGGTATTATTAGTGAAACAAAAAAAGGAATGAATGATATGAAAAATAATAAAATTAGGCAAATTGAAGAACTTTCTGTGAATGCCCATCCGGGGATTAAAACGGAACTTTATGATGGGTGGATTTTGCGTTTTGCAAATGGATATACGAATCGTGCTAATTCGGTGAATATGCTTTATGGTGGAAGTGTAAATCTGGAAGAAAAAATTGAAGTTTGCCAAAGTCGATATTTTTTGCAGGGACTTTCTTCTGTTTTTAAGATTATTCCGGAACTTTCTGAGGAACATAAAAAAATGGATTTGTTGTTGGAGGCTCGCGGTTATGAAATTGTGACTCCTACAGATTTGATGATTTTGGATTTGTCAAAAAAAGAGTTTCCAA
>JAFXDY010000142.1 GCA_017521105.1 Treponema sp.
GGCACCTTTTTCAGAATTTCCAACTATATAAAAACCTCGAATCCACTGAAATAAAACATCATTCAATTTACAAGACAATTCAATACTATTTCTAAGTGCATTTTTTGAAATTCCATATAAACTTTGAGGATTACAAGGAGTCTTTTCTGTTATACGCCCCTCAAAAAAACCAACCTCATGCATAGTACCTAAAACAACAACTTTCTTAACCCCAGACTTTATCATTTTATCAAGAAAAACAAAATGATTATTTAAATCACCTAAGTGTGTTTCTGAATTATGTATAAATCCATTTCTCCAAGCTAAATGTAAAATAACATCTGGTTCAGAAAAAAAAGAATAAGGATTCTCTAATTCAAAAATGTTTGCTTCTATACATTGTGCCTTCTTATCAATTTCATTAACAGACAAATCTGTTGCAATTACATCTTGCTTTAATTCTAACAATTGTTTTACAACACCCGTACCAATATATCCATTAGCTCCAGTAACTAAAATTTTCATAATTATACTTTCTCCCATCTTTTTGTTTCAAAATTATATTGTTTAATAACCTTTGCTGGAATTCCAACAGCAATACTATTAGCAGGAATAGATTTAGTAACAACGCTATTTGCTCCAATTATGGAATTTTCTCCAACCGTTACACCTGGCAATACAGAAACATGTTCTCCAAGCCACACATTATCTTTTATTATAACTGATTTTGAAGATAACGGTCTTTCTTTCACAATTAAATCTGGCGATGAATCACTCTCATTTCCTGCATAACTGCCATGTTCTAAATCCGTAATAAATACTTTACTTGCAATTAATACATTATCACCTATTCTTACTTCATTCAAAGCAGCAATATGAACAAAATCATTAATTTGAATATTATTGCCAAATACTAAACTCTTCTTCCCTCTTTCGCAAAAAGATTCTAATCGGCAATGATACCCAGTTGTTAATTTTTTTCCAAAATCAATTCCTTTTTTTCCACGTATATCAATTGGCTGTCGAAGAAGTCTTGCAGATGGAATTGAAAACTTTGTTATAAGACATGAATAAGTTAGATATAACAATTCTCTTATACTTTTTGACATTTTGCAATTACCTCTAAATAAAAATCATCTACTTCTTTTGAACATTTTTCCCAACTAAAACGCTTTGCATTCTCTAAACCTTTAGAAACGAATCGAGCATAAATAGCACCGTCTTCAAGTTGTTTTATTGCTTTTATAGATTCAGCTATTGAAGTTGAGTCAATATATATGGCAGAATCTTTTGCGACTTCTGGAATACTAGATCTTGCTTGACAAACAACAGGACAACCACAAGCTTGTGCTTCTATCACAGGTATACCAAACCCTTCATATTCACTTGGATATAACAAACAAAATGCAGAATTATACAACTTTCTCAAATCTGCATCTGTTAAATAATTCATTTTTTGATATCTATTTTTCAGTTTTGCATCAAGTAATCTTTTTTCATTTTCAGAAAATTCACCGCCACCAACAACAACAAAATCGTAATTAGTTAATTTTGAACACAATTCTATTGCATAATCAAATCGTTTATAATCAGTCCTTGCTCCAATGAATAATATTTTTTTAGTTTTTTCAATATCCGAATCATAAAAAAAATTTTCTGTATTATATCCATTATAGATAACTTTTATTATTCCATTATACTTTGGATAAAATTTTCTCAAATCATCTTTTGTATTTTCTGAAATACAAATAACACCATCACTATGCATTACAGCTCTCTTCTTTTGAATCTTATGTAAGATTGACTTTAAATCTTTCCTATAATATTCATATGTAAAGTCGTGAACTGTAGTAATATTTATGGCATTTTTATTTTTACAATAACGATATAAAGATGAGTGGAAAATGAAAGCCTTTTTTTCTCTAAAATACAAATTTAGATATCTTTTAATTATTAATAAAAATGAACTCCATTTCTCATTATTATTAAAATTTTTCTCGTCATAAAAAAAATTTTCTTTTGAATTATCATAAGCATAATGAACAGATTCTCTCTTATTTCTTTTAGTTACTTCTGTCCAATAAACAGAGCCACCACCAGCTTTTTGTAATGAATATATTATATCATCATAGATTATTTTCAATGTACTCTCCTTTATCATTTAAAAGCATTTTTCTCAGATTATCTATATTTTTAGTTATTTCATACTTTTGTTTAAATACATTTCTCGAATAACTATTCATTTTTTCATCTTTGTTTGAAATATAATTATTTATTTTATTTATAAAATCAGTTGCATTAATACACAAACCACCAACTTTATCATATTCCAAATCATAACCTTCAAAAGCTTCTGGTGTTCCGAATATGGTTTTTCCATACATAAGTGATTCTGCTAATTTCGTTTTCATACCACCTCCTGATAAGATTGGTAATACGACAGCAGTCGCTTGATAATATAATTTATTTAAATCTTCCACATAACCCAAAAAAGTTATTTTTTTTGAGTTATATTTTTGTTTATATTTATCCATACCAGAACCACAAACAATCAGCCTTATATCTATAGAATCCAAAACATTTTCAATAAACCAAAATAAACCTTCTGTATTTCCAAAAAAATCACTCCCAATAAATAACAAATATGGTTCTATTTTTTCTTTTAAATACCGTTCATATTCTATTTCATTAAATTTATCACTAAATGATATCGGCAGAAAAATATCAGCCTGTCTTCTCATATTCTTAAAATATAGATTCGAATCACGTAAATTCAGTGTACAAAAATAATCTACTTTTTTTAGAGCAACCTTTTCATTATTCTTTGTTGCATATTTTAAGGGTAAATAAAACAATTTCTTCATGTACGACATACTGTTAATATACTGTCGTACAAAATCACTTTCAAAATTATGAGCAAAAACAATTGTTTTTGTTTTTGTTTTTTTTATATATTTTAATATTTTCCCATACTTGATTGTTGAAATAAATATAAAATCAAAATTTATTGCTTTCCTTTTTATATACGATAATTTTCTACTTGTTAGTCCATCACAGAATCCTAATAAACTATAAAAAAAGGTAATAAACTTTGACGAATAATACTCTACTTCACATACTTCAACATTATCATATCCAAAAATTTGAGTTAATATTTTTTGGATAGAATTATTTACATGAACACCACCGGTAATTTCTTTATTTTTTCCTATTGGCTTAATTAATAAAATCCTATTCATTTAGTAACTCCTACTCAATTTTTTTTAATAATATTTTTCTCTTTTCGAAATCATCAAATATAATTAATTTATAATTAAACAATTCTTGATTTAACCCTATATAGGTCTTTATTATTCCCATAATCAAAAAATATACCAAAAAACACAGTTTCCCTTTTCTTGATATTTTTGAATAAATATATGGAACAATAAACCAAAAACCAAAAACAAAAAGTAAAGCAATTCGTTCAATAAAAATACTCAACTCTGAACAGTAAAGCCATATAAAAAAGTAAATATATGTAAAATTCAAGAAAATATTTGCCATCGAATTCCTTTCTATAGCATTTTTACCATAATAAAATACTAGAAAAAAAGAAAGTTGTCGTTCTATCCATCCAAATCCTAAGGAATAAGCAGCTCCATATTTTTCCGAATTGAAATATAATTTTATCAAATCACCATATAAACCTGGCAAAAAATCAGACACAAACAACCCAAAGTTTTTTAAATAACTTATTCGTAAAATACATATTAAATTTCCTATAATCCACAACGAAAAAACAGTCTTTCTTTTCCACTGTTTTCCGATGAAGAAATAAAACGGTAAAAAAATTATCGATGATTTATGAAACAAACATGCAAGAAAAATACAAAATGAAAACTTCCAAAATTGTTTTGATAAAATAAACCTTAGTGAATACAAAAAGATTAATAACGCTTTTACATTTCTATATAGATTAAACTCTATTCCCAATCCATAAAACGAAAAAAACATCGCATAAGCAAAGATTCTAGAATTATTAGGTAAATACAAGCGTATAAAATATCGTATAAATAGAAAATCTATAAGCACTGAAATAAACTGAAAAAAAATAAAACTTGGACATATAGTTTTACATATCAATGCATACAATAAATATCCTTTTTCCCATCCATTTGTATTAAAATAATCTAATGAAAAATCAGAATCGAATAAAGAAGGTATATCTTGAAAAAATGGATAGTAGTTCACATAATCTGTAGCAACATACCCTCTAAAACCTAAAAAGAATAACAAAACTAAAAAAACCAAAAATTCTTTTAAATATTCTGAAAAATCATAAGTATATGAAAAATTTACAATTGATTTTTTAGGAAAAAGAGGAATACTAAGAATAAAAATTATGAAAAAGATTACAACATATATCAAACTATACATTTCAACGAACCTTATTAGCTTTATCTAGTAAGTCAATTAATTTTTCCTTACCTATTTTTTCAATTATTTCATTAACATAAGGAAGTTCCCAGTCTGATTTTATCACTTCCATTAATTCTGATGTATCTTTTTTTAAATTTTTTGATGTGTAAATGATAGAAGAAATCTGACAATGAATGGTAGAAAAGGAAGTAATATTAAAATCTTTGTTATTCTTTCTTGTTAAATGAACAATTTTAGGACCATTTATCAATAATCTTTTCAAATTTTTTTCAAAAAGTTTGAATTCTAAATCGGTTTCTTCATAATACAAAAAATAGTTTTCATCAAATCGAGCATTTTCATTATTTAATAAAAACAAATCAGCCCCAGTAATATATCCTATTTCACCTTCTTGTACATTCTCAATATCATTTTTTGCTCTAAAGTTAGAACATAGCTGATAGAACCAATTCATGTGTAATTTTTTTAGTAATGAATTTCTTTTATGTACAAAATAAATAGCTCTTTGATATTTCAAAATATCATCATATATAGGAAGTTTTCCCCCCGAATGAATTGTATTACCATACTCATTGAGAAGTATTCCTCCTAAAGCACCTATACCATCTTTATCTGCTGATGATTCCCAATAATCAAAAAACAACTTTATTGCATTATTTAATAATAATGTATCACTATTTAAGTAAAAAATATATTTTCCTTTAGCAATCTCTAAACCTCTGTTATTTGCAGCTCCAAATCCAAGATTAGAATTATTTTCTATTAAAATTACTGAAGGGAAATCTGTTTTTATCATTTCTATAGAACCATCTGTAGACCCATTATCAGAAACAATTACCTCAAACCTTATATTTTTTGTCATTTCAAAAACTGACTTTAGACAATTATATGTTAACTCTTTTGTATTATAATTTACGATTATAACAGATACATCCAACATCAAATCTCCCATAAAATACCTTCCTTATATAACCTTGCAGGATTTCCTACATATACAGAATTATCTCTATAAAACTCTTTATTAAGAAAAGAATTTGCACCTATTACACAACCGTTAGGAACTTTAGAACCTTTTAAAATTTTACACCCACAACATATCCAAACTTTATCACCAATAATTATTTCTTTTGGCTCATTCACAAGCATTGATTCTGAATAGATTTTATGAAAATCTGTATCCATAATTAAAACATCCCATGAACACAAAAAATTTTCTCCAATTATTATCTTTTTATGACAGATTAAAGAGCTCTTTGCAGTAATCACTGCATCTTTACCAAAAATTATTTCTGCAGTTTTTCCAATAGAAATATTACAGCCTGTACCAATAAAAGTTTTACCCTTGCAAATTAATTTTCCACCACGAGAAATATGTATTATTCCTCTATCCCTTTTTTCATCAACAATTCCGACTATATTATATCCTATTTGTAGCATTCCAGGAATGATATTTCCTTCTAATATCACAGCGCCTCTATGCAATTCTTTTATCAACACATGAGATTCAATAGATATTGGAAATTTTATCGCTTGCTTAAATGGCAATAAATAAAAATTTAAAATAATACTCCTTAAGTTTATTTTTTTAAGATTTATCATTTATCTCATACTCCAATAATTTTAAGAATTTCTCGGGGTCATCTATGTAATCTATATACTTACACAATGTATATGGAGATAATTCATACCATTTACTAGCTTCAAGCATATCTATTATTTTTTTATCAAATCTTTTTTTTATTATTCTTGCAGGGTTTCCTGCAACTATAGTATAAGGTTCAACATTTTTTGTAACAACTGAACCGGCACCTATTACTGCCCCATTTCCAATTTTCGTACACTTATTTGTGATTAATACATTAGCACCAATCCATACATCATGACCTATTGAAAGAGAAGTTCTCTTTATATCATGCTCTTTTGTAACAAAACCTAACTCAGGATTATAAAAACAAACAGCTGTTGAAACATGATCATATGGATGATTTCCTGATAAATATTTACATCCATCTGCTATAGAGCAATAATTCCCTATTTCTGTTCCACTAGGAAAATTTAAATATCCATAGGAACCCAGCCCCACTTTTATTTTATATTTTTCTTCAACATATTTATGAAATTCTTGATTCCACAATTGCATATTTATATATCCGCCAGACTTAATCTCTAAATATTTTAAAAAAAACTTATTAAATATTTTCATTATCATCTCCACATAAGATTACAGAAAGTTCTTTACAAAAAACATCTATTTTATTTAAAGCATCATCACAACTTCTTGAAACAGTTTTTTTTAATTCATCCATCCTTTTTATATAATCTACAGTTTTATTAATGGCTTCTTCTGTATTTAATTTTCTTCCATCGACAACATAATCATAATTTAAACTATGATACAATTCTTCGAATTTTTTACTGTATGCAAAAGGAATAACGGGTACCTTTGTAGAAAAAGCTGCAATTGTTGCATGCATTCTAGCACCCAAAAACAAATCCATCTGTGAAATTATCTTTTTAAGATAGAATGGTGCAAAATTATCATCAATAATTTGAACATTTGAATATTTTTGTTTTACTAAATTACAAATTTTTAAATCATTTTCAACATTTTCATAATCATCCTCTGTAATAACATGAGGAATTAAAAATACTTGAAATTCATCTCTAGAACAGAAATATTGCAAGATAGCATCGATATATTCTTTATAGTCAACTGTTAAATTAAATTGATTATCTTCTGTATACCCACCATTATATAATAAACCTGAAATATTTATACCTACATAAAGTACATTATTATTTTTTTGAATCACTTTTCCATCTGGTTTCAACGCCATAGCAATATCTGTCACTGGTATAACAGTTTGCTTAGTAACATTTTTTAATTTAGGTATAGAAATTTCATCTCTAGAATATATTCTATAACTATTATTCATAATCCACTTTGCCCATAATTTTATAATTTTTGAATAAAAAGGACCGTAAGTCTGTGGTCCTAAAATAAATTTTATTTTTTTCTTTATCACAATAGACTTGATGATTGATTGAATAACAAACCTTTTTAAGCCATATATATCAGAAAAACTATCCCCTTCAGTAAAATCAAAAGCAAAATCAGTTTCATTTAAATTTTTGTATAATAATTCTCTATCTTTTCTATTTTTTAACCCTAATCTAAATATATTAATATCTAATCCTTCCCATTGTTTTTTTAGATGTGGAAGTTCACAATATTTTGAAAACCAAATATGAATATATATCTTAAATTTTGTTTGTTTTCTTGTTGCAATATCGGACAATAAATCTAGAAAAGAATATGCAAGAGCCTCACAGCCTTTGTTACCACTAAATACTGTCAACCCAAACAATGAAATTATCATATTTTATTTCTCCTAAACTTATCTTTTATAATCAAAATAATTTGTTTTCTCTCAGTTTTTGATAGACCTAAGTATAGAAAAGACAAACATATTGAAAATAAAGATGTTACAATAACAACTAACAACCTAACAAATGATTCATCCATAAAAAAATAAAAAGTCGTTGGGACAATCGCAGAAATAAGAGAAACAATACAACAAGGACACAATACCAATTTAAAAAAAGAACTAACACTCATGCCTGTTAGAAGTTTATTTATAAAAACTCTTAAAATAAGAGATAAAAAACCAATGATTATCGCAACAAATTGAACAGTATAAGCATCATACCCAAGCCTTATTACCAAATATGCAAAAGGAAGATTCAATAACAAAACTCCACCAACAACACTTTGATAAAGTCTCATATTTCCATTAGCCTGCGACAATGATTGTAAAGAAAATGACAAAGCATCGAACATTGCTTCTATCAAAAATAATCTTGTAAATATTACTGTCATTGCTGGTACATCTTTCAACCAAATAGACAAAACATAATTCATTTCTAAAAACGAAGGTAAAATAAAAATATATAATAACAGGAAAGAAAGTTTTGATGTTTGAAAAACCAAATCAAAGGCTTCTTTTTTTTCATCAATAGAATATTTTTTTACAATTTGAGGTTTTACTGCCATATTGAAATTTGTAGCAAAAGAAATAACAGCATTATTCACATTCATAGCAACAGCTCTTGCTGCATTTACAATAGTTCCGAATTTCATATTTAACAAAACATTTATAATCTGGTTTTTTACAACTCCAGCAGAAGTTCCAAATAAACACCACCCAGTAAAAGCAAAAATTTCCTTAAAGATTTGTTTATCAAAAGAAAAAGAAAAACGAATATTTTTATAATTTGTTTTACAATATAAAAAATATATTAACAGTAGAAGAAACGAAGTAAGACTTAACAACATACCATAAGATATTAATTTATCAAAATAAATAATCTTTAAAGAAAAAAATGTTAATAATTTCAGCATTCCTTCAACTATGCTTACTTTTGCAAATACAGACATATTCTCATATGACATTATCAATGCCATATAAGGGCTTGCCAACAAATTAAACACAAATGCAAGTATAGAAAACTGAAACAATATTATTGTAGCATTTATACGTTCAAAAGGAATTTTCAACTTATGTTGAATAAACCAAATTCCAAATGACTCTGAGATAAAAATAATAATAAAAATGATAATAAAATAAATTTCAAGGGTAATATTAAAATATTTATTTAATAATATGCTATCTTTTTTTCCTAAAGAAAAGCTAAAAAATCTTTGATTAGCATTAGCCATTGCTGTTGTCAAAAAAGAAAACATTGTAACTACCCCAGCAATAACATTATATATTCCGTAATCTTCAGCACCTAACACATCAAGTACAATTCTAACAGAATACAAACTAATAAATAATAACAAAAACTGTCTAAAGTATAACATCAATGTGTTTTTTAATACTCTTTTTCTTGAATCTATATCATTCATTATACTTTACCTATAATTTTTTTTATAAACATTTTTAGTTTCTTGGGTATAAATTTTAACACTTTATTATACAAAAAAAACTTAAACTTACTCACACATTGTTTACTTTTAAAATATGCATCAATATCTCCATCTAAACCATTATAATAATCATCTCTAGAAGTTGGTCTAACAGATGGTCTATTATAAGCAATGTTTTCAATCATAGATTCTGACTCAGGAACCTCAAAAACATCAAATAAATCTTTAACTAAATTGAATAATTTTTTCCCTTTTGCTGTATTTATAGATAAAAAACTAATACCATTTTTACTAGGAATATAAGGATAAGTTAAATCTGTTCCCCAAAAATCACCCATAGACAAATCACCAATTCTTCCATTGTTTTTTGCATATGGACAAGAGTAACAAGACTCTCTATAATTTTCACATTGCAAAAAACCATAATAATATGGGTCACACATACCTTCTAAAATTTTTGTTTTTGTTTTTGTTTTTACAATTACTTTACCACAACAACTCCATCCAGAGACATCTTTATCTCTAAATCCATAATAAATAATTTTACCTCTGTACTTATTTCCTAGCCAAGAAAGATATTTTTGAAAAAGCTTATTACTGGGTACCCCATGACAAATTAAATCCATTGTATATAGGTTTTCGTAATCTTTTTTTAAAAATTTTTTCAAACCTGCGATTTGACACGGAGTAGCACCATACAAAACGACCCTATTTCTGGCTAACAATTTTTTTACATCTAAGAAGGTATTCTTGGTATCTGCTGCAACATATTTAGAGCCCTGAATCTTTTGCAAATCATCAACATTATCAATTTTTGTAATTTCTACATTAAGCTCTGAATCATAAGAAGCACCAAATACTATTCCTTCATTCTGCAAGATGTAACTTGCAATACCACCATATAAACCACCTGAACTTGATTTTGAATTTATTTTTTTATCTTTTAATATAACTGCATATCTTTCTGGTTCAATATTTTTTTCTTTAATAGGAGATAAAGCAGGACAAACTTTTATACACAATCCACAATCAATGCATGAAGAATCTACCAATGGATAAAGAAAACCTTCTAAAGAAGAATTCATTTTTATGGAGTTTTTTGGACATGAAAGTTCACATGAACGACATGATAGACATTTCGAATGCTTTAGTATTGAAATATTACTCACTTTTCCCCCTCTTTCCACCAAGACTCACCAACATAATCAGTATCTGACGAAAATACAACATCAAGGTATTTTTAGAGATTCGCTTTGTTGAGGAAGTATAATTGTTCTGTATTTTTTCGTTCATATAAAAATCAACGTAAGCAGTTTGAACTTAAAACCAGTACTATCTAGAACTTCAAACTAGCACTATCTAGAACTTCAAGCCAGTACTATTTGGAACTTAAAACCAGTACTATCCAGAACTTCGAATTAACACTATTTCTTATAATTCTTCCACCAGTTTTACTGGTGCTTCCTCAATTATTTATAGCTAACAAAATTTAAATCTTTAGACTGAAATTCTCGTTGAATTCCCTCATACAAAAAAGACCCAATCTTGTCGTACCACTGTGGATTCTTTTCAAGAAAATAGATAATAGGAGCTGTATCCAAATAAACACGTGAACCCATGGTCAACCTCTCCCAGAAAATCCCCTATCTTCTCTTAATCTTGAAACATACTCCTGAGCATCCATTCCCTCTGGACAAGATTGCCCTTCACTTCCAACAAAACTTCGCAATTTCTCCAAGGTAATTTTTTCCCTTTGGGGTTTATCCTCATCCAATATAGTGATAATTACTTTTTGATTAGGTTTTACTTCAACAGGTTCCAGTGCCACGTATGCTGAACCATTATAATATCCATGAACACTATGCATAAATCCTCCCAATCCTTTGAATTGCTTCATTGAATCTTGCAGAAATTATACATCTTTTCTCCCCGCCCAGCAAGCCAGCCATCATTGAAGAATCAGCCCTTTGGTTTTGGGGAAAAGATATACAGAAAAAGTATTAGTTTTATGAAAGTCTATTCATCCTTTCTGTCATCAACGACATAAAAGATGATTTTTCGCCTTCACAGATGAAAGAGTCTGCTACGACTGTCAAAAGTTTTTCTTTCAAAGAAAGCAGTTTATTTATCATTTTATAAGCAGCCTTTTCTGGAATCTTACAGCTTTGCGCAAATGTCAAAAAATCAGCCTTCCTGATATTTGCCCTCTTGCCGTTCATTGTCAATGCAAATTCCTCTGTATCTTCTGGCATCACAATAGTAACGGGAAGTAAATCATAAGCTGGAGACAGTACAAAATTTCTTGATTTAGGTTCAGCTTCGATTAAGGAAAAATTCTTTAAATGCATGTCGGAATTCCCGGTAACAAAACAGAAAAGTAATCGATAGAAAAGTTCTGCACTATCCAATCCAATATTAGAAGAGTATTGCGAAATAATTTTGGCACAGCGTTCATAAGACGATTTATATTTTTCCTCTGTCAATCGCTCTGATAACTGGCAAAAATCCTCCATTGCAAACAGCTCAGTCCTAGATTTTGAAGAAAGCCTGTCTATTCGCTTTGTAATATATGCAAATCCATCCTGTAGTTTTACAAGTGCATTCGGCACCGTTTTTATTCCTGCAACCTTTGCAAGCATCATTACAAGCCGCTCCATTTCAGGAAGATGCATAAACTCTTCTACTTGCGGCTTTAGGATGTAGCCTGCTGGATACCCCACAATAGTAAGCCTCGTTTCTTTTTCTTTTGACAGATGTAAAGAAAGCTTCTTCTGGACTCCAGCAATCGTAAAACCTTTTGAAACAGTCTCTGAGACAAGGAGCTCCAACTGCTCATTTGAAATTAAAATTTCAGGAAATTGATTTGTTCCAAAAAAAGATTTTACGCATTTTTTATGCCATTGATTCTGTATTTCAGATGAGTCCTCGGAGATTATTTCTTTTCCACAACAAAGGCACATTGTCTTCATTATCTTGTAGTCCCGACAGAAACATCTCCGATTGTATCCTTGCAAGCTACAAGCAAAATTCCAAATCTATCCCGGCTGTCTATTTTCCAGTTTCTAGAAACAACATTCAAAAGCCAGCCCTCAGGAATGAGACCATCAAAAAAAGAAAAGAGCGTCTTGCTTTCAAAGGGTTCTTTTTGTAGAGGAAGCGTTAAGCTTACCGCCAATGGATTTTCAATGGAAAGATAATCCTTGTCATATTCAAATTTGTATCCAGAATCTGTTTCGCTTACCACTCCTGCAAATATATTTTGAACAAAAACAAATCCCTGTCTATATGCGGAAGGCATTATTCAACACCTCCGCCTTGCAACGAAGATTTTTTAATAACTCCCAAGCAGCTTCCAAACATGGAAAGAGCCTGATTTACCTTGTCCATTCTACAGCTTTCTTTGCCCTGCTCAAGCTCACGGATAAAACGAAGACCAAGACCACTTCTAATTGCAAATTCTTCCTGTGTGAGCCCTGCATGCTTGCGTTCTCTTTTGATGAACTCAGCGATTGTATCATTCATATAACCATTTTACACCCGATTGGGTATAAAATCAAGGCTTACAATCATAACTACACCCGATTGGGTATAAAATCTACAACACACACAATTCAGAGTATTCTAGGTAAAGTGATTTTATGAATCGTATTAAGCCTGTGTTTGTCATGGTTTTATCAAATCGCGAGGTTTCTGAAAACTTTGAAATGCCCCCAGGACAGACCTCTCCCATTGGCATCCCGACAGCTGAAACCGGGAGCCTAAAAGAAATCTATTCGCCGTCGAATCCATGGGCCAAACCACCCTTCGTGGATTCTGTTTTGTTGCAGGATCTTGTAAGTTCCCACAACTACGGCTGCTTTGGGGAGACGGATTATTCTTCCAGCAACTCCGCGTCCTCGTACAAGAGATCGAACTTCTTGCCGTCGGGACTCAGGCTGGAAATCACGGTAATCTGCCTCTTCTTTTTGTTTACCTTGTAGACATTGCCCTCCAACCCCACCATGGGGCCGGAGATGGCTCGTATCCGCTTTCCGGGAAGGAAGATGACACGGGAGACACCAAGGTAACCACCGTGCCCCATAAAAAGTTTCAGTTCATCCAGGGCGGCTCCACGGATTTCCTGTGGCTGGCCAGTGGCGGGCAGCAAGCGGTAAAAATCCTTCACCCTCCGCAGCAGCCCCACAACCTCCACCGTCAGGCTCTCCACCTGCAGGAACAGATAGCCGGGGAACAGAGCCGCATCATAATACTCATCCTTCCCCTTCCTGAGCCGTCGCTGGAAGAAATGCAGGGTGGCATCCACCCCTTGGTCGGCCAGTGCCTTTGTGGCCCGCTCCTTAAAATCGGACTCGGCTCCCGTCCTCACCATCAGACAGTAGTACTCCACAGCTGCTCCATCATTCTAAACACATAGCTTCCATCAAGCGAAATCCCTAATCCCGCCACAGCAAGGAATGCAAC
Organism: Treponema sp.; assembly: GCA_017521105.1. GTDB lineage: Bacteria > Spirochaetota > Spirochaetia > Treponematales > Treponemataceae > Treponema_D. Next base: position 13,793 of record JAFXDY010000142.1, read on the forward strand.
ACAAAAGTCATGTTGCTGTTGAGTAGAATACACCATAGCAATTTCCTTGTCAACGAAAACTTGACGTAGCAACGGCAGCTCACCGGCTATACTTCATCACTTCCTGGGTGGCCATGGCGTCGCACATCTCATTGTACTTGTTGCCGGCATGGCCCTTCACCCACTTCCAGGTGACGTTCAGCTTCTTGTTCAGCTCGTCCAGCACCTCCCACAGGTCCCGGTTCTTCACCGGCTGCTTCTCGGAATTCCTCCAGCCGTTCCGCTGCCAGGACTTGATCCAGGAGGTGATACCGTTCTTCACGTACTGGCTGTCAATGTGGACGGTGATGCTCTGGGTCCGCCACACCTCATTCTGGTCGATGGCAGACAGGGCGGCGATGGCGGCACTCAGCTCCATGCGGTTGTTGGTGGTCATGGTCTCACCCCCGGACACGGTGTACTCCATGCCATCCGCCAGAATCACGCAGCCCCAGCCGCCGGGTCCAGGATTGCCGGAGCAGCCGCCGTCGGTGTATACCGTCACCATGTTGGGCTTGGACTTCACCTCCTTGCCGGGCACCTCCTTCACAACCTGGGTTTCGTCCTTGATGACATAGCCGGAATTCTCAAAGGGATACACCAGTCCAATCCTGGAGCGGATGGCGTCCAGCACCTTGATGACCCGCAAACTCTGGGCATGGGTATGCAAAAGGCTCTCCTTCACCAGGAGTCCCGCCCGCCGAGTCTTGATGCACTTGCAGAATTCAGCAATCTCGTACTCGTAGCCGTTCACTGCAAAGGGCTGGGAGCAACTGTCCACCAGCTTTTCGTCAAGGGAAATCAGCTGAGCCTCCTGGGCCATCCAGAAGAAGGGCAGGATGATGGTCCCCTCCGTCCCCACAATGCGGGCCTCCTTTAGCACGGAGCCACATTCGGTGTCGATAGAGCAGCTGAGGCTGGCCACCACGTCCCCGATTTTCAAAGAGATGCTGTCAAAGGCATCCACCCCAGTGTCTGTCATGCGGGCTGTGGCCTCAATCTTCTCGGGAAACAGCTGCACCTCGGCGGCATCACCCCCCAGGGCAGCCTCCACCATGGAAAGGGCGCAGGTGACAGGATAGATACCCACGTCCAGCAGGGCGCCCCCCGCCAGATTGATGTCGTAGAGGCGGTTCATGGGATACTCCGGGTCACGGTAGACGGCATCGGCAGTGCGGGCAATGCAGAAGTCCGCATAGATGGCTTTAAGCTTGCCAATGCGGCCAGAAGCCACCCATTCCAGGGCCTTGCGGAAGGTTGGATTGAATTTTGTCCACATTGCTTCCATATAAAGGCCTTTTGTCTCGTTCACCACCTGGTACACATTCTGCAGCTCCTTGGCGTTCACCGTGGCCGCCTTCTCGCAAAGCACGGCCTTTCCCGCCTTCAGCGCAGCGATGGACAGGCTGGCATGGTTCATGTGGGGAGTGGCGATGTACACTGCATCCACCTCGGGATCTGCCAGCAGGGACTCATAGTCGAAATAGGACTTCTGGAAGCCCCATTTCTTGGAAAAATCATCACCACGAACCTTATTCCGTGAAGCCACCGCGTAACACTCAGAATCAGTGGAGGCCCGAAGAGCCTCGGCAAAGGAGGCGGCAATACGACCTGCCCCAACAATTCCCCATTTGATTTTTTCCACAAGTTACTCCAGTTTACTTGCCATTCAGCAAAATATTTTATATCTTTAGTTTAAGATAATTACCATAATAGCATAAAATATGCGTTATGACTATCAGAAGGAGATTTAGGAAAAATGGCAAAACAGTTGCTTTTCAATGAAGACGCCCGCAAGAAGCTGCTTTCCGGCGTGGAGCAGATTTCCCAGGCAGTTAAGGTTACCCTTGGACCCAAGGGACGCAACGTGCTGTTGGACAAGAAATTCGGAGCTCCCACCGTCACCAAGGATGGCGTTTCCGTCGCCCGTGAGGTGGAGCTTGAGGATCCCTACGAGAACATGGGTGCCCAGCTTCTGAAGGAAGTTGCCACCAAGACAAACGACGTGGCTGGAGATGGAACCACCACCGCCACCGTCCTGGCATACTCCATGGTCCGGGAGGGGCTCAAGGCTGTTGCAGCCGGCATGACTCCCATCGAGCTGAAGAAGGGTATGGACAAGGCCGTCAAGCTGGCCGTGGACGAAATCAAGAAGAACTCCAAGGAAATCAAGGGACCCGACGAGGTTTCCCATGTCGCCTCCGTCTCCGCCAACAATGACGAGGAGATCGGTTCCATCCTGGCCGGCGCCATCGAAAAGGTGGGCAAGGACGGCGTCATCACCGTGGAGGAGTCCAAGACCATGGAGACCACCACGGACTTTGTGGAGGGAATGCAGTTCGACCGAGGATACATCTCCCCCTACTTTGTCACCGACCGTGACCGCATGGAGACCGTATTCGATAATCCCTACATCCTGATTCACGACAAGAAGATTTCCAGCATGAAGGACATGCTGCCCCTGCTGGAGAAGGTTGCCCAGTCCGGCAAGGCCCTGGTCATCATCTGCGAGGACATGGACGGAGAGGCCCTGGCCACCCTCATCGTGAACAGCCTCCGGGGAACCCTCAAGACCTGTGCCGTGAAGGCTCCTGGCTTTGGCGACCGCCGCAAGGCCATGCTGGAGGACATCGCCATCCTCACCGGCGGACAGGTCATCACCGAGGATCTGGGACTCAAGCTGGAGACCACCGAGCTTTCCCAGCTGGGACAGGCCAAGAGCGTGAAGATTGACAAGGACAACACCACCATCGTAGACGGTGCTGGCAACGCCAAGGACATCAAGGAGCGGGTGGGCCAGATCAAGCACCAGATTGAGGAGGCCACCAGCGAGTACGACAAGGAGAAGCTGAAGGAGCGCCTGGCAAAGATTTCCGGCGGTGTGGCCGTCATCAACATCGGTGCCGTCACCGAGGTGGAGATGAAGGAGAAAAAGCACCGGGTGGAGGATGCCCTGTCTGCAACCCGTGCCGCCCTGGAGGAGGGAATTGTGGCTGGTGGTGGGCTTGCCCTGATTCAGGCCGCTGAGTGTCTGGAGAAGGCCGACACCGCCGAGCTCAGCGACGACGCCAAGGTGGGCTTCAAGATTGTAAAGCGGGCCTTGGAGGAGCCCATCCGCCAGATTGCCGAGAATGCCGGCCTGGACGGAGCGGTCATCGCCGACAAGGCCAAGCACGAGAAGAAGGGCGTCGGATTCGATGCCGCCAAGATGGAGTGGAAGGACATGGTTGCCGCCGGTATCATCGATCCCGCCAAGGTGACCCGCTCCGCCCTGCAGAACGCCGCCTCCGTTGCCAGCCTCCTGCTGACCACCGAGTGCGCCATCAC
>JAFXDY010000143.1 GCA_017521105.1 Treponema sp.
CAAGAGCCGAAATGCCTGCTCGTTTGGAAGAAATTGCTCACGCAGAAGAAGAAGGCGTAAACTTTAGATTCTTGGAAAATCCAATTGAAGTTTTGGGTAACGAAGAAGGAAAAGTTTGTGGAGTTAGATGTCTTTCTTACGAACTTGGTGAACCAGATGCTTCTGGTCGTAGAAGTCCTGTTGCAATTCCAGGTTCTGAACACGATGTTGAATGTGACGCAATGATTGTTGCTTTAGGAAATGGTTCTAATCCATTATTAGTTGCAACAACACCAGGCTTAAATGCAGACAACAAAGGACACATTACAGTTGATGAAAAACAAGCTACAAGCCATGCAAAAGTTTGGGCTGGTGGTGATATTGTTCTTGGGGCTGCCACAGTTATTCTTGCAATGGGTGAAGGTCGTAAGGCTGCAGCTGCAATTAATGAATATTTGGCAAAATAGATGTAGAAGGGGCTAGCCTCGAGCATGGAACAGCCGCGAAGCGGGCCACCGCAAGAGCCAATTTATTGGCTCTGAGGAGGCCGAGGGTTACCGAGCTGTGGAACGCGAGTTGGTGTTTGGGCTAGGCCAAAATTCCGTCAATTGCTACGTTTAATGCTTTTTTAATTTCTGTCCCGTCTTTTTGATTTAAAACTGAAATTCTAAAAATTGAAGATTCTATGAGTCCGTAGAGTAGTTCGCCTGTTGCGTGGATGTTTATTTTTTTGAATTCTTTTGCATTTACGCCTTGGATTAGCAATGAACTTAATAGGTGGCGAACTCTTAAGACACGGCGTTTTACACTTAAATTAGGGTCTTTCCCTACTTGTTTCATTTGGATTAAATAAGGTAGCAGAACTTCAAATAATTTTGCGTTTTGTAGGGAAATGTCTATTAATGTTTCCATTACTTTTCGTAAAATTTGTTCGTTTGACAGTTCTGGAGTTTCTAATATTCCTAATAGTGAAGTTTCAATTTCTGTTAGTAATTGTTTGATGCTAAAACCAAAAATTTCTTGTTTGTTTTTAAAATAGATGTAAAGGGTTGTTCTTGTGATGCCACATTTATCTGCAATTTTTTGGTATGTTGCGTCTTCATAACCTTCGTTGATAAATACATCTAATGCTTTTTGGAGAATTTCGTGTTTTCTTTTTTCGTGTTCTACTACTATTGCCATATTATGCCTTTTTTGATTTATAAATATAAAATTTTGTGTCTAAGTTTCCAGCTTTAATTGTTTTTACTGATGAAGTTTGGTGCTTAAAGCTAGATTCAAAGTTTTGTGCTGATGTAATTACGCCAATGTCCCAGTTTGGAAAATCGTATTTTAAGTTGCTCATTTGGCTGTATAATTCTTGAGCTTCTTCTTCTGTTCCAAGTCTTTCGCCGTAAGGTGGATTACAAAGTAATAAGCCTTCTGGGTATGGAGCTTGAAGTGAAGAAAAATCTGCTTGGATGAAGTCTGGGCGTTGTATGTGAGAGCTTTTTCCAATTAAGTGTAATGCACGGCCTGCCATAACGCAAGCGTGTTCTGCGTTTTGTTTTGCACGAGCTACCGCTTTTGGGTCAATGTCGGAACCTGTGATTCTAACTTCAACATCTGGACGAATTTTTGCTGCTTCTTCTTGTATGATTTGTTTTGCTCTGTCTGCATTAAAAATTGGAAGGTTTTCTATGCCAAATTGTCTTCCAAATCCAGGGGCTACATTGAATGCGTAAAGTGTTGCTTCTATTGCAATTGTTCCTGAACCGCAAAATGGGTCGTGTAATGGAGTTTTTCTGCGCCAAAGCATTTCTTGAAGTAAAATTGCTGCAGTTGTTTCTCTTAATGGGGCAATTCCGCCGTCTGTTCTGTATCCGCGTTTGTGAAGTGGAAGACCAGAAAGATCTAGCAAAATATTTACTGTGTCTTGGTCAATGTAAACTCTTACGTCTGTTTGTTTGCCTGTTTCCGGAAGTGAAGACATTTTCCATTTGTCGCCAAGTTTAGAGTAAATTGCCTTGTGTACAATTCCTTGTATGCTGTGTTCAGAGTTTAACTTACTTTTGTAAATTCTGATTTTATCTACTACAATTTTTGAATCTTTTTTGAAAAAATCTTGCCATTCTACTTGGTATGCACCTTGGTAGAGTTGGTCAAAATCTGTAGCGTTGTATTGAGCCATTTGCAAATAAACTCTGTCGGCAGTGCGCAAGCAAAGGTTTGTTTTAAAAAGAGCGTCGTCGTCTCCAAGAAAACATACTCTGCCAGGTGAGTTTGATGTTAATTTGTATCCAAGGTGCTTAATTTCGTTGCCAAGGATTTTTTCTGCTCCAATAGCACATAAAGCTACAAGTGTGTTCATATTGATAAAAATAACATTTTTACATTTTTTGTTCTAGTGTCTTGCGAAATTAATGTATATGAAAAAGTGTTAAAATAATTTGGGGTGTCTAATAAGTTTTGTCATGCTTAAATAAGTTTGCAAAGACTCTAAATTATTAGTCACCCCAAAAATTAGTAATTATTTTTATTTTTTTGCTGCTTCTAAGATTCCGTGGAATGCTGGTTTACATTCAAATTTTTCTGTAAATAACAAAGGATATTGTTTGTGTCCTTTGTATTGTTGAAGTGCATTTAACCAAGTTCCATTATCTGTAATTCCCCAAATTGTAACACCTTCAACACCTTTTCTTGTGGCTGTTTTTTTGTTTTTAATAAACATTTCAAAATAATCGTGATATTTTTGTTTTTGTTTTATACCACTGTAAAGTTGTTTGTTGTTTGCAATGTCTAATTCTGTTACTTGAACGTTTAATCCTTTTGCAACAAATTTTTTAATTGCAGCTTCAAAACTGTCACTAACTGTACCAGAAACGCTTGGGTAGTCAATTTGAACATGTGCCTGCATACCAACTGCGTCAATTCTTGCGTCTGGGGCAGCTTGAATTGCGTCAATAACTTTTAAGATTGCGTTTGTTTTTCCGCCGGTTTTGTTATTTGCACCTGCATAACAGTTGTAATCGTTATAAACTAAGTTTACATCTTTTGGTGCATATTTGTTTGCATAACGGAATGCGTTTACTATAAATTCTTCGTTTCCGTAAACTCTGAACCAATCGCTATCTTCACGAAGCCATTTTGTTGCTGAAGCACCGTCGGCACAAGCTTCGTTTACAACGTCCCAGTTTGTAATGATGCGTTTTCCGTTGTTGTTTTTCTTTTCCCAATCGGCAACAAATTCTAAAACAGTTTTAATGTACCATTCCATACGTGCATTCATTGTTTCTTTGTCTACAAGTTTTGCATTGTTTGCTGTGCTGTAGTTTTCTGTAAAGAACCAATGTGGTGTTTGTGAGTGCCATACTAAAACGTGGCCACGCATTTTAAGCCCATTGTCTTTTGCAGCTTGAAGAATTTGTTCACAAGTTGCAAAACCTGCCAATGTTGTGTTTGGAACTTTTACTGTTTTTCCATTTTGACCTTTAAAGTCTTTGAATGTTTTTGGAACAGACCATCTAAAAATAAAATCTGGTTTAAATTCGTTACCCATTGTAATTGAATTTGCGTGATATTTTACACCTTCTTGAATTTCTGGAGCTTCGAATTCGTTATTCCAAGTTACAGCAAGACCAAAATAGTCAAAATGTTTAGAAAGTGAATCTTTTAAACTTGGAACATCTAACCAATATTTAAGTTGTTCTTCTTTTCCAGAAAGATTGTCTCCTGTAATTTTAACTTCTAGATTTTTGATGTAAATTTTACAGTTTTTTAAGTCAATTTTGTTTCCTGGAATGTAAAGTTGTCTTTTTCCTGTTAGTGAAACAAATTTTGAACCTGACATTCTTGACCATTCACCAGTTTTAACTTTACTTTTTGCAATTTCTGGGAATCCTGAGTTAAAATCGTTTACAACCCAAATAACTTCATTTACGCTGTTTTTTGAGCCTTCAATCAAAATATCACAATAAAAATCGATTTTTACTTCTTTTTTTTCGTATTTTGATAAATCAATTGAAATTGGATTTGTAGTTGTTGTCTTTTTTCCTATAATTTCAATTACATCTTTTGAATCGCCTTTTTTCTTTCCAAATTCGATTCCTTTTGAAGTTGTGTCAATTTTTGTGATTTTTACAGTTTCTTGTGCGAAGATAGTTGCACAACTTAAGATGGCAATTGCCAAAAAAGTTAGAATTTTTTTCATGTAAAACCTCTTAAAATACTAGTATGCGAAACTTTTTACATTATAAATACATTATGTTAGTTTTAGTAAAAAATCAATGATTATTTTTGTAAATTCCAATAAATGCAGTAACAGATTTTTCTGGAGCCATTATTAAAGTGTCCATTAAAGAAAGGCCAATTTTTGAACAAGGCAATAGATTAAAAAAAAGTTTTTGATTTTCTAAAGAAACATCACCAAATCCTGGGCTAAATCTGGGGCGTGTAAAATTATTTTGATTTTTTTCTATTTGAGCAATTTGATTGTTAGCAAAATCTACAACTTCTTCTATATACATTGCTCCAGTTGCTTGAAAAACTGAAGCCATAACTTGGTCTGTAAATTGTGTTTTTCTGATTAAAGAATCTACTTGTGGGCCTAAAGTGCAAGCAAGAAGATAAACTTTGTGACAGTTTTTTAGATTGTTGTATAAATCTTTTGATTGAAGCTGAAAAATTGTGTCTTTAAGTTTGATGATTGGATTTTCTTGATTTTGATTTTCTGGGGGAAAAGTAATTTCAAGTTGAAAATCTTGAAAAACAGCTTTGGGATTTATAATTTTGTGCATTTGTGTTGCGGCTTGTTCTATTAAAGATGCAATTTGACTATCTGGTGCCGAAAGTTTTGAATAGCCCAAATAACGTGCAGTTTCTTGATGATTTGGGATGAGAATACTTTTTTCTATGTTTAATATTGTTGGCATATATTTTACTTTTTCCTACAATGGGGGCAACCCAAAATGTGGACGTGTTTTTTTCCGTCTCTTTTGTTAAATAATCTTGCTGTTAGGTTTTCTGTTTGTCCAACTGGTGAATGGCACACTGGGCAAATGCGTTTTACATTTGGTTCGCATTTTGGAAAACAATGGGGGCATCCAGAAACTGTCATTAATTGATCTGGAACATTCATTGGTCTGTAAACTTTTGAAATTAAATTTTCACCTTTGAATAAGTATGATTCACAAAGAGGGCATTTTACGTTTTGAAGATTTTTAGTTTTTTGTGATTTTTTCTTTGCGTTTTGTTGTTTTTGTGAATAGCGAATGTACCAAATTAACAAAATGATAATTACAACACAGGCTAAACCTAATAAAAAATAATCCATAGTTTAGTTTATCATCATTAATTAAGGTCGTCCATAGTTGTGTAATATTGTAAAATACCAATTTTTAAGATAAAATATAGTTATGAATATTATTGTTGTAGGCAATGGTGGTCGTGAGCACACTATCTGCTGGAAATTAGCTCAAAGTTCATTAGTTGATAAAGTTGTTGTTGTGCCAGGAAATGGTGGTACAGCGTGTGAAGAAAAATGTGTAAATGTAAATCCAAAAGATTGTGATTACATTAAAGAAGGCGAAAATCCTTACGTTGCAATTGCAAAACACGAAAATTGTAGAATGGCAGTTATTGGGCCAGAAGATCCTTTAGCTGATGGTTTGGCTGATGTTTTTTGGAATGCTGATATTCCTTGTGTTGGACCAAAAAAAGCTGCCGCTCAACTTGAAGCAAGTAAAGATTTATCTAAAAACTTTATGAAAAAATATGGTGTTGCTTGTGCAGGAAGTGAAACTTTTGTAAATAAAGATGCTGCTTGTGAATATATTAAAAAACACGGTGCTCCAATTGTAATTAAAGCAGACGGTTTGGCAGCTGGAAAAGGTGTTGTTGTTGCTGCAACTGAACAAGAAGCTTTAGACGCTGTAACAGACATTATGGATAGCGGTCGCGTTGGTGATGCTGGTAAAAAAATTGTAATTGAAGATTATCTTGAAGGTGTTGAAATTTCTGTTTTGGCAGCGGTTTCTGTAACTCCTGAATATGCTGTTCAAGGAAGTGCTACAATTGTTCCTTTCTTGGCTGCAAGAGATCACAAAAGATTGATGGATGGAGCAAAAGGTCCTAACACTGGTGGAATGGGTGCAGTTTGTCCTTTGGATGATGTTTCTGAAGAAACAATGATTCAATTTGAAAAAGATATTATGGCTCCAACTTTGGAAGGTCTTATTAAAGAAAAATTTGATTACCGTGGATTTATTTTCTTTGGTGTGATGCTTACAAAACAAGGTCCAAAACTTTTGGAATATAACGTTCGTCTTGGTGACCCAGAAACACAAGCAGTTTTACCTTTGATGGATTTTGATTTTGCTGCAATGTGTACTGCAATTTTGAACGGAAGTTTAAAAGATTTTAGTTTTGAATGGAAACCTGGATATCAAGTTGCACCTGTTGTTGTAAGTGGTGGCTACCCTGGAGAATACAAAAAAGGTATTGAAATTACATTTAATGAAGCAATTTTAAATGCTAGTACAGCAAAAGTTTTTGTTGCTGGTGCTGTTTCTGGACGCCGTGGGGCAGGTGATATGCTTACAAGTGGCGGACGTGTTCTTGCTTGTAGTGCTTATGGGGATACTTTTAAAGAAGCGTGGGAAAAAGCATATCAAGGGATTTCTGCTGTAAAATTTGATGGAGCATTCTACAGAAAAGATATTGGGCTTCCTGGTGCCGCAGAAAGTGGAAAGTTGTAATAGATTTTGAAAATTGCGTTAGCGGGCGTTGCCGGTACACCGAAGGTCGTAGACCGAGGAGTTTAGGCAAGCACGCGACCCCAAAAAAAAGGGGCTGTCCCAAAAGTATGGAGCAGCCCTTATTATTTAGGGTTTATTACAAATCCTAAAAACGGCCGAGTCAAGGGCTTGAAGGTCGTGTCCCTTGACCGGACGTATTTTTAAATTTACAAGTGAATTCAAATCTGCTAAAATTTAAATATGAACAGAGGCGTAAGCTATAAAATCACATATAAACCATATAACCAGGACGAACAGTGGCTCCTGCCTCCAAGTCTGGATGAGCTGGTTCCGCAGAATCATTTTGTAAGAATTGTCAGCAAAACAGTAGATGAACTCGAAATAGAAGAAATAAAAGAAGCAGCAGCAAAAATCAATGAAAGACTTGCAGAAATAAACAACCTTGACGATGAAGAAACAAAAGAAGTAAAAAAAACTAAAAAAAGCAAGCTCGACTTGCTTTCTTAAATATTCACATTTTAAATACAATTGCTAAATATATTATGAAATTACCTATTAAACACTCATCATATTATCAAATACAGAACTAACAGAAAAAAATGCAATAAAACAAATCATGTCTAGCAATATGCATATAAAAATATTACGCTTTTTAATTTGTTTATTTTTAATGGAAATAATTAAATTTATAATTTCAAGTATAATTGAAGCAATAAATAATATTTCTGGTAAGAAAAAGCATTGTACAATACAAAAAGATAATGTAGGAAGAATCAATAGATATAAAATATATTGAATAAAAGTATCAAAAATATCAATAGTAAATATTTTCATCATACAATATCTGATTGTTGAAAAGAAACAAGGTAAAAGAAGAAACGTATTAATAATCAAAATAATCCACATTATTTTTGATATTGTATCATTTTGTAATATTTTTTTATTTTTCATCATATAAATCATATCATTTTTTATCGTATCAGTCTTCGTTATTGACGGATTTTAATTTTTAAAACAGCAGGCCAGTGTGCCTGTCGTCTTAACAACTGGTTGTACCGCAGGCAGCTTGACTGCCTGTCGGCTACGAACCTTTGTTATACGATTTTTATAATTCAATTTTACAGTTTATTCAACTTCTTCATAACAGACAGAAGTTTTTAAATTATCATTTTCATCAAATAGATATTCAAAATATTTGTTTTTTTCTTTTCCTGAAGAAGTTTTTTTTATATGACTAAGATACCCCTTTTCATCATATTCATATTCTTCTTCTGTAATTGCAAAACTTAAAAGTTTATTATCACTGTCCGTTGTAATACTACTGTAATATTTTGTATAAATTATATTACCATCAGAATCATATTGATAAAAATCTGTAAAATCAAAGATTATAGTTTTTCTATTCTTTTTGATTTTCCTTTCTGATTTTGTATGATTTTCATCATCGTATGTAAAAAAATATTTATATATATTTTTGTCTTTGTAAACTTCTTTTATATATGCGATTCTATTCTGGCGGTCATATTTATAATATTTGTTCTCTCCATTAGATAACTTTATATGAATCAGCTGATTCTTTGAGTTAAATTTATTTTCTGCAACTAACTGTTCTGTTTCTGTTTTTATAAGATTTCCATTCTTATCATAAAAATAATTACAGAATTCCTTGGTACCTGTTACAGCTTTTCTTACCAGTCTTTTTTCTTCATCATAAAAATATAGTGTTTCTTTATATGAATCATTAACTTTCAAATCAAATAGATTAGTTTCAGAATTGAAGTCATACCAGTAAAGACCATTATCATTATATGATGTAGATTCCCATTCTTTTATTAATAAATCACCATCATAAAATAGAAGATTTGTAACCCTACCGTCCTTAGAATACATTACAGGTTTATTTATATCGTAAAACTCATTACGCTCTATCATTTTTACTATTTTGAGTTCTTTCTTTCCCTTGATATTAAATTCTTTTAAAAAAAGTAAATCTTGAGAAAATAAAAGATGAGCAAAAGTGATAAATAAAAATACTACAATAAACTTTTTTTTCTTCATAGTTTTATTCCCAGCCCAGTGGCCCGTCCGCCTAACAACTGGTTGTACCGCAGGCAGCTTGACTGCCTGTCGGCTACGAACCTTTGTTATGTGATTTTTTTAAAATTTTATATTTTCATAATTGTTATTACTGATAACAATTGTACCATCTGACATCATAAATACAACTTCATCCCAATACTTCTTTTTTCCTATATGTTCTTTTGTTACATATATAAAATAAATAATCCACTTTTCTTGTTTTTCATCGAGTGGATGTATTTCATAATAAGAATAAAACAATGGTATATCGGGTTTCAATATTTCATTTATATAAGAATCAGCGATTTTTTGTAATTCTTTTCTTTTGATATAATCTTTTAAATCTTTTTTCTTTGAAAAATTATCCTGCGCATTAATAAGTTCCTGTCCTATTTCCCAGGTAAGATCATATACTCCTTCTGGATTAGCAGTTGAAGTAACGTCTTCTATATGTATCAAATCTTTTCTAGAATAATTTGCCTGATAAACATGAATTCTTCTTTTAGATGTTTCTATAATTTTTTCCTTATATTTTTTTGAAGAATCTTTTTCTGAGAACAATAAATCTAAAAAAAGTGTCATGCTATTATCGAGTTTATATGTCGTTCCATCCTGTTTCTTAATGATACGACCATTCATGTAAAATGTTTCTTTCTCATCTGTGTCATAAGAAACTGAAACTTCATATTTTAAAAGAACTTTTATATACTTTTCTTGTCGTGAAATTTTAATTCTATCAAGAAATTCTTGCTTTTGAGTTTCATTTAAACTGATAGAAGATTTTTCCTGCGGATTATCAAAGTCTCTTTTTGTGATTCTTATTTCTTTTATATTTTTAATTTTTTCTAGTCCACAATAATTTGTTGATTCTTGTGCATTAAGTTGAATAAGTGAAATTAGTAAAAAAGAAATTGTAAATAATATTATTTTTTTCATTCTTCTCC
>JAFXDY010000012.1 GCA_017521105.1 Treponema sp.
AATTGAACCGCCATTATTCATAAGTGATCCTTGGTACAATGGAGCATTATTTTTTACTAAGTTTCCAGCTCCTTCAACAAGCAATCCCTTTTTATCGTTAACCAAAAGCATAATGTGTGGAAGTTCCAAAGGTGCACCACGTCTAATTTCCATTCTTGGAGGAATTCTGTCTACAATTGTAGCTTCTGTGGCACGAATATTTGCTTTAGAAAAAGGTTTCCATTCGTAAGTGTCCAAATCAATTTGAACAACAAGCCCTTTTCTTGTGCGACCAAAAGCAGTAGTGCGTTCAAGATAAACAAGACAATTTTTTTCAGATTCAAAAACGCCATTTTCCAAATAATTTTTCATAGATTGGCGAATTTTACCAATGCGTTCTTCTTTGTTTTCGTTTAAATAAACTTCTGGCAAAATCAAATTCAAAGTAGAAGGTTTATCTGCAACTTTTTCTTCTACACTTTTCCAATAATTTTTATCTTGTGTATATTGGTCGCAAGCAATTACCGACCAAGTAGATAAATCACAATTTTTAGGGAGCAAAATCTGTGGAATCCCAATTCCATAATCACATAAATTTTTCATACCAAAAGTATATAGAAAAAAAAGAATAATGGGAATAAAGGAAAAGAAAAGTACAATGTCAAAAAATACATTGACACCTATAACGGAACAGGTTATATTTAGATATGATAAAATCATGGAGACATAAAGGTCTTAAAGATTTTTTCGAGTCAGGGAGTAAGGCTGGAATTATTCCTGAGCAGGCTCCAAAACTTGAACGAATTTTGGATCGTTTGGATGCAAGTATTAATCCGCAGGATATGAATCTTCCTGGATATAGATTGCATCAACTACAAGGACAAGAAAAAGATATGTGGTCAGTAACTGTAAATGGAAACTGGCGAGTTACATTTTATTTTGAAGGACAAGATGCAATTCTTGTAGATTATTTAGACTATCATTAGGAGAAATATATGAGCAGAAAACCTACACATCCGGGAGAGGTATTTTTAAAAGATGTTCTTGAACCACTTGGCATTAGCATAACAGATGCCGCTGTAATGCTTGGAATTACAAGAAAAACACTCTCAGAGTTTGTAAATCAAAAGTCTTCATTAAGTCCAGAAATGGCAATTAGAATTGCAAAAGCAACAAACACAAGTGCAGAAAGTTGGATGGCAATGCAAATGAAACTCACGTTATGGCTTGCTATGCAGCATGAACCTAAAAATGTAAAAGTAGCTTGTTTGGCATAGTTCTTCTATCTTATACCGCGTGAATAAGAATTTTCTATGCCAAGTTGTTGGCGGTATTTTGCAATTGTGCGGCGGGAAATTTTTATTCCTTCTGAGTTTAAGATTTTTTCTAGTTTTGAATCTGACAAAGATTTTCCGTTAGATTGTTCTATATATTTTTGGATTTTTGATTTTATTACTGTGGAAGAAATTTGTTCATTTTCTTTTGTTAAAAGTCCGGATGCAAAGAAGTAACTTAAAGGAAAAATACCCCATTCTGTTTGAATAAATTTGCTGTTTTTTTTGTTTGAAATTCTAGAAACTGTTGATTCGTGAATTCCTAAAAAATCTGCAATTTGAACTCTTGTTAATGGTTTTAAATAATCAATTCCTTTTTCAAAAAAATCCAACTGATATTTTACAATTGCGCAACCTTGCAAAACCAAAGTAGATTCTCGGAATCGTAAATTATCAATAAAATCTTGAGCTTGGGAAATGTATGATTTTGAATTTTTATAGATTTCTGAGTTTTTGTTTATTCCTAGCAAAAGAGAATCATCAATTGTTAAATCTGGAAGTTCTTTTGAAGCGTATCTAATTTGAAAGTAAAAATCAGAATCAGAAGAAACTAATCCTTTTGCAAAATTATCGGAAGGAATGGTACCTGGAACTTTTTCTATTTGTAAGACAATATCGGAAAATAGATTTTCAGAAAAACTTGTGTCGTGGGAAAATCCTTGTGCGGGGCGGGGATTTAATTTTTTTATAAAATCAATGGCGTCAATTACCGCATCTTCAGTTAAAGGAATTGTATCAATTAAAAGTTCTGGAGCAAAAGCTTGTTTGTGCCATTTTATTTTGTAGTTTTGGATTTTTTTTAAAATTACAGAAGGATTCATAGGATCCAACATATTTAAATTTCCGTCCAAAATAAAAAGTGCCAAAGGTGGTGGATTTTTTTTGAACTTTGCTTGAACCAAAAGGCTTTCTTCCAGAGTTTTGCAACAAGTTCCAACAGGATCTAGCCGTTGAATAATTTTTATGCATTTATTCAGTAATTTTTTTGTGTGATTTGGATTATTAAAATCTAAAAGAGATTCTGGAGCCAACATTGAACCATAACAGCCATTTTGATCTAAGTTGTAAATGAGTCTTTGGGAAATTTCAAGTTCAGTTTGGGTAAGCGGCATGGAATTTATTTGGTGCAACAAATGTGATTGCAAAGATTCTGTGTAAGTTTCTTGATTTTCAATTATTGCCTGAAAAGCATCTGACGAAGCATAGTTTTTGGTATTTTTTTTATATTGAACTTTTACAAAGGGATTTTCTTGAACAAAATTTGCAATTTCTTGATTTAATTCTTCGTTTGTCATTGATAAAAAAGAAATTGCTTGAATTTGCTTTTGCGAGATTTTTTGGTGTTGGGTTTGAACTGTTGATTGATGTCTTCGCTGCTCAATATTTGCCATATAGATAATATAGAACGAAATTAAAAAAAAAGCCATTTTTGACAAAGCAAAAATGGCTTTTAAGTTCAATTTTTACAATTTATTTTTCTTGAATCTTATCTTTTTCTTTTTTGATTTTGTTATCAAGAACATCCATCATTTTGTTTAGAGCTGCTCCAAAGTCATAATCTAAACCTGTAACGTGAGCTTGTCCGCCCCAACGGAAGTTTACAGTTGTATCGAATGAATATTCTTTATCGTGTTTAATACGCATAATCAAATCTACGATTAAATCATCTGCGTATGCAATTCTTTTTAATTTTGTATCTATCATGTCTGATTGTTTTTGATCTAAAGTAAACCCTACTGCATTAATTGATGGTGTCATAATTTTCTCCTTGCGAAACATTTTTATCAAAACAAAAGTTTTAATGCCATGTTTCTAAATAATATAAATTCTGAATACTCAGAACCTTTAGTAAAGTATACTACTAGAATTTTGAAAAAACAAATTAAATTTGCGTTTTGTCGATGTTTATTTTATTACCAATAATCTGGAGCAAAATAGTCAATTTTCCAGCCGCCGGCGTAAAAGCCGTTTTCGGTGAAAGTTGGAGAAACAAAAATTACGTTTGTTGGATTTTCTGTGTTGTATTCAAAAGTGTTGCTTTGCCATTCAAAAGGTTTTGTTTCTGTTGAATATGTGAACATATTTTGATTTTCTACAGGGGTGTAAACGGTGATTTTGTATTTGCCTTTTTTTAAGTTTAGGTGAGTTGCCATTCCGCCACTTAAATAATATGATTTTTTGTAGTTTTGAACTTTTCCTTGGTATGGTTTTTGAAAAACAGAAAAAAAGTTTCGAGCATCTTTTTTTGTGATGTAAGTTAAATCACTTCGCCAATTTACCCATTCATAAGTTGCGGTGCAAAAATCTTTATTGTAAGTAACGTCCTTTCCTTCTTCATCTTGAATACGCAAAAAACATCGGATTTCGTTCATTTGCCCTTTGTTTTCTGGGCGGTAAATAATCAGCGTGGCTGGATTTGGTTTTACTTCCATGTTTTCTGTTTGCTCAATAAAATCGTAATATGAACCAGGAAGTGGTTGCGCTGGTAAAATTTGAAAAAAGAGAAAAACAAAAACTGTAAACAAAAATGATTTTTTCACTAGTTTAAGTTTCGGAATAATAGTTAAGCGAATACAGGTTTTTTCTTTTCTTTTGCACATTGGAGTAGAAACATATTAATAAGATTTTGATAGGAAATTCCTGTTTCTTCTGAAAGTTCTTTAAAATATGCAATAACACTTTTATCAAGATTAATAGTGATTGTTTTTTTTGACTTTGCATACCATGGTCGGAATTCTGTTAATTCCTCTTTTGACATAGCAGGACAATCGTCAGTTGGTGTTGAAGTTGCGTTGTGAATTGTTTGTTTTTCTTCTTCTGTAAGAGGTGGTAAGTTTTTTAATTCATCTAATGTCATAGTTGTTATAGTATTCATTTATTTCCTCCTGTGTCGCTTTTCTTGCAGAAATAATCCGAGTTCTTTCATTTCGTTCGGTATAAACAACAAAAAGAACATCTTCAACCCTTCCGATAACATTCCATCTGTCTTCTGTATCGCTTGAATGCATCCAATCGTATTTTTCAATGCGTTTTTCATCTAGAAATACTCGAACAGCAAATTCAAAACTTATGCCATCATGATTCTTTTTGTTATATTCATTCTTTTGGTTATCCCATTCGAAAGTCATATTTATATAATACATATAAGATAAATATAAATCAATAAAAATTTATAAGATTCACTTCCAAAATGCTTGTTTTTTTGACGATTAACTTTACAATTTATGAAGGAGCAAAAGTAATGGAAAAAAAGATTGAATTTACAATGATTTTGAATCAGTTTGATGAGGAAGTGATAAATTCTTTTCCGCAAAAGTTGGTTAGTGTGAAAAAATCTTTTTTTGGAAGCAAAATTGTTGTTCAAAATGAATCTACCCATTTAGAAACAGAATCGTTTAATTTTGTAAAGGAAAAAGGTCAAAAGGATTTTTTGCAAAGTTCTGTTTTGGTTGATTACGAAAATCCTTTAATAAAAGAATGTTACAAAAATCTTAAACTTGAAGAAATGAATAATTTGGAAGCCATAAAAACCGCTTTGCAATTTGTAAAAACCACAATTCAATTTGATATGGATTTAGCAAAAGAAATTGGCAGTGGAAAATCTAGTGGCCGTTGTGCAAGTAAAACTTTTGAATTAAAAAAAGGAACATGTGGAGAATGTGTAAATCTTTTTGCGACTTTGATGAGATTAAAATCAATTCCTTGCAAATTTATTTCGGGGCTTTGTCTTAGTTTAACAAATAATCGCCACAGTTTGCATGCTTGGGCCGAAGTTTACGATGAATCTTTGGGGTGGATTCCTGTTTGTCCACAATCGGGGTGTTTTGGAGTTCCAAGATTTTTTGTAAAAACTCATCAAGGTATAGATTTTGATGATACTGGAGCAAATTTTTCAAAACTTTTGTTCAAATTAAAAGGATTTAAAGAAATAGAATAAGTTAGATTTATAGAGGAAAATATGGAAAACACAACAAAACCTTTGCCACCTTGGGCAGACAAAATCCCTGAAGGCGCATTTATTTCTTATGAAACAACATATAAAGTTGGAGAATATTTTTCTTTGTTCAAAAAAGAGCGTTTTGCTTCAATGAATTGTTCAATGAAGCATTCAATGAATCATTCAATGGATTATTATTTTTACGATCCAACCGAACACGGCCGCGAAAAGGGCAAAGAGTATCCGCTTTTTATTTTTTTGCACGGAGCTACAAATGCTTTGGAAGGCGACGTTTGTATAAATTACGCAGGGGCAGAATTTTATGCCACAGAAGAATATCAAAATGATTTTGGTGGTGCGTATCTTTTGGTTCCTCTTGCCAACGAATATTATGATGAAGAAAAAAATCTAAAAGGATTTTGGGACGAATCTTACACAGAACCTTTGTTCAATTTGATTAACAATTTTATTCAAACAAAAACAAATGGAGTTTCTAAAAAAGTTGTTTTTGGAAATTCTGCTGGTGCTACAATGAGTTTTAAAATGGTAACTGCTTACACAGATTTTTTTGACGCACTTATTCCAATTGGTAGCAATAATATTCCAGAAGATAAAATCCTTGATGAATATGACAAAAACGATGTTTATTTATTTTTTGCCTTTGGAAAACACGATGAATTTCACAGTTATGAAGAAGAAATTTTGCCGCGGATTCCTCGTTTAGAAAAAATGAAGCATTGTTTTATTTTTACACCAGATTGGGTTTATAACGGGGACGGAGGTGTTGCTTCTATTAATTTTGGAAAAGAAATGGGGCAACATTGTTTAATAAATTCTATGCACACAAACCTAAAACTTGATGACGGAACAATTTTAGATTCACGTTTGCCAAATGGTGTAACTGGTTGGCTTAGAGATTTAATTATTAATTAAACGCAACAACAGGAAGTTCTATTACAAATACGGCACCACTTTTTTTGTCTTGTCGGGTTGTTGTAAATAGATTTCCATTGTGAGCTTTGACAATATGCGAAGAAATGGAAAGCCCTAAACCGGTTCCTCCCATTTCTCTGCTGCGTCCTTTATCTACACGATAAAAACGTTCAAAGATTCTGGAGTGATGTTCAAGAGGAATTCCATTTCCGTTATCTTCTACAATAATTTGAACTTTTGTTCTTTCTTTATGATTTATCAAATTGATTTTTAAATCTATTTGCGATTCTTGAGGACAATATTTTATTGCGTTGTCTATGATATTTCCCAAAGCTTCTTCGTAAAGTCCAAAATTGAGCATGCAGAAAACATAATCTGTAGAACTGTGAATTTCCATTTTAATATTTTTTTCTGCTGCGTTTTGAAGAAAACTGTTAAAAATTTGTGTTGATAAATCTACAATGTTTTCTTTTATCATTTGTGGTTTTTGGCTGTCTTTTTCTAGCCTTGAAAGTGAAAGTAAGTCTTCTATAATTGCGGATAGTCGTTTACTTTGTGATTTGATGATTTCTAAAAAGTGAATGGCGTTATCTTTATCTTCTATTGCTCCGTCCAATAAAGTTTCTGTAAAGCCTGTTATTGATGTGATGGGTGTTTTTAATTCATGGGAAACGTTTGAAACAAAATCTTTTCGCACTTGCTCTAGACGTCCAAGTTCAGCAGCCATGTTTTCCATTGAGCGACAAAGTTGGGCTAGTTCTTTTGGTGAAGAAATGTTGCTTTTGTAGTTGAAATTTCCTTTTTTGTATTCTAATGCAGCTTTTGTTAGTTTTTTTATTCTTTTGATTATATAGAATGAAATAAAAAGTGAAAAAATCAAAATAATAAAAAAGATGATACAGATAGAAATAATCATTCTTAGACGCACATCTGTTGTAAAATATACAGAAGTTCCAACTGGCATAGAAACTCTAAATGCCATAGTTTTACCTTCTATTTTAACTGGGACAGCATAGTACATTACGTCGTTTTTTGAAACTGTACTTTTTCTGATTGTTGTAGTCTTTTTTCCGGCCAATGCTCCTTTTATTTCTTTTCGATTAATGTGATTTTCTAATTCTTCTATGGAAGTAACATCAGAATCTGCCAAAACTTTTCCAAAATTATCTACTAGAGTTACTCGGAAATCTGTAGTATGGGACGCAATTGATTTTGCAAAATAATCTAAGTTGTTTATGTTTGAATTAAGTAATGGAATTAAAACTCCGCTAAAGGTTCGTAAGTTTTTTTCGGCTTGAACTTGTGCTGTTTTTTTTAATGTATTGATATTCTGGTTTAACAAAATTATGAATCCTGTTGCAAGAATAATTGAATTTAACAAGATTAGTAATGCAATTATTGAAAGTGATTTTCTTTTTTTCCTGATCATTTATGAATCCTTTTTTAACAGAATTGATGTGGTTCACAATTAATTAATTTTATCTTGCATTCGGTAGCCAATTCCTCTAATTGTGCAAATTAAGTTGCTGGCATTAGAGTTTTGCGTGTTAAATTGTTCGAGTTTTTTTCTAATTCCTAAAATTTGAACATCTATAGAACGTTCTGTAACAGGATAGTCGGTTCCTTTTACAGCATTGATAATTTGTTGTCTAGTGAATACTTGGTTAACATTTTTTGCAAGAAACTCTAAAATGGCAAATTCTGTTGCACTAAATTCAATATTTGTGTTATCCCAAGAAATTTCGTGTTCCTTTATGTTAATTTTTAGTTTGCTTACGCAAATAGAATCTTGATTTGAAATTGTTTGTGAAAGTTTTATTCTTCTTAAAACAGAATTAGTTCGTGCAATTAATATTTTTGGTGAAAAAGGTTTTGTTATGTAATCGTCGGCGCCAAGTTCCAAACCTGCCACTACGTCCTCAACTTCGGTCTTTGCGGTAACCATAATAATTGGAATTTTTGCTGTTAAAGAATCTTTTTTTAAGATTTTGCAAACTTCAAGACCACTTAAATCTGGTAACATTAAATCTAATAGAATTAAATCTGGTGATTCTTGTTTTGAAAAACCTACGGCTTGTGCTGCATTGTTTGCTGTGATTGTATGAAAACCTTCTTTTTCTAAGTTGTATTTTATAAGTTCTCTGATTGGTTCTTCATCATCAACGATTAATATTTTCATAAGAAAATTATATTATGTATTTTTGGTGATGTCGAGATGATTTAATGTTAGTTTTTTGTTAGAAAATTAAATTTGAAATTTAATGATTTTTATTTTGATTTTTTGTATGATGGTTTTTGTAAGGTTGCTCAGTGAGCCACTTTTAAAAGAAAAAAAAGAATTAATAATTTGGAGACTTTTTATGGCAATTTTAGAAACTGAACGATTAATTCTAAGACCTTTATCTGTGGAAGATTATCAGGCGTGTTTTAAATGGTGTGGCGACGCTCGTGTTAATGAATATATGATTTATCCTTTATATAAAAATGCGGAAGATGTAAAAGAATGGCTCAAAACTGTAAATGATGATGAACGAAGTATGTGTTTTGGCTATGTTTTAAAGGAAACTGGAGAGTTGATTGGAAGCGGCAGTGTTGATTTTCATGAAGATGAAGGAAATAGATGGAGCATTGGCTACAATTTGGCTTACGACGCATGGGGAAAAGGTTACGCAACTGAAGCAATTTCCAAAATTATTGAATATGCACGAAGCCGCTTTGATATTAAAGAAATTTACGGAACTTTTGCAGTAGAAAACAACGGTTCACGTCGTGTTATGGAAAAATTGGGAATGACTTTTTTTGAAGATTGTGAATATTCAAAATTTGACGGAAGCCGAACTTACAAAGCAAAAACCTACAGAAAAGAGTTTTAAGAAAATTCAGAATTCAGGATTCGGAATTCAGGATTTAGAATTTAGAGTTGACTATACGTATATTTTAGATTATTTTATACGTATATGGATGTAAAATTAACTGTAAAACTAAATGAAGTTTCTATTGCTAATGCAAAACAATATGCAGCGCAAACTGGAATTTCGCTTTCTAAATTGATTGAAAACTTTTTTGATGGGATTTCTTTACAAATGGAAGGTGAAAAACAAAAAGAAAATCTTTATTCACCTTTGGTAAATGAACTTGCGGGAATTATTTCTCTTCCAGATGAATTTGATTACAAAACAGACTACGAAAATTATTTGAGGGAAAAATATGAATAAGGTTTTTGTAGATTCTGATGTGATTTTAGATTTACTTGCTCATCGAGTTCCGCATTTTCATTTTTCGGCTTTGTTGTTTACTTTTGGGGATATGAACAAAATTGAACTTTATACTTCGCCAACTGTTTTTTGTAATGTTTTTTATATTTTGCGAAAAGAACTTGGAATTGAAAAAGCAAAAGAATCTTTACGAAAATTGCGCCTTATTGTAAAAGTTATTGATTCTTCTGAAAAAACAATAGATTCTGCTTTAAATTCTGTTTTTTCAGATTTTGAAGATGCAATTCAATATTACACTGCGCAAAATCATCAGATTTCAACTATTGCTACAAGAAACCTAAAAGACTATAAAGCGGACGGAATTGTTGTTCAAACTCCAGAAATGTTTTTGTGTAGTGCGGGTTTATTGTAAAAAACAATTCAGTTTAGATTCTTCATCATAGAAGAAAAGGCTTTTTTAGGGACGTTTATGGAAATTAAAGAAGTAAAAAATTCAGAATTTAGGATTTAGAGTTATGAATTTTACTTTACCCAAACATCAACTTCGTCGGGAGTGGGAACTTCAAAAAGACTGTGAAATTTGGCAGCAATGTTTTGGTCAATAAAATAATCAGAAGGAACTGAAAATTCTTTGGGATTTTTTTGTGCTTCTTCTTGCAAAATGCGTGCGTTTCGTTTTTCCAGATTTTGTTGCCATTTTTCTTGTGAGACATCTATGTAATGAAGTTCAGTTTGTATGTTGTGATTTTTGAAAAACTGTTTTGCAAAATCACGTTCTTCTTTTTGCCAGAATCCCCAATCTAAAATTACATTTATGCCTGTTTTTACAAGTTGAAGCGATTTATTAAAAAGATAATTTTGTGTTCGTTCGCAATATGTGTCGTGCATTTGGCCACAATGACTTCCAAAAAGTGCAAGCGTAATTTCGTCTACCGAAAGATTTACAGCCTTTTTTTCTTTTATCAATTTTTTTGTA
>JAFXDY010000144.1 GCA_017521105.1 Treponema sp.
TCTGCAAAACAAGAAATTATGCGTTACAGAATTGCAGAGTTGTATAAAACAGAAATTGATTCTATGTTTACAGAATAAAACATAAAAGGGACGTCTAAAAGTAGGTTGAATTACCTTTTGTTAAATTGTCCCTTTTTTTGTATCTATTTATTTGTATTGAATATATTGTTTTCTGAATTTGTGTAAGCTAAAGCTGCATTTGTGTAACTTTGCCAACTAGAAGTAAATAATTTTTGAACTCCAGGAAAAGAACTTATGTCGCTTGGAATTATGTAATTGTAATCTAAATTATTGGTATCAAAAAAAGTTTTAATTGCGTCCACAGAATTTACTAAAATGTAAGTAACAAAACTTGAACAAACAAAATCAGTAGAGGGTTCTTTGTAACTATTCTTATATTTTTCTTTACCAATGCGGTGTAATTTTTTATTTTCTCTAGAAGAAAAGAATTTTCGTTTTAGTTCAAAAAAAGCAAGAGGAAAATTTAACCCTACACTATATTCAGTATCTTCATAATAAAAAAAATCTACTAAACTTCTTGCTTTTTCATATTCGTCTTTTGAAACTTTTATAGCGTATGTTGTTTGTACAGAAGTTTTTGGATTACATTTGTACATATATAAATTGGAATTTATGTTTGTGCATTGTTCAATTTTTAAATCTCTTGGTTTTGCTGTCGTTAAACCAATAAAGTTATCGTTTAAATCAAAGCCAATTGCAGAATGACTGTATGATTTTGGGTTTGTATCAACAAAATTTATGCATTTTTTTAATATGTTTTCTATACAAAGTGGATTATTATAGTTTGGATAGTAAAGTCTAATGAAAATGTAATAATCATTGTTTTTATTTGGTTTTGAAAGTTCTTTATGATATAGTAATTTTACTTCTTCATTTTTCTGAATTTCTGAGGTCGATTTACAACTTGAATTTAAAATAACTAAAAATAATACTGATAAAAGCCACACTCTTTTTTTCATATACTTAATATATAGAAAAAAGAAAAAAAACAAAATACTATTTGTTGTTTTTATATATAAAACTTAGATATTGTTCAGAATTTAGTGGTTTACTAAAATAATAACCTTGAATATATGTAACACCAAGATTTTTTAAGTATTCAAATTGTTCTCTTGTTTCAACACCTTCCACTACAATTCCGTGACCAAATTTTAGAATCATATTAATCAAATTATCTAAAAGAATTTTAGCATTGTTTGCAAAAGGATTTTCTTTTTTAAAACAAGGCCATAGAAGGCTTTTATCTATTTTGATAAGTTCAAAATCTACTTGAATAATTTGAGAAAGATTAGAATAACCAGTTCCAAAATCGTCCATAGAGAAAGTACAACCAAAGCGTTTAAGTTCTTCCATATTTTTCTTTAGCATATAGCCAGAAGTAACTGCTACAGATTCTGTAATTTCCAAATTTACGTTTTCTGGTGAAATATTGTATTCTTGTAATAAAGATTTCATTAACCTTGGCAAATCGGAATCTACAGATTGAATGCCAGAAAGGTTAATTTCCATGTGTTTAACGCCTTTTTCAATTAGCTTGTTTTTTTGCATAAATGAAAAAACTTTTGAAAAAATAATGTGGCTTAATTCCATAATCAAACCATTTTTTTCTGCTAAAGGAATAAATTCTTCTGGAGAAATAAAATCTGTAGAAAGATTGTTTGATAAGCGAACCAAAGCTTCTACATTTGTAAATTTTCCTTCTTTAACGTTAAAAATTGGTTGGTAGTACATTTCAATTGCATTCGTTTCAATTGCTTCTGTTAATATTTTTAAAACATCCATTTGGCGTTTTCTGTTTTCTGTAATCATTTTATCAACAGCTCTTACAAAAGCTGTTGATTCTGTAAATGTGTGACATTCACTAATAAAGCTAATTAATTCAGAAACTTTTCCGTCATAAGGAAAATCAACAGGGCAACAAATGATGTCTAAGTGAGCTCTTAAATTTATGTTTGTATTTTTTACAACCCAAGAATTATTAAATCTGTCTTCTAAAGTTTCTATAATAGTTTCTTTTTTAAGAAGATTTTGGCCATTTAAAATAAAAGTTAAACTTGTATTATTTAGTCTGTAAGTTTTAATTTTAAATGACTTTTCTACAAATTCTTTTATTTTTATTAATGTTTCAATTATTAAAGAATCTCCGACCTTGTTTTCTATAATAGAAATATCTTCTAAATCTATGTTGATAATTGTAAAGCGTCTTTTTCTATGTTTGTATTCTGCTAAAACAGTTTTTAAGGCTGTTGCATTAAAAGCGTGAGTTTCTTTATCAATGTATTCAGATGGATTTTCCAAAGACAGAAACATTAATAAAACCATTGCGGCAACACCAACGCTAGAAATTAACAAACTAGGGAAAATAATTTGTGTTCCCCCAAACAGAGTCCAAATTCCCATTGTACAGAAAACAAAAACTTGTTTTTTTCGGTTAATTCCTTTTCTAAAACACTTGA
The DNA here is from genome assembly GCA_017521105.1 of Treponema sp. Lineage (GTDB taxonomy): Bacteria > Spirochaetota > Spirochaetia > Treponematales > Treponemataceae > Treponema_D. The sequence goes on from JAFXDY010000144.1 coordinate 2,478, forward strand.
TTGTATTTACAAAAGTTAAAGCAGAATAGAAAACAATTACACAATAAACTGAATCTGCCATTAGACCATAAGAATAAAGACCTTCTTCTGCAGTGTGTTTGTATTCCATTGGTGCAAAAAGCACAAAAAGGAAAGAAATAAAATAAATTGAAATGATAAAGAATAATTTTTTTTCGGAATAACGTTTTTCATTTCTATTAAAGAAATCTATGTAAAGATAAATGCTAGAAAGTGCAATTTCCAAAAATACAATAAAACCTTGGTGTGTAAAGCGAACAAACCAAAGAGGAACATAATCAAAATAAACAAGTGCAAAAATAGTAGCAATATCAAATAATAAATATAAAAAACTGCTAACCATTAAAACAGTAAAAATCTTTGTTGATAATAATTTTAATTTTGGTCGGATAAAATAAATAATTTCCAAAATAAAGAGAAAAAATATAGCGGCAAATTGAAATTTTAAATTATTAAAAAGCAAAGAATTCATAAACACATCCATTATAGCACAATATGTCAGAAAAAGAAAAAAAAACTTGCCAAAACCGTTTGTTTTTATTACTTTATATAGTAATAATTTTAATTATTTGAGGAAAAAGATGGCAAAATATCAGTTTCAAACAGAAGTAAATCAACTTTTAAAATTAATCATTCACTCTCTTTATTCAAATAAAGACATTTTTTTACGTGAAATAATTTCAAACGGTTCTGATGCGTTAGATAAACTTAAATATTTAACAGTTTCTGACGACGCATACAAAGGCATTCAATTTGAACCACGCATTGATATTACTTTTGATGAAAAAGATTCAGTTTTAACAGTTCAAGATTCCGGAATTGGTATGAACGAAGAAGATTTAACAAACAATCTTGGTACAATTGCTCGTTCTGGAACAAAAGCATTTATGGAAAAATTGACTAGTGAAGCCGCTAAAGATTCGGCTTTGATTGGTCAATTTGGTGTTGGTTTTTATTCTGCATTTATGGCAGCAAGCAAAATTGATGTTTACACAAGAAAAGCTGCTGGCGACGGAAAAATTTGGCACTGGTCTAGTGATGGAACAAATTCCTATGACATTGAAGAAGTTGCCGCAGATTCTGAAATTGCAAAAAAATACGGATTTGATGACGCAAATCGTTCTGGTTCTGCAATTGAAATGCACTTAAATGAAGATTCAAGAGAATTTGCTTCAAGATGGAAGATTGAAGAATTAATTAAAAAATATTCAGACCACATTGCGTTCCCAATTTATCTTCACTATGAACAAAAAAAATATGATGATAAAGGAAAAGAAACTGGCAGCGAAAGCAAAATTGACCAAGTAAACAGCGCTTCGGCTTTGTGGAAAAAATCAAAATCGGCATTAAAAGAAGAAGATTACAACGAATTCTACAAAACAATTGGTCACGACGGAAGCGAACCACTTCACTATGTTCACACACACGCAGAAGGAACTCAAGAATATACAACTTTATTCTACATTCCACAAAATGCACCATTTGATATGTATCAGGCAGATTACAAAAGCGGCGTAAAACTTTATGTAAAACGCGTTTTCATTACAGATGATGACAGAGAACTCTTGCCAAGTTATTTGCGCTTTGTTCGCGGTATTATTGATTCAGAAGATTTACCATTGAACGTTAGCCGCGAAATCTTGCAGCAAAACCGTATTTTAGAAACAATTAAATCTTCTTCTGTTAAAAAACTTTTGAGCGAATTCAAAAAAATGGGCGATGCTGCAGAAAAAGCTAAAAAAGTTGAAGAAGACAAACGTTCTGACGAAGAAAAGAAAGCAATTGAAAAATGGAATAAATTTGTTGTTGCATTTAATCGTCCAATGAAAGAAGGTTTGTACAGCGACTTTGCAAACCGTGAAGAAATTGCAGAAATTGTAAGATTCAAATCTACAGATGCAAGCGGCACTGGAGAAGGAAACTACACAAGTTTTGCAGAATATTGCCAAAGAATGAAGCCAGAACAAAAATCAATTTTCTATATTAGCGGAAGCGACGAAAAGAACTTGCGTGCAAACCCATTGTTAAAAGCTTATGTAGAAAAAGGTTTTGAAGTTCTTGTAATGGATGATGATATTGATGATATTGTTATTCCTGGTTTTGGAAAATATAAGGACTTTGAATTAAAAGCTGTAAACCGTTCTGGTAGCGACGAAGATTTAGTTGATGATAAAAAAGCAGCTGAACAAAAAGAAAAAGAATTTAAGCCAGTTGTAGAAAAAATTCAAAAAGCACTTGGCGACAAAGTAAAAGAAGTAAAACTTTCAAAAACTCTTACAGCAGAAAATCCTTCTTGTATTGTTGTTGATGAA
>JAFXDY010000145.1 GCA_017521105.1 Treponema sp.
ATTTGCTCCTATTTTTTGTGCATTATTGGCTAGCACTATTGTAGAACCTTTTGAATTATTATAATAGTGGCTTTTTCTTTTTGACTTTTTTTGGTGATTTTCGCCTGACTCGTAATGGTTATTTTTGATTGTCGCTAACATGATGAAAATACAGAAGGTGGAAGCGACCCAACTGGCGCTTCGCCAGGGGCTTACCGCGTCGTCCGCGGTGGTTTATGGAGCATGTTACATACCTACTGTATTGTTTGGATGCGTGAAAAAGCCTACCCTTACGGCCGCTTCAGCAGCCGTGGTTTCCGTGTGGTGCGTCAAGCAAACTAGCGTTTGCTAGGCTCTGCAAGGAAGTTATTAAAATCTTCTAATTTGCCTTTGGCAAATTAGAAGTGCGGGTGACAGTTCTGTAATTCTGAATTCAGAATTATGAATTAAGAATTATTTTTAATACAAGCGTGGTGATTTTTTATAATTGCCACGTTTTTTTTGTTTTTACATACCAAATTGAAAAAAAGCTTTTTGGTATGTATATACTGGATTTCCACGACCTAAAGGTCTCGCAATTGCGAGGAGTCCGTAAGGGCGACGTGGCAATCTTTTTCTTCAAAATGCATCTTGCCCTTTGTTTTTTGCATCTTACCTTAAATCCTATTGAGAAAAAACTAATCAAATATATAATAAAACCAACAAAAGCAATAAAAACGATTCAAGACCGGTTATGAATATTTTTTTGTAAAAAGATTTGAGAGGTTAATATGAAATTATTTAGAACAATTAAAATTACTTTTTCTTTGATTTTTGGGATAATGTTTTCAAGTTGCAACTATGTTGATGAAATTGATGCTGTAAAATCTATAAGCGAATTGACAGAAGGCGTGTATTTTTTTGAATTCTTTGGAGATTATGAATTTGATAGATTTCTTGCCCAAGGTGGAAATAAAACTAATGAAGAATTATCTGATTTTTTAACAGAATCTTTATCAAAAGGAAAGTGGAAAAAAGGTGATGTTGAAGAAAAGAAAGTAACAATAAAAACTCCTGATTTTGGTTGTAGTTCAATTGTTGCACAAAACAAAAATGGACAGGAAATTTTTGGAAGAAATTACGATTGGAAAGATTGTGCCATTATGGTTATTCATACAAAACCAAAAGATGGGTATGAATCTGTTTCTACAAGTTGTTTAGAGTTTTTAGGAATGGATAGAAATTGGAAACCTAAGAATAAGTTTCCTGATGACATTTTGGCTTTAGCATCTGTATATGTTCCTCTTGATGGTATGAATGAAAAAGGCCTTTATATTGCAGATTTAGTAGCAGGTGATAATGAAACTACTGCACAAAGCAGAGGGAAAACTCCACTTACAATTACAAGTGCTATTCGGCTTGTTTTAGATAAAGCTGCTACTGTAGATGAGGCAGTTGCTTTGTTGGAAAATCATGATATGCATTCTGTAATTGATACAGCACATCATTTTATAATTGCTGATGCTACAGGAAAATCTGTTGTTGTGGAATGGACAGAAAACAAAATGTATGTTTCTGAAACAAAAGTTTTGACTAATCATTATGTGGCAGAAAGCCCAAAAAAAGGTGTTTTTACACATGAAAATTCAAAAGTAAGATATGATATGCTTGAAAAGTGTGGTAATGAAAACAACTGGATAATGGATGCTGAAAAAATGAAAGATTGTATGAAATCTGTAAGCGTGGGAAGTTTTGATTTTGAAGGCCAAAGCATTACGGCTTGGAGCGCAGTTTATGAGCCAGAAAATAAACGCATTTCATATTATTTCCGTGAAAATTACGAAAAACCATTTATAATAGAATTCTAGAGGATTTATAAATGAAAATTACAATTTTGCCAAAAGCCCCTGGTGAAGAAGATGAAATTATAATTAAGTGCGACAACCCAGACCAAAGCGTTTTTGGTTTTGTAAACAAAATACAAAGTCAAGGTCAAAATCAAAATTCAAAAATGGCTTTTAATAAAGATGGTCAAATTTGTTTGGTGGAACAAGAAGAACTTTTTTACTTTGAATCTGTAGATGATGTTGTTTTTGCATATACAAAAGACGAAGTTTTTGAAACAAAATCAAAACTTTATCAGTTGGAATTTGAACTCCCATTAAATAAGTTTTTTAGAGCAAATAAAGCTGTGATTGTGAATGTAGATAAAATCAAAAAGCTATCACCTGCGTTTAACGGAAGATTTGAAGCAACTTTAAAAAATGATTATAAAGTAATAATTTCTAGAAATTATGTTCCAAAACTAAAAGAATTGTTAGATTTAAAATAAAAAAGTGATTTAAAATTACCAAAGGAGAATTGTAAAAGTGAAAGAAAAAATTAGTGAATTGATAAAGGTTTTTACTAGAGTTGTTACAACAATTTTTATTATTGCTTCGGTATATTTATATATATTTTGGGGAACTCAAAAAGTATTTTCTGTAATAGATATATTTGGAATTTTGATAATAGGTTTTGTTTCGGCAATTTGTATAATTCCATTTATGAGTGAAAAAGAATATTCAAAAAAAGGATTACTGGCTTTGAATATATTGTATTTTTTGGAACTAAATATAGCATCACTTGTTATAGGATTTATTTTAAAATGGTTTTGTTTTGAAGTTATTTCTAGCGTTGTTTTGTTTGAATTAGTGATTATTGCAGTTTATGTAATTGTTTCTGTAATTAATTACAAAATTGATTTAAACGAAGCGAATGAAATGAATAAAAAGCTAAATTCAATTGTAGATGATATGAATAAATAGTTTTTATTTTGTAAACAAATTATTTGCGTAGCGTACAGTATCCATGGCATCTTTCCCATAGAAGTCTGCCCCAATTTGGTCGGCGTATTCTTGTGTCATTACAGCACCTCCTACGCAAACTTTTGCCCAAGGGCATTCTTTTCGTAATAAAACGATTGTTTCTTCCATTGCGGCAACAGTTGTTGTCATTAATGCGGAAAGTCCTACTAATTGTATTTTTTCTGATTTACATTTTTCTACAATTACTTCTGGGGCAACGTCTTTTCCTAAATCTATTACTTCAAAATCGTAGTTTTCTAGCAAAACTTTTACAATGTTTTTTCCAATGTCATGGATGTCGCCCTTAACTGTTGCGATGATGATTTTGCCTTTTGATTGTCCTTTTGTTCCAGATTTTTCCATGTGTTGGCGAATTTGTGTAAATGCCGATTTTGCAGCTTCCGCTGCCATTAAAAGTTGTGGTAAATACATTGTTTTTTGTTCAAAACGTTTTCCAACGTAGTCTAATCCTGGAATTAAGTGGTTGTTTATGATTTCTAAGCTTTGTTTTTCTTGCAAAAGTGAATCTGTTATTTTTGCTGCTTCGTCTTTTAACCCGTGGATAACTGCAAATTCAAGTGTTCCCTTTTGTGGTTCGGAATTTGCGGTTGTAGTTGGGGGCGTTACGGGGTTCTCCCCGTTAGAAGGGGTAGCGGACAAGACCGCAGCAGGCTGTGCCTGTGAGGACTTGGTAGCGAGGGGAAGACTTTCCCCTCCTTGCAAAATAGAATCGCTCCATTGAATATAATTTGCACAATTTGAATCTTTGCCACAAAGGAGGCAGAAAGTTTTATAAGCTTTCATCATTTCTTGCTGCAAAGGATTCATAATTGCGGCTGTAAGCCCCAAGGTAAGGTTCATTGTAAAGAAAGCGGATGTAACAAATTCTCTGTTTGGAAGTCCAAAAGAAACGTTTGAAATTCCAAGACTTGTGTTGCCGCCCATTTTTGTAATTTCTTGAACAGTTTGGAGTGTGGCAAGGCCGGCGTTTGTGTCGGAACTAATTGCCATTGCCAAAGGATCAATGATGATGTCTTTTTTGGAAAGTCCATATTTTTGTGCTTCGTTGTAGATTTTTTGTGCAATTTTAAGGCGACCTTCCGAAGTTTCTGGAATTCCGTTTTCATCTAGAGTAAGACCAATTACAACGCCACCGTATTTTTTTACTAGTGGGAATATTTTGTCCATAACTTCTTGTTTGCCGTTTACAGAATTTACAAGTGGTTTTCCGTTGTAGCGACGCATTGCGGCTTCCATAACTTTTTCGTCGGTTGTGTCAATTTGTAAAGGAAGTTCTGTAATTGCCTGAAGCTCCGTTACAACTTTTAGCATCATTTCTTTTTCGTCAATTTCTGGAAGTCCAACGTTTACGTCTAAAACTTGGGCTCCTGCTTGTTCCTGCTCAATTCCTTGGTTGATGATGTATGGAATGTCGTTGTTGCGAAGTGCTTCTTTAAACTTTTTCTTTCCAGTTGGATTAATTCGCTCTCCAATTAAAACCGGAAGATATTCTTTTCCAAAATAAACAGTTTTAGTATTTGAACTGATTACGCAGTTGTTTTTTTTGCAAATTTTGATTTTTGTTTGTTGGTTTTTGATTTTTTCTGTTAATTTTTGAATGTATTCTGGTGTGGTTCCGCAACATCCCCCAAGAATTGTTGCTCCAAGATTTTTAATTTCTTCCATTGTGGCTACAAAATCTTCTGGTTTTACGTCAAAAATTGTTTGACCGTTTACAACTTTTGGAAGCCCTGCGTTTGGGTTTACAATTACAGGAACTGAAGCTGCGTCTAAAAGTCTTTTTACAGTTGGCAACATTTCTTTTGGACCAAGGCTACAGTTTACACCAATTGCCGAAACCCCCAATCCTTCTAATATACAAACCATTGATTCTGGAGTAGAGCCACTTAAAGTTCTTCCATCTGCGTCATAAACATTTGTTACAAAAATTGGAAACTCTTTGTGAAGTTCTTCCATTGTTTCTTTTGCGGCAATCACTGCGGCTTTTGTTTCGTAACCGTCATTCATTGTTTCAATTAAGACGCAA
>JAFXDY010000013.1 GCA_017521105.1 Treponema sp.
AAAATCACATTATTTTGCGAATTCTTTTTTGCAGATTTTTTTGGCTTTTTCTTTAATCTTTCTTTTTCTGCCTGAATATATTCCTTTGTAAATTTTGTATAAAATTTTTCCATTTTGAACTCGCTTTTTTCAATTTATCTTAATTTTTTAATTTCAAAGTAAACATTTGTAAGAATTTCTCTTGTTTCTCGAATGTTTTTTATTAAATCAATATTTTCCTGCACAATTTGCGCCTCTTCCAAAATCTGACGTCCAGCTCCTTCCGCAGTAAATTTTTTTTCGTTTATCAAAAACTTAATTCTATATATTAATTCCAAATCGTGCTGAGAATAAGTTCGGCGTCCAGTTAAATCTTTTTGTGGCGAAAACCCTGGAACAACTTCTTCCCAGTATCTAAGAACATGAGACTTTACACCTGTTAATTCTTCAATTTGTCCAATCGTATAAATCAATTTTCTTCAACCTAAAAAAGGAGGCATCCCTCCGTTGCTCCGCAACTCCGGGTCGCTATGTACGCCCTTCCGCATTCGCTCCATTCCAGTCTCAAGCGTTGCTTTCGCCTGGAACGCCTTCGGCGGGGCTCCCAGCGCTTGCCCAACCTAAAATTGCATTACCACATACCATTTTGCACACTAGATTGCTTCGTCGCTTCGCTCCTCGCAATGACAGACAAAGAACGGCTCGACATAGAGGGGGTAGCGGAAAAGACCACAGCACGTATGTGCGAGGACTTTGGAGCGAGGGGGAGACTTCCCCCTTCTGAATTCTTAATTCTGAATTCTTAATTAATACTCTATTCCCTTTCTTCCCACTTTGTTCTACTTCCTTTAAATTCCAACTGAACTGGAATCTGGTCGTAGCCCAAATCTTCGCGAATTCTATTTTTTAAATATGTCATATATGGTTCAGGAACAACTTCTGGTCTTGTTGCAAAAATTACAAACTTAACCGGATTTGTGCTTGCCTGAGTCATATAACGAATTTTAAAATGAGCGGTTTTACTTGCTGGTGGCGGATATCTTTCCAACCAATCTTGCAGTGCGTTATTCAAAGACGCTGTTCCAATTTTCTTTGTAAGTTGTTCATAAAGCAAAACAGTTGTGTTTAACAAATCTTTAATGCCTTTTCCTTCCAAAGCAGAAAGTGGCAAAATTGGAGCAAATTCCATTTGGCCAAACATAATGTTCATCCATTGTTTTACGGCTTTTACCGCTTTTGTTCCTTGTTCTTCTTTTAAATCCCACTTATTCAAAACAAAAATAATTCCACGGCCTTTTTCAAATGCAAGGGAACAAATCTTTTTATCTTGTTCAGCAAGACCTTCAACTGCGTCAATCATTAAAAAAACAACATCACATTCATCCAAAGTTTTAATTGCACGGTTTACAGAATAATATTCAACATCGTCATGAACTTTTGCTTTGCGGCGAATTCCCGCAGTGTCCAAAACTTTAAACGCTCTTCCACCGTATTGAAATTCTCCTTCAACCACATCTCTAGTTGTTCCAGCGTAATCACATACAATAGAATTTTCTGTGTGAGTTAATCTATTTGATAAAGTTGATTTTCCTGTGTTTGGTTTTCCAAGAATTGCAATTTTAATTGGTCTGTCTTTTGAAAGAACTTTTACTTTTGAAAAATCGCATTTTGATTCCACAAGTTCAGAAAGTTCTCCAAAGTGGTCGCCGTGTTCTGCAGAAATAAAAAGCAATTCGTTAAATCCATATTTTGCGTAGTTCCATGCTTCGGCTTCGTTTTTTCCACCTTCTGTTTTGTTTACAGCGGCAATAACTTTGTTCCAATATGGACGCATTTTAATAATGAATTCTTCGTCTTCCCCGGTGATGACGCCAGCTTCAAGAAGTAAAATTACAACATCCGCTTTTTCAATCATTTCCAAAGATTTTTCTACAACGTATTCATCAAGTTCGGCTTCTTTTGTTCCAATGTCGCGAGTAAGTTTGTATCCACCTGTGTCTACCAAATGAATTGGCTTTTTGTTTAAAATTGCTGTTGCTTCAACTGGGTCTCTAGTAACACCAGGTTGGTCATTTACAATTGCAATTCTTCTGTGCAAAAATCTATTAAAAAGTGTTGATTTTCCAACATTTGGACGCCCCGCAATTACAACTACCGGAAGTCCTTCATATTCTTTATCTTCTGGCGGAACATCATCAAATTGTTCCATTTCTGGCGTAATAAAATCTGGCTGATTTTTTAATGAAAAATCTTGTGATAATGAATCACTTTCTTGTTTTTGAACTTTTGGTTTTGAAAAGTCAGGTTTTATTTTTTTCTTACTCATATACGTCATTATAACGTATATAAAAATATGGGTCAAATATAGTAGAAAAAGTGTTTAAAATAAACTCACTTTATTATTTCTTTTTTTTTGATAACTCGTTATAATTAATTACCGTTATGAGAAACGGATTTGATAATGAAAAATATCTAAGAGTTCAGTCTGAACACATTAAGGAACGGATTGCCAAATTTGGTGATAAGCTTTATTTGGAATTTGGTGGAAAACTTTTTGACGATTATCACGCGGCAAGGGTTTTGCCAGGTTTTGCTCCAGACAGTAAATTGCAACTTTTAATGCAACTTTCTGATGTTGCAGAAATTGTAATTGTAATTAGTGCTGTCGACATTGAAAAAAATAAAGTTCGTGGTGATTTAGATATTACTTATGATAAGGAAGTTCTTCGCCTTAGAGATGAATTCCAAAGTCGTGGATTGATGGTTGGAAGTGTTGTTATTACTCACTACAACGGACAAGAAGCTGCAAAATTATTCCGCTCAAAACTCAAAAAACTAAAAATCAATTCATATTATCATTACACAATTGAAGGATATCCAAAAAACGTAAAACTTATTGATAGTGACGAAGGTTTTGGAAAAAATGATTATATTGAAACAACAAAACCTTTAGTTGTTATTACAGCACCTGGTCCTGGTTCTGGAAAAATGGCCACTTGTTTAAGCCAACTTTATCATGATAACAAACGTGGCATAAAAGCTGGTTACGCAAAATTTGAAACTTTCCCAATTTGGAATCTTCCATTAAAACATCCAGTAAATTTGGCTTACGAAGCTGCAACTGTAGACTTAAATGATGTAAATATGATTGACCCATGGCATTTGGAAGCTTATGGCGTTACAACTGTAAATTACAATCGCGATATAGAAATTTTCCCAGTTTTAGATTCAATTTTCAAAGGTATTTACGGCGAAAATCCATACAAATCTCCAACAGATATGGGCGTAAATATGGTTGGAAATTGTATTATTGATGATGAAGCATGTTGCGAAGCGTCAAAACAAGAAATTATTCGTCGATATTACACTTGTTTAAATCAATATGTTCAAGGTGATGCTTCTGAAGATGAAGTTGCAAATATTGAATTATTGATGCAACAGGCAAAAATCACAACAGATTACAGAGCAGTTACCCAAGCCGCAAAAGCTCGTGCCGAAAAAGCAAAAGTTCCAACTGCTGCAATTGAACTTGCAGACGGAACAATCATCACTTCTGAAACTACTCCATTGTTGGGAACAAGTGCAGCACTTTTATTAAATGCAACAAAACATCTTGCTGGAATTGATCATAAAGTAAAATTAATTCCAAAAGAAATGATTGAACCAATTCAACAAATGAAAGTGAATTTGCTAAGCGGAAACAATCCAAGGCTTCACACAGACGAAGTTCTTGTTGCGTTGGCAATGCTTTCTAAAGATGATGAAAATTGTAAAAAAGCTTTGGAACAATTGGCAAATTTAAAAGGTTGCCAAGTTCATACAAGTGTAATGCTAAGTGAAGTAGATAGAAAAATCTTTAAAAAACTTGGTGTTGATTTAACTTGTGAACCTGTTTACAAAAAGCAAAAACCATTAATCAGTTAAGATTTATTTGTTTACAAAAAGAGGAAATAATGAAAACAGTAAAAGGTGAATTACTCACAATTGAAGATGTATGTGATGTTGCATACAAAAATGAAGAAATTAAACTTCCAGAAGATAAACAATTCTGGGAAACAATGGAAAAATCAAGAAAATTTCTAGAAGATTACATTGCAACAGGAGTTCCAACTTACGGAGTTACAACAGACTTTGGAGATTCTTGCCACAATCAAATTAGTGTAGATAAAGCTGGTGAATTGCAACGTGTAATTTGTACTTACCACGGAATTGGTCTTGGTCCAAAATTTGATCACGAAACTGCACGTGCAATTGTTCTTTGTCGCTTAAACGGAAACGTAAAAGGCGGACATTCAGCAATTAGACCACAACTCGCAAAAATGATGGTTACTTTGTTGAACAAAGATATTATTCCTGTAATTCCACAACTTGGGTCTGTAGGTGCTTCCGGAGATTTAACTCCTTTAAGTTATCTAGGGGCTGTGATTATGGGACAAAGAGAAGTTTATTACAAAGGAAAAATTGTTCCAACAATGGAAGCTTTTAAAGCCGAAGGAATTGAACCACTTCCAATTGAAGCAAAAGAAGGTCTTGCAATTATGAACGGAACTTCTGTTATGACAGCAGTTGCTTCTTTGGCTTGGAAAAAAGCTGAACGCCTTGCAAAAATCTCTGATTTTTTAACAGCAGTTACTTCAGAAATTACTCGTGGAAAAGACACTCCATTTGTTGCAAAAGTTAGCGAAATCAAAAATCACTCAGGACAATGTCAAAGTGCCGCTTACGTTTACAACATTATAAAAGATTCAAAACGAGTTTTCCGCTACGAAGACTTTTTGAACAGTCAAATTGAAAAAATGGACGGAAAAGGCTTTGTTGCTCAACAAAATAAAATTCAAGACAGATATTCAATTCGTTGTGCACCACAAATTACAGGTGTTTACCGCGATACTTTGGAAATTGCCCGCAATTGGATTACAGAAGAATTAAATTCGGCAAACGATAATCCTTTAGTTGATATTGAAGCTGGTCGCCTTTACAACACAGGAAACTTCTACGGTGGACACATTTGTGCTGCTTGTGATTATATGCGTACTGCTTTGGCAAATATTTCTGATCTTTCAGATAAACAAGCCGAAGTTATTATTGACGGAAAATTCAACGGACTTACAGAAAACTTAATTCCATTTACACCTGCAGATCATCCTCGTGCTGGTTTGCGACTTGGATTTAAAGCTGCACAAATTACAATTAGTGCAATTCGTGGTGAAGTAATGAGTTATTGTTTCCCAGTAAGCTTAACAAGCCATCCAACAGAAGCTTTGAACCAAGATAAAGTTTCTATGGGAACAATTAGTGCCAGAAAATGGGCAGAACAAATTGAACTTGTTTACTTGCAATTTGCAACACATCTTTTGGCCGCAATGCAAGCAGTTGATTTGGCAGGAAAAGATGATTTTGCTCCATTTACTAAAAAAGTTCACGACGAAGTTCGCAAAATTAGTGCTTTTGTTGAAGATGACAGAGAATTGGACAAAGATGCAACTGCTCTTGCTCAATGGCTTAAAGAAACTGAACTTTTTGCATAAAATATGAACGCTGAATTACAAAAAAAACTGATTTCGCTGGCAGAAAAATACGAAGTTTCTTCTTTTTGTGATTCAGACCCATCTCAATTTTTACGTTGGCATTCAAAGTTGCCCGCAACTTCATATTCAACGGCCGACGTAGAAGTTGCTTCTTTTATTGCTGCCATGATGGCGTTTGGCAGCCGAAAACAATTTATTCCAAAAATCCAAAACATTCTGCAACTTGCATATCAAAAATCTACAATTTCCCAGTGGATAAAAAATCAAGATTATAAAAAAGATTTTTTGCCATTAGAAAACCCCCAAAATTTGCAGCAAAAATATTACAGATTTTATTCTTACAATGATTTTTATGATTTGTTTGATGAACTTTGTAAAATTCTAAATGAATCTGAAACTTTGGGACAATTTTTTTGCAAAAAATATCAGCAAAATCAAAACAAACATCTGTGTGATCATATTTCTGAAAGTTTTCCAAAAGCAAAAATTGTTTCAAAAGGAAAGACTTCTGCAAACAAACGTATTAATATGTTTTTGCGTTGGATGGTTAGAGATAAATCCCCAGTTGATTTGGGTCTTTGGAGTTGGTTTCCTAAATCAGATTTAATTTTGCCCCTAGATGTTCACGTTATGCAAGAATCAATAAA
>JAFXDY010000146.1 GCA_017521105.1 Treponema sp.
CGATAATAAAGCAAAAAGTTCTGGTGCAAAAATCTTTTTTGCTGATCCTTGTTTATATTCTGTTTTGAATGGCAATGTGGGAAATCAAAGAGAATCTTTTGTTGTAACATTGTTTCAAGAATCAAATTATTCAGTTTTTGCCTGTAAAGATGAAACAGAAGGTGACTTTTTAATTTCTAAAAAAACTGGAAACTTGCAATTAGGAACAAATCCAATTATTAAAATTGAAGTTGGTGGAAAAAACAAGGAACCAAAAAGTTCAGATTGGGTAATCAAAGATAATTCTGATTACCCAAGTTCAAATGGAATTCCTTTGTGGCTTCTTGCTATGAGTTGGTAGTGTTTTTACGCAATTTTGCCTTCTTTTTTAAGCCAAGCAATTTCATCACGCAAAGTTTCTTCGTAGCTTCTTGTGGTGTAGCCAAGTTCGGTTTTTGCTTTTGATGAATCAAAGCAGTTGTTTCGAGCAAGATTGTAAACACTAAAAGTTGTCATAAGTGGTTTTGTGCCTTTTTTCTTTGCTTGTTTTTCTAACATTCCAGCCAAGAAATTTGCCATTTTCAATGGAAGGAACACTTTGATTTTTTTACAACCAGCTTCTTTAGAAACCATTTTTGAAAATTCTTTGAAACTAACTTCTTCGTTTCCAAGAATGTAGCAACTTCCAGCTTTTCCTTTTTCGGCAGCAAGGATTGTGCCGTTTGCCAAATCTCGAACATCACAAAGATTGAAACTTCCGTCAATTCCAGCAGGCATTTCCCCGTTGATAATTTGAATAACAGTTCCTGTAGTTTCGCCGATAGCAAAGTCTTCTGGTCCCAAAATTCCACTTGGATGAACAACACAAGCGTTTAATCCTTGATTTTTTACAGCATCCAAAACAGCTTTTGTTGCCAAAGCTTTAGACTGACTGTAACATCCTACAACTTTTTCTGTATCAAAATCATAAGTTTCTGCGATGGCAGTTCCCTTCGGCAACTCTGGAATTGCACCAGTGCTTGAACAATAAACCAATTTTTTACATTCCTTGTGAAGCAAACATAAATCAATAATATTTTGAGTTCCGCCAACATTTACATCCATAACTTTTTGATTGTAGTCTGGATTCACAGTTACAATACTTGCAATGTGCATTACGATTGTTTCGTAGCCTTCTGGAACTGTGAAAAGTTTTTCTAAAGAGTGAATATCACACAAATCCCCTTCCACAATTTCAACTTCAGATGGAATAAATCTTATAGCTTTATCTCCTGGCAAAACAAAGGCACGAACATTTTCTCCACGTTCTACCAATTGACGACAAATTGTGCCACCCAAAAATCCTGCAGCACCAGTTACTAAATAAATTGTTTTGTTTGTAGCGTTCATAATTATCTCCTGTGTAAGATCGCCGGTCAGAGCGATCGGTGTTCAATGGAAAAGCGTTAAAAAAAATTGCGATGTAGCAATTTTTTAGCTTATCCAACTTTTGTAAGGCCGCTGGTCAGAGCGGTTGTTGTTTTTTTAAGTTGTCTTTAAGATACAGGAAGGATGTTTAAGAAATGTTTTTAAAATGTTTAAGATTTGTTAATTTTTTTGGGAGTTGGAGGGATTTTAGATTGGAAAAATACGTCCGGTCAAGGCACGCTTTGCTCAAGGCCTTGACTCGGCCGTTTTTAGGGTTTGTATTAAACCCTAAATGAATATAATCAACAAATATTATAATATTTGTTGATTATAATCGAAAATTGTTATGATTTACAGATTTACAGTTTTATTAGATAAAATTACAAACTCTTCCAGGCTAAAGTTTTCCAACCAAAACTTGATAAATCACTTCCAGAATATTTGTATTCAGCACAATCATTTATATACCATTGACCGTTTGCAAAGATTATACTGATTGTTTTTGTATTTTTGCTAATAATTCAAAATCTTCTTTAGATAATACCGTGTTGTATAAGCCAACTTTTTCACCTTCATGCCGATTAATTCCAGTATAACTTAAACTTGCATCTTCATATCGTTTAAATTTGTAGACAGCATCATTCATTAAAGATTCATTGAACACATTTAAACTTACAAGAAGATTAAAATCTTTTACTGTTAAACCTGTAACTTTCTTAAATAGTTCAGGTTCAAGTTGACGAATTACATCACTCAAAGAATATTCTCTATAATCACTTAAATACATAAAAACAGGAATTCGAGTTGCAAACTTTATCAATTTTTCCTGAATTTGTTTTCGCATAGATTTGTATTCTTTTTCTTCTTCGGAAAGTTCTCTTTTTTCTTTTTGAGATAATTCCTTATCTTTATTTTTTTTAGCTTCTTTAATTTTTTCTGATTTATTTATAATAGTTTCTATTTCTGAATTTAAGGAACGGAAACCTTCTATGCTCATAAGTGCATTTATAGCTTCTTGATTATTCATTAGCCGTTTTAATGTATCATTATCAACATTTACAAGCAACGCACTTTCCCAGCGTTTTGCCAAAAGTGTAGCTGAAGTTCCTGCCATTGCAATATCAAGAATTTCTGCTGCATTTACTTGCCTCATGCTAGAACCATCATAAGCCAAAACCGGAAGAAAGCTAATAAAATCTGCAACTTTTCCTTCTGGATTTGTTTGTTTTGTATCTAAATTTCTTGCATAATCAGAAATTTGTCTTAATGCACGATTCAATGCAAAATCAAAAACATAACATTCTTTTTTTACGATTTCACTTTCTCCGTTATCTTTTGTTATAACCCATGGAGACTGGACTCTAAATGCAGACTGAAAGTATGTTTCTGGATTAGAAAGATTTCGTAACATAAAAATTCCCGTCCATGGTTTTACAGTTATTCCTGTTGTTAGTTTTCCACAAGTTAATGTAATTGTTTTTGTTTTTAAAGGATTTTCCATTGCTTGTAAAACTGGAGGTAAAGCATTAACTCCAATCCCAGCTCCTGTTCCTGCACAAACAATAATTTTATAATCTGAATAAAATGAATTTTGTTTTTTAGATAAAAGATTTTTCATTGCATAACAACTTGCAACATTTGGTAAAAACCATAGAGTATGTGAAAGATTTTCTAAAAGTCGAACATCACTAAATGGTAAAGGTGGTCTTTCTACTCCAAGTTTTAGTTCTGTAACTGAACCAGGCAAATATGAACCTCGAATTAAATCAAGCCATTTTTGAACATAATTTTCATATTTAAAGATGGCATTATCTCCTTTTCCTTCTGCCAAAAAGAATTCATTTAAATCGAATTCATCAAATTCGCCACCTTGGGCAATACTTGTAATTTCATCTGGAATTTTATAAGTCATTAAAACCATTCGAGCTAAGGACGCATATGGATTTTCTAGATTCTTTTTAGGCCCATATGATGGTGTATTTTCAGAAATTGTCCAATCATTACTTTTTGGAGTCTTACCCCAAGTTTCTTTTGCGTTTTGTTCATCAGAATAAGTCCAAGAAAAGATTTGTTCTTCTATAAATTCTCCAGAGTGTAATGCTCTAAAAGGAGTTCCACTTAAAAATAAATAATATTCAGTTGTAATTGGAAGCCAACTTTCATCAATTGCATTATTTTTTTCTTCAGATGATTTTGAATCATTTTGATTTGAATTGTACAAAGTATCTTCATCTTCTAATTCAAATAATTTTTTTGCATTATCGCGCCATGCACCAAAATGATATTCATCAAAAATTACTAAATCCCAATTTGTTGTATGAACCCATTCATTTTTAGCTTTAATTCCACCATTTTCATTTGTTCCTAAAAAATCTTGAAAACTTCCAAAACAAACTATAGGACGATTTTTATCTGCTTTTTCAAATTGTACATCTATATTCTCTGTGTTTCCGGAATTAGAGATAAATTGCCAACCTTCAAAATCAACATGGCTTAATAAATCTTCTTTCCATGCAGATTGAACGGCAGGTTTAAAAGTTAAAATTAAAATTTTTTGAAGATTCATTTTTTTTGCAAGCTGATAACTTGTAAAAGTTTTTCCAAAACGCATTTTTGCATTCCACAAAAATTTTGGTTTTATATCAGGTCTTTCATTTTTTGCATTTACAAAATATTCATAGGTTTTATTTACGGCTCGTCTTTGTTCTTCTCGCATAGAAAAGGTTTGTGTACGATTTTCAATATTTTCTGTTTTGTTTCTAACTGCAATAACTGCGGCTTTTATATCTTGTACAGTGCATTTAAACCATTCAGTTTTTTTTCCAGCTCGGTCTTTTTGTCGATGAATATTTTTATTTTCTAATACTCGATGAACATCATGATCTGTAAAATTTCCTCCGTCAAAGTACATTGCACTTTCAACAAGTTCAACTTTATAGGGAAGTTTTTCGCCAGGGACTAAAGTTGGGTAGTGTTCTTTCATTCGCTCTTCAATTGAGCGAGATGTAAAACCAACTTTTAGCATATTTGGAAACTTTGAATCTGAATAAGCATAGATAATAGGATTAGCTTTTGTGCGTTCTGGAAAAAATGAATTATTCAAAATTTGTTATGAGATGAAAAATTAATAAGAAATACTATTTTCGTATAATGTGAAAGGGCAAAAATCTTGACCTGTTTTCCATTCAAGTTCTCCGTCGATTACAGATACTTGAGAAAAAAGTTGTTGATTTTCTAGAGGTTTATAAAATGGGTGGGCAAAATTTGGTGAAAAATCATATTTTTTATTTTCACCATTATCATATTTTAAGAAGAGAAAAAAATTTTTATCTGTTGAAACTGAAATTAATTTTGGATATTTCATTAATCAAGTCCTTTAATCTTAAAATATTCATCACTTGTTTGCATTACATCCCATAATGCATTTAATTCTTCTTTATGGATTTCTGCCCATGCAGCAACTAATTTTAATTTATTTGGAGGAAATTCTCCTGCAAGAACATTTCCTTCAAAATCTATAGATGCTTCAAATTCACCGAATTTAGCATGAAAATGAGGAGTATGATGTTTATCATCATCTCTAAAGTACATCTTGATTAAAATACCAAAAAAAGAAGAAATTAATGGCATAAATACCTCTTACTTATATAATATACGCTTATATTTCTACTTTTTCAACTCTTTCCTCCTTTGTGAAATGTTCTGTGTTCTGTAATGGAAATTATTTTATTCAATGTCGTTTCACGACATTGGACGAATCATGGATTCAATAAAATCTATTTCTTTTTGTGTTAAATTATATTTTTTATAAAGTTCTTCATCTGTCCATGGTTTTGAAAAATCTTGAATAGGAACGAATTGGTAGACTTTTGAAGTTGCATCTTGTGTATATTTTTTTAACCCAAGCATAAAATGAAAAAAATTACTATTTATATAAACTAAAACATTGTTTAATATTTTTTCATTTTCAAATGGACCTATTAAAATATATGTTTCTGTACACACAGAATTTGGAGCTGAAATTAAAGGTTTTAATCTATATTCATTCATTTTTCCAGACCCAATGGCTTTAGGAATAATTAATTTCCATTTATCAATCCAATCTAAATTCTTTTCAATTTTATTCTTATCGATATATCCTTGTTTTTGATTAGCAAAAATATATATAGAATTGTTCTCTGTTTTTTCAGATGTAAAATCAATGAAATTAGTTGCTAATCCAAAAGGTTTTCGTGAACTAACTATAGAATCAAAAGTTTTTTCGTTAAAAGATTGTACCTTGTGCAAAATTGGAATAGCTTCATTGTATCTTATAAAAGTATCACTTTTATTTTCTAATAATTTTCTTTTTGATTCTGAAACAATTTTATCTTTAGAATGGGATTTTACAAAACATTCACCTTTGTATTCTTTATCCCACAAAAAGTAACAAACTCCACCTTTTATTTCCACTCCAGAAAAACAATCATTTGCATCTACAAAATCGTGTAATTCAACAATGTGATTATCTTTTAACATTTCATCTCTAAAACTATCTAATCCTTTTCCGCCTGCGTACCATCGAGCAGGAATAATAAAACTCATATATCGTGGATTAAGTTTTTTTGCTTGTTGAACAAATAAATGATAAATAGGTTTTGCACTTGCTTGGGCTCCTCCGTCATTCATCTGATACGGTGGATTTCCAATAATTACATCAAATTTCATATTTTCTAACTTTCCTAATCCTTCTTTATGAATAAATTGATAAGCGTGGCTTTCAAGATTTTCGCGTTTTTCATCTGAATATTCTTTTTGACTTGCTCCACAATGAAGACATTTTCCGTTTATCCAAAAATGTTTTATGTTTGAAAAATAAATATTTCCTTGAGCGTCGTTTTTATCAAATTGACAAACGGAATATTTACAATTTGGATATTTTGAACAATAAACACTACGACGACTTAGCAAACTTGTAAGTTCTGTAATTGCAATTCCAAAAACTTGATTTTTAAAAATATGGTTTATGCGTTCTTGCAAATCTGGAATTTCATCTTGTAGTCCAACTAAAAGGCGTTTTGCAATTTCACGCAAGAAAACACCGCTTTTACAAGCTGGATCTAAAAATTTTGTCTTGCTGCTTTTAAAAAGTTCTTGAGGAAGCATATCAAGCATTTTGTTTGCAATTTCTGGCGGAGTAAAAACTTCATCATTACTTAAATTTGCAATGCAACTTAATACATCTGGATTATATGTTGATTCAAAAAGATTTTGATTATCCATTTTTTTCCTCCTCTGCAATATGAATTTTTCTATAATCACAAAGAGCAAACTCTTTTATTGGATGAGGAATAAAAGCTTTTTTAGGAAGTTCCTTTTTTGTGTCTAAATCAGAAAATAAATCATTTTCTTTTTGTTTTGCAAATTTTGGATTTTCAATCATTTCTTCAAAACTAAAATCACGCCGCTTAATTAAAAATCCTGTAACAAATGACCACTCAGAAAATACAATTGGCTTATCTAAATCATTTTGATTTTCATCAACTTGTTTTAATGTAAGGGCATTTCCGCATAAAATATTTTTATTTAGTACAAACTGAATAACATTTTCAAAATCAATGTTTATTTTTTTCTTAAAAGTATTTTGGTAAGTTTTTTTCCATAAATCAAAAAGTCGTTTTTTACAAATTTCAACATTATCAGAAAGTAATTCAACTCCATAAATACTGCCGACAGTAACTACTGAATATTTTTCAAAATCGGTAATAGAGTTTTTATATTTTGATTTTAAGATTTCTAATTTACGATTTAAAATTTCAACAAGAAAGTTTCCTGTTCCACAAGCCGGCTCTAAAAATCTACTATCAAGGCGCTGAGTTTCATCATTTACTAAGTCACACATTGCTTTTACTTCTCGTTCTGCTGTGTAAACTTCACCATGTTGGGAAACACGTTTTTTGCTCACAATTTGAGAAGATGATTTATGTAATTGTTCAGTCTTTAATGTCATAACTTTTGCCATTTGATAATCATTTAGCGAATAAATTTTACTAAAAGAGAAGTTTCTCTCTGCTATCTTACACTATTAGAGAAATTTAATCAAATTTAAGAGATAAACTTCGTTTTAAGTTTATTCTTTTTTGCTATAAGAGAAGTTAAATTTTAAATATGAACAAGGAAGATTTAAATGCCACTTACGGCTCAAATATAAAAAAAATTAGAAAAATCAAGAATTTAAGCCAAGAAACTCTTGCAGAAAAAGCAGACATCAGTCCAAGTTTTTTAAGCGATATTGAAAACGGGAAAAAATGGGGTTCCTTTGAAACTCTTGTTTCTCTTGCAAACGCTTTGGAAGTTGAACCTTACGAATTACTCCTGCCACCACAAACAAGCATTTCCTACGACACAAAACGCACAAAAGATTTAATGAATCGCCTTCGCAAAAACCTTGGCGAAGTTGTAGACACACTGGAAGATTTTCTTGGAAAAAAATAGAAAAAGGTTACTTGCAAAATAACTTATCAAGGTATATATTAAAAAGAAAGGAAATGCCCAATCTCAACTTGGTCATCTCCACATTTGGGTTGAAAACCGCCAAAAATGGGTTCCAAGTCATTTTGGCGGTTTTATTTTTTACTCTTTATCTTTCTTTTTTAGGAAAGA
>JAFXDY010000147.1 GCA_017521105.1 Treponema sp.
AAATTAAAAGATGTTACTTCAAAAGATTTAATGTTTTTTTTGCTGCACAGAAAAGATTCTGGCTCTGGTGATTTAACTATTTCAAAAGATATTGCAGGGATTCGTGCTTTTGGTGAATATCTTGTTAGAAAAGGATTTTGGACAGAAAATATTGCACTTCAAATGGATAAACCAAAATCTACAAGAAACGTTCCTTCTGTTTTGTCTGTAGAAGAAATAGATTTACTGTTAAATGCAATAGATAAATCAACTCCATTAGGAAAAAGAGACGATGCACTTTTTGAATTAATTTACTCTTGTGGACTTCGCATAAGTGAAGTTTGTAATTTAATGATTATGAATTTGCACATGGAAGAAAAATTAATTTTGGTTACTGGAAAAGGTGATAAAGAAAGATTAATTCCTTTTAGTGGTAGAGCCTACGACAAATTAAAAATTTATTTGGAAGAAGTTCGTCCTGAACTTGTAAAATCAAAAAATACAGCCCAGGTTTTTGTGAATTATAAAGGCGATGCAATTTCTAGAAAAGGTGTTTGGAAAAGGTTTCAAGAATTAGAAGCGTTGTCTGGTGTAAAATCAAAAGTTCACACCCTAAGACATTCCTTTGCAACTCATTTGCTTTCTGGGGGAGCTGATTTACGTTCTGTTCAAGAATTACTAGGGCATTCTGATTTATCTACAACAACAATTTATACTCACATTACAGATAATCAATTACAAGAAGCTCACGATAAATATTTTAAAATTTAATTTTCTTTTTTGAGTTTTTGTTATTATTTTAAACAAAATTGATTTGAAAAAACAAAATAATGTCTTTTCTTGTCTTGTAAATAGAAAATAATCATCATATAATCAATGTTAATTGATGGGATTATAGGGGAAAATATGAAAAAAGCAAATTTTATTGTTTGTGTTCTTTTATTAAGTTCGTTTTTTGTTTCTTGTGGTGTTTCAAATAAATCTATTTTACGTCAGCAAAAGTTGGAAGAAGGTGTTGAAAATCCAACTACAGTAGAAGAATTAAAAGATGCAATTGCAAAATACGAAAAACGTGCTGCAGATTTACAGTTAACAAATCAACAAGTTGGAATTTGGTACAAAATTCTTGGAAATCGTTATTTAGATAACAAAATGTACGGCGAAGCTTTAAAAGCCTTTCAAAAAGCATTGGAATATTATCCAAATAATCAAAATTTGTATTATTGGGTTGGAGTTTGTGCCGGTTATATGAGTCACGCTGCAATGGATTTTGGTGGAACAGGTTCTTCCGAAATGAAATATAATTATCTTAAACTTGCAGAAGAAGCCTATCTTAGAGCAATTGAAATTGAAGATAGATACGTTCGTGCTTTGTATGGTTTAGGAGTTTTGTACGTTTTTGAATTGGATGAAAGTGAAAAAGCAATTCCATATTTAGAAAAACTTCTTACAATCGATACAAAAAATATTGATGCCATGTTTGTTTTGGCAAGAGCATATTACAGTTCTTACGAATTTGATAAAGCAGTTGCAATGTATGATAAAATAATTGCCACAACAAAAAGTGCAGAAAAAAAGGCAAGTGCGGAAGAAAATAAAAAAATAGTTTTAGATGCAGCTTACTCAAATTAATCAAAATATAAAAAATGAAAATGAATTTTCTCAAAATGAAGATTTTGATTTGTTGTTGGAATTATATATTGCCCGAATTACATTTCTTTCGTTTAATGAGAAAAAAATTTTAAAGAAAAATCTTGACAGTTCTTGTTCTCTTGTATTACTGTCTATAGAAGAGATTAAAAAAATAATTAATCGAGATTTGTCAAATAAAGTTGTTTGGAATGCAAAAGAAAATTTCCGAATGGCTCAAGTTGCTTTGCATTTTTGTAATCAGCTTGGAGTAAAAATTTTACTTCATTCAGATAAAGAATATCCGGAGCAGTTAAGACAAATTGCTGATCCACCTTATTTGTTATTTTATAAAGGTGATGTTTCGTTGCTTTTAAAAAAGACTGTTTCTGTTGTGGGAACTAGAAGGCTTACCCAGAACGGTAAAATTGCAGCAAAAGAGTTTGCCTATAACGCCGCGTTGAATGGTGAAGTAGTTGTAAGTGGACTTGCAAAAGGTGCAGATGAATATGCCCACAGAGGTGTAGTTGATGCATATTTTGATTGTTTTGAAAAAGGTTTAGATACTTCAAATCTTGGAAAAACAATTGCTGTTTTGCCAAGTAGCATTGATGAAATTGTTCCCCTTTCAAATAAAAAATTGGCGGGGCAGATTTTACAAACTGGTGGATTAATTATTAGTGAATACGAACCAAGAATGACTATTACAAATTGGCATTTTGTTAAGCGTAATAGAATTATTGCAGGTTTGTCTTTTGCAACTGTTGTGGTGGAAGCTCCTGCAGGAAGTGGAGCTCTAATAACAGTTGATTTTGCGTTGGAAAATGGACGGGATGTGTATTTTCATAAAGTTTGTTTTTCTGATAACGCAAAACAAATTGCTTCCATTGTAAAAAATCAACTAGAAACTGATTTTAGCATGGGAAAAGTAAGTAAATATAAAAAAGAAAATACTGTAGAAAAGTATTTAGAAGCAGGCGCTCCAATAATTGAAAGTTATGAAGATTATTGTGCTGCTTGTAACGAAGTTCCTGGTCAGCGTCATATAAAACAAATGCAGGGAACTTTGTTTGATATTTAAAATAAATTAAAAGATATAAAGATAGATTGAAGGGATTTGTTATGGCTGAAAAAAAGACTGCAAAAAAATCAAAATCAAAAACTCCACAAACATTAGTAATTGTGGAATCTCCTACAAAAGCACACACAATTGAAAAATACTTAGGACCTGGCTACGTTGTAAAAGCTTCTGTAGGTCATCTTATTGATTTACCAAAATCAAGGATGGCAATTGATATTGAAAACGGGTTTCAGCCGGAATATATTACTGTTCGTGGAAAAGCAAAATTATTAAAAGAATTGCAAAAAGAAGCAAAAAAATCTGCTGCTGTTTTGCTGGCATCCGATAACGACCGTGAAGGTGAAGCAATTGCATGGCATTTAAATAGAGCTTTAAAAGACAAAACAGATGCAAAAATTAGTAGAATTGTATTTAACGAAATTACACCTACAGCAATTTCTGAAGCTGTAAAAAATCCTGGTGAAATTGTTGAATCAAAAGTAAATGCTCAAAAGGCAAGACGTGTTTTGGACAGACTTGTTGGTTATAATTTAAGTCCTCTTTTGTGGGTAAAAGTAAAAAATGGTTTGTCTGCAGGGCGTGTTCAATCAGTTGCGTTAAGATTAATTTGTGAACGAGAAAAAGAAGTAGAAGAATTTTTGCCAGAAGAATATTGGTCTTTGGATGCAGATTTTACAAAAGGAAAATCAAGTTTTACAGCTCAACTTGTAAAATATAAAGGTGAAAATCCTGAATTAAAATCTGAAAAAGACGTAAACGATATTATTGAACAAATTAAAAATTCTCCTTGCGTTGTTTCTTCAATCAAAAAAACAGAAAAAACTGTAAAACCAAAAGCTCCTTTTACAACTTCAAAATTGCAACAAGCCGCTGCAAACAGACTTGGTTTTACATCAAGAAAAACAATGCAAATTGCACAGCAACTTTACGAAGGTATTCAAATTGGTACAAATCATGTGGGTTTAATTACTTATATGCGTACAGACTCTGTTCGTATTAGCGAAACAGCATTGGCAGAAGTAAGAGAATGGATTTCAAAAAATCACCCAGAAGATTTGCCAGAAGCTCCAATTTATTATGCAGTTGGTAAATCGGCTCAAGATGCCCACGAAGGTATTCGCCCAACTTACACATCTTATACTCCAGAAAGTGTAAAAGAATATTTGACTCATGACCAATTCCGTTTGTATTCAATCATTTGGGAACGTTTTGTTTCTAGCCAAATGAACAATGCAAAAATGGTAACAACTTCTGTAGAAATTACTAGTGGCGATGCAATTTTCCGTGTGGCAGCAAGTAAAGTTTCTGAAAAAGGATTTTATCACGTTATTAAATTGCTTTCTTCAAAAGAAGATAAATCTAGTAGTTTGCCAGCAATGAAAGAAGGTGAAGATCTTAACGTAGAAAACTTCCATCCTGAACAACACTTTACACAAGGTCCTGCTCGTTATACAGATGCTTCCATTGTAAGAATGCTTGAAGAAAAAGGAATTGGTAGACCTTCAACTTATGCAACAATTATTTCTGTTTTGTTAGATAGATATTATGTAACACGTTCAAATAAACAGTTAGTTCCAACTCAGTTGGGAAGAATGATTAATAAGATTTTGATTGAAGCCTTCCCAGCGGTAATTAATGAAGAATTTACTGCTCAAATTGAAAATGATTTAGATAAAGTTGAAGCAGATGAACTTGTTTGGAATAATATTATTTCTGATTTTTATGGTCCATTCAAAGAGACAATTGATAATGTAATGGAAAATCAAGAAAGCATTAAAGGGTTCCTTGATGAAGAAACAGATAAAGTTTGTGAAGAATGTGGAAAACCAATGGTTAAAAAACTTGGTCGTTTTGGGTTCTTCCTTGCTTGTTCTGGATTCCCACAATGTTACAATACAAAATCAATTCCTTTGGCAAAATGTCCATGCAAAGATTGTGGTGGAGAAATTGTTGAACGTAAAACAAAGGGTAGAGGAAAAGCATTCTACGGCTGTACAAATTACCCAACTTGTACATTCATTTCTCACTTCAAACCAATTGACCAGTATTGTCCACAGTGCGGCTGGTTCCTTGTAGAAAAATACGACAAAAAAAATGGGTCGTACAAATCTTGCATTAATCCAGATTGTAATTATTTACACACATCTGGTGAAGAAATGTCGGTTGCAGTGGAAAGTGAAGAATAAAAATGGAGCTTGGATTAATGCAAGATTACATCCGGTGCTCGCAAGTCTCGCACCGAACCGAGTTTGAGGATAATTCTAAAAAATTGCACTGTCGTACAATTTTTTTTAACGAATTACCGATGTTAGGTATGCATTAATCCAGACTGTAACTATTTGCATACATCTGGGGAAGAAGTTGCGATGCCTGTGGAAAGTGAAGAATAAAAACTCGCAAGTCTCGCACCGAACCGAGTTTAAGGATTCATGGAATTACAAGAGTTATGTGAAGAGTTTTTAGTTTATCTGGCCTCTGTTAGAGCTTTGTCTCCAAATACTGTTTTGGGATACAAAAACGATTTGCAACTTTTTCAACAATTTTTGACTCCTCAAACAGAAGTTTGCTCAATCACAAAAGAAAATATCTTGTTATGCATTGGTCAACTTTCAAAACAACACAAATCAGCCGCTTCAATTAATAGATTCATTGCCGCAATTCGTACTTTGTTCAAATATGCTCAAAAATTTGAATATGTAAACAAAAATCCTTCTTTAGAAGTAAAAACTGTAAAACTAAAAAAACAACTTCCCCGATA
The DNA here is from genome assembly GCA_017521105.1 of Treponema sp. Lineage (GTDB taxonomy): Bacteria > Spirochaetota > Spirochaetia > Treponematales > Treponemataceae > Treponema_D. The sequence continues at coordinate 5,448 of JAFXDY010000147.1, forward strand.
CATGACTCAATCAGAAGCTCGGGAAATAATTAATCAACCTGTAAATAATGAACTTTTGTGGCAAACAAGGGATTACGCCATTTTTATAATGCTTTATTCTTCTGGATGTCGTATTAGTGAATTAGTAAATTTAAAACTTTCAGATTTTAAAGATAATTATAGTTGGGCTTTTGTAATTGGAAAGGGTAGAAAACAAAGAAAAGTCTATTTTGAAGAAAAGTCAAAATCAGCTTTAAAAGCCTACTTGGAAGATCGGCAAAAAATCATTGAGCAAAATCAAATTCAGAATCCCACAGATCAGCTTTTTATAAATCAAAAAGGAACTGCAATTACTACAGAAGGGGTTCGCTATATTCTTTCAAAATATTCTGGGGCAGAAGGAACAAATCATCATGTAAATCCTCACGCTTTTAGACATTCATTTGCCACAAATCTTATTGCAAATGGTGCAGATGTTCGTGTTGTGCAAGAAATGCTAGGACATTCAAATATTAGCACAACCCAAAGATACACCCACATCACCACCGAAAAACTAATTGAAATCTACAACAAAGCTCATCCTCACAGTGACGAATAATCAATGTATCTTCTTTAAAAATTGAATTAAAATAATTTTGCGTGCCTGGGAGCAAAAATAATTTATTATAAACTTGATTTCCCTTACCGTATTTATTATATTTAAATGAGTAATTTTTTAGGAATGGTATAAAATGTCAAAAACAAAAATTAGAAGTACAACAATCCTTGCTGTAAAAAGAGACGGAAAAGTTGCAATGGCAGGTGATGGACAATGTACACTTGGTGAAACAGTTTGCAAGGGAAATTCACGAAAAGTTAGAAAAATTTATGATGGAAAAATTTTAACAGGATTTGCAGGCTCTGTGGCAGATGCTTTTACTTTATTAGACAGATTTGAATCAAAAGTGAAAGAATACAATGGCGATATTATGCGTTCTGCTGTTGAATTGGCTAAAGCTTGGAGAACAG
>JAFXDY010000148.1 GCA_017521105.1 Treponema sp.
GCTGGTTCTGGTAAATCTAACACAATTGCTTGGTTGGCATTCCATTTAAATAATCTATATTTTGAAGATAAAAATGAAAAAGTATTTGATACAATAATCATTCTGAATGATCGCCGAGTTCTTGATAAACAGACTCGTAATACTATTATGTCTTTTAACCCAAAAGATGGAACTGTTAAAATTGCAAAAAAATCTTCTGAAATTATTGATTATATAAAACTTGGCAATGTAATTATCATAAGCACAATTCAAAAGTTCCCTATGATTTACAAAGAACTTGAAGAAATAAAAGCTAAAAATCCAAATCGTAGATTTGCAGTAATTGCCGATGAAGCTCATCAATCACAAACAGGAACAGCTGCTGGAAAGGTAAAAATTGGGCTTGGTGCAGATGCAGAATCTCAGGTAAAAGCTGAAGATCAAGATGATACTCCAGAAGAAGGAGATGCATCTGACGAAGAACAGGAAAAAATCTTAAGACAAGTTGCTACAGGAAAGCAGTCAAATATGAGTTTTTTTGCTTTTACTGCAACGCCAACTGGACAAACACTTCAAATGTTCGGTGTTCCTTGTAAAGTAAAAGATTCAAAATCTGGAAAAGATGTAGATGGTTTTAGACCCTTTCATGTTTATTCAATGCAACAGGCAATTGAAGAAGGATATATACTAGATGTTCTTGTAAACTATTCAACTTACAAACAATATTATAATCTTCGTATAAAAAATGAAGATGATAATAATCAATATGACACAAAAGCAATTTATGGGATGGCTGCAAAATATGTTGCAGAACATGAACATCGTATTGCTAAAATCACAGATATTATTATAGAACACTTTGAAAAGATTGGTTCAAAAACAATAGATGGAAAGGGAAAGGCAATGGTTGTCACTTCTTCACGAAAAGAAGCTGTTCTTTATGCTAGAACCTTGCGGGATAAACTTACACAAAAAGGACACACAAACTGGGGTGTACTTGTTGCATTCTCTGGTGATATTGATGGCAAAACAGAAAGCCAAATGAACTCTTTTCCAATTAATGCTATGGAAGAAGAAGGAAAAACAATTTCAGAAAACCAAACTCCAGAAACCTTTAAGGGAGATAAATACCGTTTTATTGTTGTTGCAGATAAATATCAGACAGGTTTTAGTGAAAAGCTATTAAGCGTAATGTATATTGATAAGCCTCTTCATAACATAAAGACCGTACAGACCTTGAGTCGTTTAAATCGAACAATGTCTAACAATGCAAAACTTGCTGAACGAGATTGTTTTATTCTTGATTTTGTAAACGACAGAGAAGAAATAAAAGAAGCCTTCCAGACTTATTACGGAAAGATAGAACTTGCAGGTGAATATACAATAGAAGAATTAAAACAACTAAAAGAAAAAATTGAAAAGTACTCTATCATCGAAAAAACAGAAATAGAAGAATATATTTCAATTCTTAATGAATTGAATAATACAGATATTCCAAAAGATAATATTGCTCAACAGACTATGAATCTTGTTGCAGATTTTATTGCCCGCTATAAAAAATTAAAGGATGAAGACAAAAAAGAGTTTAAACATAAATGTATTCGATATGTAAAAGTATTTTTGTTTTTGCAAAATATTGAAAATATAAAAGACGCAGAACTTGTAAAACTTGGATTGTATTTAAGACTTGTTAATCCATTGTTGAGATTAAAATCAGTAATGCCTAACGATGTTATAAAACCTTCTGACATAAAAAAACTTATTGAACTTTCTGATTATAAAATTGATTTTGAAATGACAGAAGCAATAAAACTTGTTGAAGGAGATGGTTCTATAGTTCGACCTGGTCCAGATGGTGGAGCAAAAGAATCTCCTAAGCCAGCTCCTACTACAGTACAAGAAATGGTAAGCCGAATTAACTCTCGCTTTGGAACAGATTTTGCAGAGGAAGATATTGTTCCTGCTCTTAGCGCATTTAAAAAAAGTTTTGCAGCAGATAAATCTTTCTGTAACATTGGATTGATAAAACAGTATCCAAAATATGAACTAAAATATAATGGAAATGATGGTATGTACATTTTTGTAAAAACAACACTTGAATCATTAGAGATAACAGACAAGGTTCGAGATGTTCTTACAACAAATGAAGAATTTTTGAATTCTTTTAAAGATGAAATGAGAATGCCAATTTATGAGCATCTTACACACAAATTAAATATTGCATAAAGGATAAAATGGACGATTTTAATTAAGAAAAATATTTGCTAAATTGGTAGAAGAAAATGTAATTCTTCCCAGTGGCGCAAATAAAAATAGAATATATAAATTGAATAAGATGGAGAAATAACATGTCTCTAACATCAAATGTAACTGAAAAAGCAAACCTTTTATGGAATATAGCAGAAAAACTCACAGGTTCTTATAAACCACACGAATACGGATTGGTAATTCTTCCACTTACAGTAATCCGTCGGTTTGACTGCATCCTTGAATCAACCCATGAAAAAGTTTTGGAAAAAGCAAAACAAATTGAAAAGATGACAGATGCAATAAAGAGCATTCAGTTTCAACAAATTACTGGTTATCCTTTTTACAATACTTCAAACTTTACTCTTAAAACTCTTGTTGAAAATCCAAATCAGATAAATAAAAACTTTGAGAATTACCTTAATGGTTTTTCTGAAAATATTCGAGAAGAA
>JAFXDY010000014.1 GCA_017521105.1 Treponema sp.
TACAGATGACAAAGGAATTAAACTTTCTGATGTAAAAAGCGGAAAAGCAACGCTGGACGAATTTATTGGTCAATTAACTGATGATGATTTATCTTGTATTATTCGTGGCGAAGGAATGGGAAGCTTAAAAGTTACATTGGGAACAGCATCTGCATTTGGTGGAGTTTCCCCTCACCTTCAACAGCTTGGCATTCCTTGTGCTTGTTGTGATGACGGTCCAAGTGGAATGCGCCTTGATAGCGGTGTAAAAGCATTTAGTCTTCCAAACGGAACTTTACTTGCTTGTACATTCAACAAAAAATTGAACACAGAACTTTATTCATTTACTGCAATGGAAATGGTTCACAACAAAGTTGAATGTTTGCTTGGACCAGGAATGAATATTCATCGCCATCCATTAAACGGCAGAAACTTTGAATATTTTTCGGAAGATCCTCTTGTAACTGGGGAAATTGGTGCTGCACAAATTCTTGGAATGAACACAATGAATGTTACAGGAACAATTAAACACTTTTGTGCAAATAACCAAGAAACACGCCGCCATAATATAGATTCTGTTGCCTCTGAAAGAGCTTTGCGTGAAATCTACTTAAAAGGATTTGAAATTGCTATTAAAAAAGGAAAAGCATCTTCAATTATGACAACTTACGGTTCTGTAAACGGAAGATGGACTGCCGGAAGTTATGATTTAAACACAACAATTTTAAGAAATGAATGGGGATTCAAAGGCGTTGTAATGACAGACTGGTTTGCCAGCATTAACGAATTTGGAAAACCAGAAGATAAAACTAACTTTGCCGCAATGATTCGTAGCCAAAATGATTTGTACATGGTTTGTCCAGATGGCTCTTTTGCTTCAACTGGGGACAACACATTACAAGCTCTTTCTGACAGAAGATTAACTCGTGCAGAATTACAACGTTCAGCAAAAAACATTTGTGAATGGCATTTGAATGCAAATCCTCTTGCCAGAATGATGAAAACTGCTGATACAGTAAAAATCATAAATCGTCCACAGGATGAAGCTGATGGAATTTCTTCTGATAATTTAGAAATTGTTCATGTAGTTGATTCAGTTACAATTCCATTAGATATAAAAGATTCTACAATTGCAGGAACAGATTACGCATTTGCAGTTGAACTTGAAAAACGCGGAATGTACAAAGTTTACATTACAGGAAGCAGCGAACTTGGAGAACTAGCTCAATTACCAATCACCATTTTTGTAATGGGAATTCCTACTCTTTCACTTTCTTTCACAGGAACTGATGGAAAAGACGTTACTTTGGAACGGGACTTTATTGGTCAAAACAATTATGCGGTTTTCCGTTTGAATGTTCCACAAGCAGGATTAAAACTAAAAGAAATGAAATTTGAATATCAACGACCATTCACAGATGAAGAAAAAGCACAGATGTTTTGGTAATGTGTTCTCAAAATCAATTAAATTTCATTATAAACTTGTTCCACTTTTGGTCTGATTTCTAAGAAAACTTCAACTAAAAGTGGATCAAAATCTACCCCTTTGCCTTTTTCTATAATCTCAAAACAAGTATCTAAAGGCATTGCATCTCTATAACATCTTTTTTGAGAAATTGCATCAAAAACATCGGCAATTGCCATAATTCTAGCACATAATGGAATTTCTTCACCTTTTAATCCTAAAGGATAACCTTTTCCATTCCATCTTTCGTGATGAAATAAGGCCACTTCATAAGCCATTTCTATAAAATCTTCATTGCCATGCATTCCAAAAGTTTCTTTAATTATTTTTGCACCATTCTCTGAATGTTTTTTCATTTCTGCATATTCTTCATCTGTTAGTTTTCCAGTTTTTTGCAAAATTGAATCTGGTGTAGCTATTTTTCCAATATCATGAAGAGGAGCTGTCATTTCCAAATTATTTGAAAAATCTTTTGTTAATAGTTCACTAAAAAGTTTTTTTGCACGAAGTTCATCTACCAAAATTTTTACATAAGCAGTTGTACGTTTAATGTGCCCACCTGTATTATTATCTCGATTTTCTACTAATGTTGCAAAATCAACAACAGTATTTTTATTTGTTTCCATTAGTTTTTTTACAGCAGGCTCTTCGTGATTCAAATAAATTCCCAAAACAAAAATTACAGGTACAATTGAAGTAATTAATACATCTGGATAAAAAAACTGAAGACAAAGTACACACATTGAAACGCTTAAATATACAATAATTGTCATCAACTTTCTTTTTTCAATATTTTTCCAATGTTTACAAAAAGTTGCGATAGTTAGAAGAAAATACAAAACAACAATTAAATAACAAGATGAAGCAGAACCAGCACCAGAATAATTAGAAAGTTTTCCTTGCAAAAAAACAACATCATCTATGAATACAAAACTAATTATTATGCTTATTAAAAAAGGTAAAATGATAATAATTTTTTTCCAAAGTTTTTGAGGAATACTTTCTGTAATAGTAAGAATGTACAAAAACATCAAAAACATTAATAATTCAATTGAAATATAGAAACATAAGTGCAAAATTAAATTTAATTTATGATTTATGATATCTAAATTATTAACAAAATAAGCAGTAAGTGCATCAAAAATAATGAATAGAATGGAAGTTATACAAATTATACGAAATAATGAAATAGATTTACGATTTTTTGAAAAACCAGTGTCGCGAACATAAAAAAATATAATGAGAAAAAGAAAAGAAAGACAACCTACTTGTAATTTTATATATTCCATAGGAAAAAGTTTAACACAAAATTCAAAAATAATCTAAAATATTTGTATGTTTCTTTTTTTTACAAAACTAATAACACCGGCTAAATTTCTTTTTTAAACACATAAGTTTTGTATTCTTCACCATCAGGTTCGGAAAATTTTTGGTAAACTGATTCTTCTACCAAGGTAAAACCATTTTTTATGTACCATTCCCAGTTACATTCACAATCGGTCCAAAGATACATGTTTTTGTATCCAGAAGATTTTAATAATTGCCAAATTTTTTCAAAGAGGATTTTTCCACTTCCTTTTTTTAACCCAACAAAAAGTGAAAGTTTTATATCATCATCGTTCATAAGATGGTGAACTTTTGAATCCATATACAAAAGATATTCGGCACAAAGTTTTAAGCTTTCTTTTTTTTGTTCGTCAAAATTGGAAGAGTTTTTTAAAAGCCATTGTTCAAAATCATTTTTATCAGAAAGTCGCTGAAGAAACATTGCCGAACAAAGTTGATTTTCTTCCATTATCTGAAAAGCTAAATCATTTTTAAAATAATTATTTCGCAAAATCGTTTCTGCATAAAAATTCCTAAAAGAATCTTCCCAGCCAGAAAAAGTCCACATTGGTTTTACAAATTCCACAATTTGAGAAAGATTATTTACATTAAAAGAAGAAATCACGTTGTTCATAGGTGTATTATAGCAGAAATTCGGGAGAACTTGTACCCCCGCTGCTAATCCTTTTGCCCACAGCGTAAGGGATTGCAGCCCGATAGGGTTCGGATTTTTGCGGAGCAAAAAGCTGAACGGAAAAAAAGTGTGGCGACTTGGCGTCGCACTTTTTTATAACGCAAAAGCCCGACCTTGAACAAAGGCGTAGCCGAAGTGAAAGGGAACGCCCTAAATAAAAGAATCCACATTTTTCCCTATTTTACTGATTTTTATAATATACTAGTATGTGAAAAAAATTGTTTTGGAGAAAAATATGATTCCTACAGAACCTGCAAAAAATGATGACAAAAAATATCGCTTTGATTCTTTTGAAAATGGCAAAGCGTTTTTGGGAAATAAAAAAGGGCGCCTTCCGGCAATGGGTTGGAACAGCTGGAATGCTTTTGGTAGCGGAAACACTCAATTTTTAACAAAAGCCATGTCAGACAAAATTATTGAACTTGGACTTGATAAACTTGGCTACAAATATTTGGTTTTGGATGATGGTTGTTATAAGTCTGAACGGGAAAATGGCAAACTTTCAAATGAAAATGTAAAATTTTCTGATGGATTTAAAGCCCTTTCTGATTATGTTCACGCAAAAGGTTTGAAGTTTGGAATGTATAACGACATTGGAACAAATCTTTGTGCAGGAGCGGCGGTTGGAACTTGTGGATTTGAAGATGTGGACGCAAAATCTTATTTAGAATGGGGCGTTGATTTTCTAAAAATTGATAATTGTTATTATCTTTGGGACAATGCAACCTTTTCAAACCCGGAAAATGCACGTTTTGTTTTTGCACCTAATATTAAAAGAGTTTTTATTAAAGGAAGCAATTTTTCTAAATCTTTAAATGCAACTGAGGGAAAACTTACAGGAAAAGGTGCGTTTTTTAAAGATGATTACGCAACTTTTATTGGAACTTTTGACGGAACAAATACGGGAACAACTCCTGTTGGCCCAATGAGTAGCGAATTGATTTTTGAAGTTGAAGTTCCTCAAACTGATGATTTTGAACTTACAATTTGTTACGCAACAGGAAGACAAAACGGTTGTGGAGAATGGCTTCAAGTTGCTTGTGATTTTGAAACAGAAATTGAAAATCAAATCAAAAATCAAACTGAATATTTTTTTGACGACCTTCTTCCTCAAACACAAAATTTAGAAACTTTTACAAATTCAAATCCTATAAAAATCAAACTTCAAAAAGGCAAAAATATAATTCGGCTTATGAATCATCGTCGTCAGGAAAATACTTTGTGCTCTTACGCCGCAATGCTTGAAGGTTTGAACAAAGCAAATCCAAATCATGAAGTTTTGCTTTCACTTTGCGAATGGGGAAAAACTCAGCCACAAAATTGGGGCTACAAAGTTGGAAATTCTTGGCGTATTCTAAACGATATTACGTTCCAAGTTGGTTCAGACGGGAATGCGGGCTTTGGTGAATGGATAAATCCAGGAACACAAAGTGTAACTTCGCAATACAATAAAGCGGTTATTATGGATGAATTTTCTGGTCTGGAAAAAGGCTGGAACGATCCTGATATGCTTATGGTTGGAATGAACGGAATGACAACTCAAATGAGCCAAACTCATTTTACAATGTGGTGTATGATGAACTCGCCTTTGATGTTGGGCCTTGATTTGCGTCGTGTAAAAAAAGGTGATGAACTTTACAACATAATTGCAAACAACGACGTGATTGCTTTGAATCAAGATGAATTTGGTATTCAATCAAAACGAATTAAAACAACTGCAAAAAATTGTGATGCAAACCTTTCTGCCGACAAAGATTACATTACAGATTGCGACCGCATAGACATTTTGGCAAAACCACTTTCTGACGGAAATCTTGCAATTTCATTTTTTAATTTAAGTGAAAATGATAAAAACGAAAAAGTTTTTTGCGATTTAGAATTGATTAAAAAATTCCTTGGAAACAAACTTCCAGAAAAATTTTACAATGCAAAGAAATTTTTTGTAAAGAACTTGTGGTCAAAAGAAACTTGGGCGCAAACGGAAGGAATTTTTGAGGTTGATGGGATTAGCGGTTGCGGGAATGTAACATTAAAAATCTGTGTTGAGGAATAAGTTTTGGAATTACAAACTAAAAAGATTTCAAAGGAGATTTTGGATAATTCTTCAAAGGCGATTTCTGTTGGTGAATTTGTTTTTCTTTTGATGAAGTGCAAAAACAGTTCCGCAAGTAAAAATCTTTCTCTTACAGAACTTTTGCGGTACGGTCATTTTAGACTTTGGCTAGAAGATCAAGACGAAACTCATCCAGAAAATCCTTTGAACAGGCAAACAGCCGCCCGCATTCTACACGAATTTTTAAGAATTGAATGCGGCCTTGATGATTTACAAAACATTTCTTCTGCCACAAAACTAAAAGACTTATACACCTGCCGAGTTTGCACAAATCACATTGCACAAGTTTGCGCCAGAGGTTTAATGCACCCCCAAGAAATTCAAACTTCAGAAAAAGAAGAACTGATTTTTAATCATTTGGAAGTGATGAAAAAAAGCGAAGCGTTGGAGATTTTGGGGAAAGTGAAAGAGATAATTTTTTCATTAGAGAAACAACTTTCTTAGCGAAAAATAAAATAATCGTTTTAAACTGTATATTTAATTAAATTCAATTCCAGATAAATCTAATCCAAGTGATTCAAGTTTTGATTTCATATTTTCTTTGTTTGCCCAAATATCTGGTTCGTAGCCTTTACCTTCTCCTAAGTAATTTTTAGGTAAATTATTTGCAAAGGATGTACTTGGTAAATAAAAAAAGATTCCATTTTCTTCATAGCTAACACAATTACCATAAATTTGCATTCCACCAGAATGTGTTCCTATCAATGTTAGATCAAGGAAATCTTTAAATTGTGATGTCGTTATCCAAACTTCGCCAGCAGAATAGCTCCAATTATCTTGAGTAACAAAAATTTTTCCTTTGTAATTTTCTACATATAAATTTCTAAAAAATTCGTATTGTTGCCCATTACTACCGCCAGAATTTGAACGAAAATCTAAAACAATGTAATCGTATTTTAACGCTTCATAAGCAAGATTAGGAAAATTAGCATAATCTGACCAGTTAATATTACAACTGTTGTATCTTAAATAATATGTGTTTGATGTTGTTTTTTTTATAAAAGTAAGATATGGATCATCACTTTTTATAGAATCTTTATCAAAAACTTGATTCTGCTTATATTCAAAACCATTATTATTGTTTATGGAAAGATGTGTATCGTTAATACATTTATCAAAAAGATTTTTAATTTCATTATAATTAGATACTTTTTTCCAAGCTTCTTTTGTAAAACCTTGTTCTTGCATTTCAGAAAATCCTACATAATGTTTTTTCAACATATGATAAATTATATCTTTTTCTTCATTAAAACGAGTATTAGAATTGCAGGAAAACAAAAGAAATGAAAATAAAACTATAAAATAGAATTTAACTTTTTTATTACTCACGACCTCTCCGTATTTTAAGGATTTTATGATATATCAAATTTTAATTTCTTACAATTTTGATATTATCATAAAAAGAAATTTACTTGTACCCCCGCTGCTAATCTTTTATCTTCTTCGTTAGGGATTGCAGCCCGATAGGGTTCGGATTTTTGCGAAGCGAAGCGGAGCAAAAAGCTGAACGGAAAAAAAGTGCGGCGACTTGGCGTCGCACTTTTTTATAACGCAAAAGCCCGACCTTGAACGAAGGCGTAGCCGAAGTGAAAGGGAACGCCCATATTAGATTGCTTCGCTTTGCTCGAAATGACGACTATTTTACTTTTTCTTAATTGGGAACCAGATGCCGCTTTCGTAGTTTGGGCCGTTTTCGCCTTTTGTGTAATATTCAATGTTGAAACCGGCTGACATTTCGTATTCGGCGTTACCTGGAAGCCATTCACGGAAGATTTTTGTGTTCAAATCTTGCAAAGCTGTTGGAAGAGGCCCAAAACATTTGAATTTTGCCCATTCAAGTTTTGGAAAAGTAAAAAGTTTCATTCCTTCTGGAACGGGACCTCCTTTGTAGCGACCGGCAATCATATATTTAAAACGATTTGCACCAAGGTCATCAATACAAACGCCAAATTGGCCAATTCCATTTTCGCAAATTGCTTTTTCAATATCTGTTTCAGGCTTTTTTCCGTAAAACAGAACAGGCATACTAATTTTATTAATTTCGTCCCAATATTTTGGAATAAGATTATAACCTTGATCAAAAGCAAATTCTTTTTCAAAACCAATAACTGTAAATTCGTCTAAAACTTCTGTTGTAAATTCTAATTTGTCCATTGTAAAACCACCTTTTATTGAAATTGTAATTTTTAGAGGCACAAAAGTTTTTATGGAACTTGGATTTTTACAAACTTCCCTTGGCGTAATTCCATGAAATCTGGAAAAAGCTTTAGTAAAACTTTCGGGAGTTTCGTAGCAATATTTGTAGGCAATATCAATTATTTTTTCTTCGTTTTTTAAGATATCTTGTGCCGCGTTGTAAAGGCGCCTATTTCTAACATATTCCATCAAAGAAAATCCTGTTACAATGGCAAAACCTTTTTGCAAGTAAAACGAAGAAATACAAACTTCCTTTGCAACATCATCAGCGCTAATGTCATTGCAAAGATTTGCTTCCATAAAATCAATTGCTTTTTTTAGTGCAGTAATCCATTCCATTTTCTTACCTCGATTATACTTTACAAGAGCCCAAGGGATTTTTCTTGATTTTTTTTGGTTTTATTTGTCTAAATTATAATTTTTTCTACACGCACTGCAATCTTGAATCAATTATTTTCATCATAGAAAAGTGTTTATCATTTGTAAGAATTCTGCACTTGTTTTTTATTGAAAGATATGCCAAAACTGAATCTTGAAA
>JAFXDY010000149.1 GCA_017521105.1 Treponema sp.
ATTTAATAGCGTTGCAGAAAATTGACCATAAGACAATTCGTCTAAAAGTGATGTGCAATCAATTTGCCAAGGATTAAAGAAAGAATTATTGTTTGCTTTTTCTTCTATTTTTGAATGAATTGTTTCTGTTAATTTTTTCCAATTAAAAGAAGAAATAAATTTTTCTATGTAGGCAGAGTCTAAACAGTTTTCCTTTTCGTTTAAAATTAATTGTTTCATAAGTGAAGCACAAAAACCTTCTTCCCAGCTAAGTGAAAAATCGGAATAGGGATAGATTTTTCCCGCTGGTTTATAAAAAAGCAGGCTTTTGTTATTGTTAGAAAAAGTTATAATGGGTGTGGCAAGAATTCCAAATGGAACGTTCTTTTTTACGCTACATTTTACAGTGTTTTCTGTTGCATAAAAAGAATCTGAAAAGTCTGCAGAAAAAATTTCTATTTGCCAAGTTAAATCAAAAGTTTGTTCATCTTCAAACTCCCTAGGAAAAATTGGTAAAGAAAAATAAATTGTTTCTTTTTCCAAATTGCCAGATATGTTTTTGCAACAAATGAGTGAACTGCAAAAACTAAAAAAAAGTAAAAAATATAAAAAATGTTTCATATTTATACAATAAAGAAAAATGATCAAAAAACTGCAATTTCAGAATATTTTTTTTATTTTTTTGTAACCTTTTTATTAATGTTTTGTTGTTTTAGTGTAAGCATAAGAAAATATTGCTTTCATACCTCCTTTTTATATTATTTTATTAAAGTATTATACAATCTTTTTTGTTTTTCTGTAGAAAAGACTAACGGGTTTACCTCCTTTACCGTTAGTCTTTTTTTTTGTATATTGAAAATATGAGAAACGCATTCGAAAACGAAAAATGTTCAGAAAATAATGAAAAATGGAATCAGTCAATAAAGCGCGAAACAGATATCTACGCAAGAAATAATGATATTCGCTCTGAATTTGAAAGAGATTATACAAGACTTTTGCATTGCCAAGCATACCGACGATTAAAACACAAAACTCAAGTGTTTTTTGCACCTCATAATGATCACATCTGTACAAGAATGGAACATGTTTCTCACGTTGCCTCTGTTTCTTCTACAATTGCAAAATATTTAGGCTTAAATGACACATTAACTTCAACAATTGCAATTGGCCACGATATTGGGCACGCTCCTTTTGGACATCACGGTGAAGACTGCTTAAACAATCTTTTAGAACAAAAAGAAGGTGCCAATGCTCCAAAAAAATTCTGGCACGAAAGAAACTCTTTGTTTTTTGCAGATTACATAGAAACTTTACAAGATCCAAATGGAATTGAACAACCATTAAATTTAACTTACGCCGTAAGAGACGGTCTAATTTGCCATTGTGGGGAAATTGATCAACAAGGAATAAAACCTCGCAAAGAATCAATCGATTTGTATTCAATGAAACGCCCAGGTTTTATTCAGCCGTACACTTGGGAAGGTTGCGTTGTAAAAATTGCAGACAAAATTGCTTACCTTGGACGCGACATTGAAGACGCCAGAGCATATCACATTTTAGATATGGCATCTTACAGAGTTTTGCGCGAAATTGTTGGCTCAACTTTAGGCTTTGAAAAAAAAGGTGCCCATGCATTACGAAGCGGAAAAGCTATAAATACAACAGTTTTAATAAATGATTTGATTGTAGATTTGTGCGAACAAAGTTCCATAGAAAAAGGACTTTGCTTTTCTGATGAATATTTTAAATTTATTTTGGAAATTAAAAAATTCAATTTTGCATACATTTACAACCATTGGCGATTAAAAGAATTTGCAATTTACGCAGAAAACGTAATTCAAACAATTTTTAGAACATTGATGAAAACTCACTCTTATGCAAAATCTGGGCGAGTGGCACAAGCTTTGCGATTATATCCAAAATTGCAGCAAACATTTGAGTTGTGGCTTGTAAAAACAACTGCGTACAAACCATTTATAGTTGAAAAACATTCCTACATCGACAAAAAATCAATTTTAAGATTAAATTCCCCACAGATTTTTGACGTGAATGATAACGAATCTTACACAAAATGTGTAATAGAATTTATTTCTGGAATGACCGACCAATTTGCAATTCAAGTGTACGAAGAAATTATTACATTCTAGAAGTTCTTGTTTGCAAAATCTTCCCTTCCTTGAATTAACACGTTATCTTATATATAATAAGAAAATAGTTGCAAAATTAAGGTGTGGTTTGAAAACCATGGCCTTACACAGGAGTTAGAAAAAATGGACAAATTAAAAATTTTATTGGCAAAGGGCAGAATTTACGAATCTGTTTATAGTCTTCTTAGCGATGTGGGAATTTCTATTAGTCTTCCAGATAGAACTTATTTTCCTACTACAAATCAAGAAGATTTAGCTTTCCAAGTTGTAAAACCACAAATTACAAGTTTGCTTTTGGCAAATAACAAAGCAGATGTTGGTTTTAGCGGCAAAGATTGGGTTTACGAAAATGGCGTTCAAGACGACGTTATTGAAATTATGGATTTAGGATTTGACCCAGTTCGTATTGTAGCTGCCATTCCAGAATCTGAAGATTATGAAAAACTCCTTAAACATCATGTAACAATTGCAACTGAATATCAAAAATTAAGCTCAAATTGGGTAAACGACAAAAAAATTGACGGAACAATTTTTAGAACTTGGGGAACAAGTGAAGGATTTGTTCAAGGAACAGAAGATTCAATTGCTCAAATCTTAATTGACAACACATCAACAGGTTCTTCTTTAAGAGCAAATCGCTTAAAAATTGTAGAAACTTTGATGGAATCTAGCACAAGAATGTACGCTTCAAAAAAAGCAATGGAAGATCCAGCAAAAAAACAAAAAATCATGGAACTTAAAATGCTTTTTGAAACAGTTTTGAACGCACGCAATCGCGTAATGTTAGAAATGAACTGTGCAGAAGACAAATTCGACAACCTTATTAAAGGCATTCCTTCAATGAAAAGCCCAACAGTTTCTCCACTTTTTGGTGGAAACGGTTACGCAATCAAAATTGCTGTAAAAAAATCTGAAGTTCCAACACTTTTACCAAAATTGCAATCACTTGGCGCAACAGACATAGTAGAATACGAACTTAGAAAAGTAATGTTGTAAAATATAGGAGGGAAAAGCCTTTCCCTACGGCTGCACTTCGTTGCAGCCTACCCATTCTAGCGGGCCTCAGACGCCGGCCCGCAACGCCCGCTAAAAACATTTAAATGTTGGCGTTGCAAATGGAGGAAAAAATGTCAAACAGAATAGCAACAGTAAAAAGAATAACTGGTGAAACTCAAATAGAATTAACTTTAAATCTTGATGGAACTGGTAAATGCCAAGTTGAAAATCCTATTGGATTTTTTGACCACATGCTAACAAGTTTTTGTAAACACGGACTTTTTGATCTTTCTGGAAAAATTGTTGGAGATTTACACGTAGACCAGCACCACACAATTGAAGATACAGGTATTGTTCTTGGTGAATGTTTTAAAAAAGCCTTGGGAAACTGTGCCGGAATCTACAGAAGCGGATTTTTTATTTATCCAATGGACGAAACTCTTTGCCAAGCGGCAGTTGATTTTGGAGGCCGTCCATATTTAGTTTCTAATGCAAACTTAACAGGCATGCCTTTGGTTTCTGTTAGCGGTGGAAAAGAAGCTTCATTCCAAACAGACTGTTTTGAAGATTTTTGGCAAGGATTTGTAAACGCTGCCAGTTGTAATTTGCACATAGACGTAATTCGTGGCCGCAGCGACCACCACAAAATTGAAGGATGTTTTAAAGCTGTGTCTAGAGCAATTCGTGCCGCAGTAGAAATTGACCCAAGAAGAAACGGCGCCGTTCCAAGCACAAAAGGAGTAATTGTTTAATTCAGAATTCAGAATTCAGAAGTCAGAAATAATGTCATTGCGAGGAGCATAGCGACGAAGCAATCCAGGAATTGTGTTATTGCGTAGCGAGAATGGTGTCATCTTCGGGCTTGACCCGGAGATCTATATACCAAAATAGATTCCCGCATCAAGTGCAGGAATGACAAGTGCGCAACAATTGCTACGACCAAAAGGCATCGCACGCAACGACATCAGGGAAGTGAAACTATGAAAAATAAAAAAATTGCAGTTTTTGGTGATTCAATTTTAAAGGGTGTAATTACTGTTCCAAATTCTGGGCGGATTTTTGATGTTGTAGAAAACGATTCTTTAACTCAGGCTCAAAAAGTTTTGGGTTTTGAATTAACAAATAACAGCATTTACGGAAACGTTATTACAAAAGCAAAAGGAAAGTTTGAAAAGTTTATTCAAAAACAAAAAGATGCAAATAATCTTCCTGATGTTGTTATTATTGAATTTGGAAACAACGACTGTGATTATGATTGGAACATTGTAAGCGACGCTACAGTTTTTTCTGAAATCCTTCCAAAAACTCCATTAAATGATTTTTTAGAAAATCTTGATTCAATGGTAAAACTTTGTAAAGAAAATAATATTACTCCAATTATTATGACTATGCCTCCATTGGTTGGAGACCGATGGTTTGAAAATATTTCTAAGAATCTGAACAAAGAAAATATTGCAAAATTCCTTGGGGAAAATCCTGGAGATAAGCTTTCTAGAAATAATGAATTTTATAATTTAAACATAGTTGAATATGCAATTAAAAATGATGTAAAAATTGCAGATGTAAGAAAATTGTTTTTGCAACAAGATGATTACAGAAAATTAATGTGTCTTGACGGAATTCATCCAAATCAAGATGGATATGATTTACTTGCAAAGTTCTGGATTGGATTTTTGGATGAATAAACATCATTACGAGTTAATTTTACGTCATTGGAGTTAATTTTACGTCATTGCGAGCGAAGCGAAGCAATCTAGAATGTGTTCGTCCATGCACTGGATTGCCACGTCGCCCTAAAGAGCTCCTCGCAATGACAAAAAACTTTGTATAGATTGTGATTGCAGTTACGAGGGGAGCGAAGCAATCCAAAAAAAGGAAATTTTATGGCAAATGAAATTGTAATTTATACAGATGGTGGTTGTAGTGGCAATCCTGGTCCTGGTGGCTGGGGAATTGTTGTAATTGCTGATGGTGTTGCAAAACAACTTAGCGGTGGCGAAAAACTTACTACAAATAACCGAATGGAACTTATGGCGGCAATAAAAGCTTTGTCTGTTATAAAAAATACTCCAGGTTTTTCTGAACGTCCTGTAATTGTAAATATTGATAGCCAATATGTAAAAAATGGAATTACAACTTGGATAAAATCTTGGAAGGTAAAAGGTTGGAAAACAGCCGACAAAAAGCCTGTGAAAAATCAAGATTTGTGGATTGTTTTGGATGAATTGAACAATTCTTTAAATGTTTCTTGGAATTGGGTAAAAGGTCATGCTGGAGTTGAATATAACGAAGTTTGTGACCAGCTTTGTCAAAAAGAAATTAAAAAGTTTTTGTAGTTTGCAAAATGCCGCCCTTAAAAAAAAACTTGCAAAATATGGTGGGTGGGGGTATACTGTAATTTAGTAAAAAAAGTGATTCAATGATAACTTTTGTGTAGGTTTTGAATGTCTATTACTGATGAAACTTTTTTTAGAGAAAATATAGTAGAAGTAAATAAAATGGTTCGCAATGTTCTTTTGGGGACAATATTTGTTCCTGTAATGTTCATTGCTTTAACAATTCCAGGCATTTGGGTTGTTCCACATTCATATTCTCTTTCAATTCTGGTTTATTCCTTATGTTCTTCTATTTTATATTCTTTTTTGATTAGAAGTAATGTTTCCCAAGTGTTATTAATGTATTTGGGTGTTATTTTTTCATCTATATTTGTTTTTTTATTAAGTATGGATGGGGTTATTTTAATTTCAATTTCTTATGCATTCCCTCCATTTGTTGCTTGTCTTTATTATAATAAGCGTCTTACTAGATACACAACTGTTGTTTGTTTTATTCTTGCTGTTGTGGCTTATTGGTTTCGTTCAAATAATGCTGATTTAGTTACTTATGGATTTTTTACAAGACTTCAATATTTTATTAAATATGTAATTGGGCTTATTGTTGAATATATATTTTTGTTTGCATTGTCTAGTTATATGTCTTCTAGAACTCACAAAACAATGCAAAAATTAATTGATTCTTATGACAATATTGATGTTGCATATAATCAGTTACAACAGCGTACAAAAGAAATGCAGCAGATAAATGAAGAATTGCAAGAAACTAACGAAAGACTTGATGAAACTCAGTTTAAGATTATTCAATTTGTTGCTCAGTGTTTGGGTAGTCATGATTTGTTTACTGGTCGCCACGTTATTCACACACAAAAATATGTTGAAGTGATTTGTAACGAACTTGTTAGAATGGGATGTTACACAGAAGAATTGACTAAGAAAAATATTCAGTTGTTTGTGAATGCTGCTTTTTTGCATGATATTGGAAAAATCCACGTTCCTGAAGGAATTCTAAATAAGATTGGTAAATTTACAGAAGAAGAATTTGCAATGATGAAGTGCCATCCGGAAGAAGGTAAAAAACTTTTGCAGTTTTTGCCTCAAATTGAAGATGGTAGTTTTAATGTTATTGCAAGTGAAATGGCTTATTGTCATCACGAAAAATGGGATGGCACTGGGTATCCACGTCAGTTGGTTGGTAAAAATATTCCTTTATGTGCAAGAATTATGGCGGCAGCGGATGTTTTGGATGCTCTTATTAGTCAGCGTTTGTATAAAGATCCAATGTCTATTGAAGAAACAATGGAAGTGTTTCAAAAATCAAAAGGAATGCACTTTGAACCTTGCATTGCCGACGCCGTAATAAACAGCCGCAACTTAATTACAATTATTGATCACGATTTTAAAGTTTCGGAAGCGTCTACAAATGCCAAGGAATTTGAGTGGTGGCAACGTTATCACCAAGGTGTTAATTCATAATAAAAAAATGTAAGTGAGTTTTTGCAAAGCGAAAACTCAAGGCGTATGTGGAAGTATTTTTACAGTAAAATAGCGATTGCGACATACGCCACCACTCAGGGTAAGGAATATCGAATTGATTTAGAGAATTTACGCGGAATAAACCTTGTGGAGTAAAAGAAATGGATTTAGATTTACAAAATTATCTTCAGCAATTAACCGATAAAAATACCAATAAAGATAATATAATTATGAATATTGGTCTTTTTTTTGAGAAAAATACTAATCTAAATAATCCGACTGAGTATTCGACCCTATTACCACAAATGTTGGTAAATAAATCAATTACTACAATTGATATAAATAAAGTTGTTGATTACTTGTTAATTCTTTTGCGACAAGAACCAGAATATGCAGATCGTATTGTTTGGAGTATTGGAAAAACCTTTGATAATGAAAAAGTAAAACAATTGCTTTCAACAATTTTGCAAATGAAAATCTGTGATGATAAAACTTTTCAGCAGATAGAATTTGTTGTAGATGTAATAAACGACGAGGAAATAAATAATCTGTATCAAGGTATTGTTTTTTTGCGAAACAATAGAACTCCAGTATAATCTTCACATCTAGTGTTTACTGCTTGTCTGAAAACTCTAGATGTGAATCCCATCAATACTAATTTGTGTGAAGTGGGGGATTTTAAGAAATTTTTTTTCAGTAGGTAATATTTTTATTCAATCGAAAGTTGTGTGGAAATAAAGTTGAAGAATAAAGTAAAATTATTTTTTTTCTTTAATATTGACTTGATTTACTTGTAAAAGATAGTAAATTGAGTTATTATTAAAGAATGAATGTTACTATGCAATTATATGGACAAGTGTTAAAAAAACGCTGTTTTTCTCAAACATTTTTAGAAGAAATATTTAAAGATAAA
>JAFXDY010000150.1 GCA_017521105.1 Treponema sp.
AAATGGTGGCAGCGTAGCGAACCATTTGACCTAAATCACAATTCCTTAAAAGTTCGATAGCATCTTTTACAGTTCGCTTGACTGGGAGCGTCTCAACGTCATTGTAGTTTTTGTATCAAATAGTGTTTAAAATAAACCTACATCAAGGTTAAATTATATGGCGGCTCAAAAACAAAAAAAATATTTTTTCAATTTATCAAAAGCGGAAGTTGTTTTGTGGAGTGTTTCGGTTTTTACAATTATGCTTTCATTTTGCCTTTTTGATAAAGAAAACTTTCTTACATTGATTGCTTCGTTAATTGGAGTAACATCTTTAATTTTTAACGCAAAAGGAAATCCCTTTGGGCAATTTTTAATGGTTTTGTTCAGTTTGCTTTATGGAATTATTTCATTTTCTTTTGCATATTACGGCGAAATGATTACATACCTTGGAATGACAATGCCAATGTCAATTTTTGCACTAATTTCTTGGCTCAAAAATCCTTACAACGGAAACAAATCAGAAGTAAAAGTGAACGTAATTCATAAAAAAGAAGTTTTTTTTATGTCAGTTGCGGCTGTCATCATCACCGAGATTTTTTATTTTATTTTAAAATATTTTAACACCGAAAATCTAATTCCAAGTACAATTTCTGTAACAACAGTTTTGTAGCAGTTTATCTTACCTTTAGAAGAAGTCCATATTTTGCCCTGGCCTACGCTTCAAACGACATCGTTTTAATCATTTTATGGATTTTGGCCAGCATTTATGATACAAAATACATTTCTGTAGTTGTCTGTTTTGTCGCTTTTTTAGTAAATGATATTTACGGATTTGTAAATTGGTGTAAAATAAAAAAAAGACAGAATAATAATTAAAAAGGTACAAATTATGGAACAAAAACTAATTGCAAAAGGTGGAACCGCTGATATTTACGACCTTGGAAACGGTACTATTTTTAAGTGTTTTCATGATGATAAAAACGACTATTGTATAGAAAGTGAAATTCAATGCACTTCATCAAAAGTTGCAATTGCTCTTGGTGCACCCCAAATTTTAGAACGTGTAAATGATGAACGTGGACGTGGTTTTATAATGGAAAATATTCGCGGACAAACAATGCTAGAAAAAATGTTTGTGCAAGGTGCAGATTTTGATATAAAAGAAAATGCTCAAATTATGGCACAACTTCAATACAAAATTTCAAAATTTGAAGGCAAAGACTTTCCTTCTGGTCATGATGTGATGAAAGAAAGAATTTTGCAAAGTTCATTTCTTGATGATGCAGAAAAAAATCATGTTCTAAAAATTTTAGATTCACTTCCACAGGGTACAAGCGTTTGTCATTCAGATTTACATCCTGCAAACATCATCATTACAGAAAGTGGGGAATACAGAGTAATTGATTGGTGCGATACAATGTGTGATTCTCCTTTGCTAGATGTTGCAAGAACACTTTTAATTTATAAAAGTGTTGCCCCAATGCCAGGAACAAACTTAGAAGATTTAAACAAAAGTCGTGGTGCTTGGTATTATTTTTACAAATCAGCTTGGGAAAATCTTGCTGGAACTTCAGAAAATGAATTAAACAAATGGCTTGCAGTTCTTGCTGCTGTAAAATTGGCAGAATCAGATTCCGCCGACCACCAATGGATGAAAGAATTAATGAAGAATTAGATATAAAAATTTGATTTTTCTCTTAATTCTTCATTCTTAATTCTAAATTATCAGTTGAATGTTTTCGCAACTTCTTTTAACAAATCTACAATTTGCAATTTTTGTGGACAGTTGCTTTCGCACAAGTGGCATTCAATACAATCTGCAGGATTTCCTGATTTTTTAAGTTCTTCGTTGTAGTGCCATTTAAAACTTGCCACACCATAGCGTTTTGATTCATTGTAAAGTTCAAACATTCTTGGAATATTAATTTTTTGAGGACAACCGTCTGTACAATAACGACAAGCGGTACAAGGGATTGCAATTGTCTTTTTGATTAAATCTGTGGCTTTTGCAACAACATCTTGCTCTTCTGCAGAAAGTGGAACAAAATCTTTCATGTAAGACATATTGTCTTGTAATTGTTCCATATTGCTCATTCCACTTAAAACTACAAGAATATTATCCAAACTAGCAGCAAAACGAACTGCCCAACTTGCAACGCTAGCCTTTGGATTATAATCTGTAAACATTTTTTTTGCGTCGTCCATAATGTTTGCAAGACTTCCGCCTTTAATTGGTTCCATAATTGCAACCATTTTGTTATGTTTCATTGCAACTTCGTAACATTTGCGACTCTGAACATTGTCGCTTTCCCAGTCGATGTAGTTAATTTGAAGCTGAACAAGTTCAATTTCTGGATGTTTTGTTAAAATTGCATCAAGTTTTTCTGCGTTGTCGTGGAAACTAAAACCAATGTGTTTGATTTTTCCTTCGGCCTTCATTTTTTGAATAAATTCAAATCCGTGGAATTTTTCAGCAGATTCATAATTACCAGTTCCAAGCGAATGCAAGAAATAATAATCAAAATATTCGATATTACATTTTTTTAATTGTTCTTCAAAAATCCGTTCCAAATCGCTTTCTTGTTTTAATTCCCAAACAGGCATTTTTGAAGTAACTTGAAATTTTTCACGAGGGTATCGTTTTGCAACCAATTCCCCAAAAATCTTTTCGCTAAAACCACCATGATAAACCCACGCAGTATCAAAATAAGAAAAACCTTGCGCCATGTATGCGTCTATCATTTCTTTTGTTTTTTCTAAATCAACATGCCC
>JAFXDY010000001.1 GCA_017521105.1 Treponema sp.
CTGAAAATCGAAAGCCGCCGCCCCCCGGTACCCGGCCGCATAGCCCTCGGCCATCAGAAGCAGCATCTGAAAGACCGGCTGGGCATCCTCTGGGTCTTTGAATTTCAAAGCATCCTCTTCCCGAAGAACCATATCGTTTCTGAAGCTGCAGGCTTCCTCTGTCAGAATCACCAGCGCATCGGCTACTTCGGGAGAAGTTTCTTCCCAGACGCTGGTAATAAACTGCAGGGTGAAGGGCTGATTTTGGAAGCTCTCCATTTCCATGCGGCTGGATGCCAGGATCCTGTCGAACAAATCCGTTTTGGAATCCAGATGTGCTTTTTCAAATATTTCTTCAATGACCTTTTTACAGTATTCCAGCAGATAAATATAGAGCTGTTTTTTGCTTCCGAAATACTGAAACATGGATGCCTTGGAGATATGAGCAGCCACTGCAATATCATTGACGGATGCTTTTTCATAACCAAATTTTCCGAAGCACTGAAGTGCTGCGTTCAGGATCGTCATTTTCTTTTCTTCCGTCAGCGCCAAAAATTTTTCCACTTTGATCCCTGCCTTTCAACGAAATAACCGAATCGGTTATTTATAATATAACACCAATAACCGATTCGGTCAAGTAATTAAAATTATCATTTTAAAAATAGATAGACACCCAAAAAGCCGCCTGTACGAGCATTTCCCATGCCCGCACAGGCGGCTTGCGTTATTATGCAAAATTGTTTTTCCGTTTCTCAAAGCCGGCTCATTCTAAATCAATCCGATGAATATGTGAACAACGTGAATTTGTTTTTGGTATAACGACCCGCAATTTTTGGAGGGTCGTCAACCTCATTCTTAACTCAAACTTGTTTGTTCATATTGAACAAACAAGTTTAAAACTCTATAATTATCTACATGATAACAATTGACTGTCATTACAATCTAAAAGAAGATATACACTTCATTCTGGAAACAGAAAAAATCAATATGCTTGAATTATCTGAACGAACGGGTATTTCAAGAACCACATTGAATGAAATTGAAAAGAGAAATTCTGCAAGAGAAGATGTATGCGAAAAAATTTATTCTTACATCTATAAAAACAAATACAGAATCAACTCTGTAAAAGAAGAACTCATAAAAGAAAAATACGGTACTGTCTTGTTCCACGGTTCAAGAGATGGACTATCAACTGTTACTACAACAGGTTCACGAAATAACTGTGATTTTGGAAATGGCTTTTACTTAGGGGAAACATATAATCAAGCTTTATCTTTTGTATCTGAGAAAGATGGTGCTTCTGTATATTCCTTTAGATATTCATTAGAAAACCTGAAAATAAAAAAGTTTGAATGCAACCTTGAATGGATGCTTGCCATTTGTTATCACCGTGGCACTTTGGAACAGTATAAATCAAATCAGACTATACAAAATATTGTTGTAGAAACAAATACTGCGGACGTTGTAATTGCTCCAGTAGCAGATAATAAGATGTTTTACATCATGTCCCAATTTACAGAAGGGGAAATCAATGCAGATGTTGCTCTTCATTCTTTGTCTGCTTCAAAACTGGGACTCCAATATATATTTAAGACAGATAAAGCTTTATCCAACTTAATTCCAGTTGAAAAATATTATCTGTCAAAACCTGAACGTGAAGACTGCAGAAATAGGTTAGTAGAAAGAAGTTTTGAAATCGATACAAAACTCAAACTTGCAAAAAGAGAATTTAAAACAGGTCTATACATAGAGGAACTTTTCAAATGAAAAATTTTGATCATAATGGTTTATTACTGTGTGAATTCCAGGGAAAAATCTTCGAAAAATCTGCAGAACTGGATTGTTCTTCGTCTGTCTTTTTGAGAAGGTTTCTTCATTCTAATTTATCAAAAGCTCTTGATGATAACACCAATTCAAATTTGTCACTTGATGCGGAAGAAGGACTTTCTCAAATTACAAACGAATTTGGAGATTCTACCTACGGAAAAATTAAATACTCAAAAAGTTCTTTATTCTGGATCGGTTATCTATACCGTTACATTTCATATACCAGAGAACAGTCAACAAAATTTGTTATGCAAATTTTTCCCTATAAACAGTTAAATGATGTTTATTACACATTCCATACTCAGGATCCTGAATGGTGCATCAGAAATCTGCTTGAAATAAACAAATTAAATGAATATGTATTTGACAATAATTTCAGATTAAAGCAGGTGATAAAAGAAAAGGGTAATTACTAACCTAAATATTTAGGTTAGTAGACAGAATTCTTATTATATACAGTTGAGTATATACTTTATAAAATATACTTGCTTTTATATATCTCTCGTTATATACTTATATTAGAAACTATTAAGGGGCCCATAATGACTGTTATCAGCCAAGATGGAAGATTTGAATGGGGTTCTGAAAAAGACGAATTAAACATAAAAAATCATGGTTTTTCTTTTTCAGAAATTCTAGAAGTATTTGACGATCCATATCTTCTGACAAAATTTGACGATAAAAATTCTTCACTTGAAGAAGATAGATATTTTAGTGTCGGCAGCATCCGTGGAATTGTAATAATTGCAGCAGTTCATACGGAACGCAATGGAAGAACAAGAATTATTTCTGCTAGAAAAGCAGAACCAAAATTGCAGGAGGTTTACAATGCCTACATCAAACAAATTAACAGATGAAAGACTTAAAGAGATTGCAGCTCTTCCAGTAACCTATGATGATGATATTCCAGAATTCTCTGATTCAGATTTGAAAGGCTTTGCTCCTGCACATCCTGAATATTTCAAAGTTACACCTATCAAGAAAGCCATTTCTATCAAGATTGATCTTGATGTCCTGGAAGCTCTGAAAGCTCAAGGGAAAGGTTATCAGACTAGAATAAATTCTATTCTGCGTGAAGCTGTACTTTCACATCAGTAAAAACAAAACGCAACCTAGACTGTTCTAGATTGCGTTATTTCCATTTTATTCATATATCCATACATAATTTTTCAAATTTAGAGAGTTGAAATTTAACGATCCACTGAATAATCGACTGTACGGACCTTAGTTTTCTTTATTTCAGGTTCCTGAACAATTCTTTCTCTCAGGTCCTGAAAACTTCTGTTCAAGCATTTTGCATAAACTGCCTGGCTTGAGCCTGCATCACAATTCATCCACTGATCAATTCGCTGCATCTGCTTTTCACACCAGGATTCATTATGAATTACAGAATCGTAAAATTCTAAGGATTTCTTTAACTCAGGATCCTTTGAATTAAACTCATCCATATCATAGATTCTTTTCAGATTTGTATAAGTCAAAGCTCTTTTTCCACTTTCTGCAAAAGAAGCATTTTCTCTGCCATCAAAAATGAAATTAAAGCCAAACTCATCATCTTGCTTTATGTAATCAAAAAGCAATCTTTTTCTGTTCAAATCCATCAATTCATCAAGACTTGAAAGTTTCTGATCCGTACTCATATCTGCAAAGGAACGTTCAATTTCTTGAAATGCTCCTGCAGCCACCGTTTTAAGTGATGCAATTGATTCATCACTCAAAGTAGGAATAAGAAGATCATCAGGATATTCTTCCTCTTCTTCTTCCAAAAATTCTAAATAATCCTGGAAAGCTTCGTACTCATCTATTCCATTCAAGTACTCAAGCCACTCTCCAAAATCCATCCCTTCCGGCACATAGCCACCATTTGAAAAAACGCTCATTACAAGCTCCTTTAATTTAGATTTATTTATAGATGCTTATTCAATGTCGAGAGGTCCATTTTTAAGCATCCTAAATAGCGTTATTTAATTTTTAGCCGTACATTTATACGAACTATTGCAATCTAGAGCAGTCTAGTAATCAATGAACTTCTTCCAGATTATGAAAGCTCCAACAAAATAAATGATCTGGGAATATAACCAAACCAAAAGCAAATTATGATGCCATAATTCCCATAGCTGCCGGTCCCAGTTGATTACTATTCCCAATGTCATAACCAGTTCTGCAACAGTTCCCCAATGTCGCATCCATTCAGGACCAACATACAACGCCACAATTCCGGCTATTACCGCAAATGTAATTGCTACTATGACCAATCCAAAAAGGGCCTGAACTGTTATTGTTCCTGCAGCACTACTACACTCAATGGCACAAAGATAGTCCCAGGCTCTTATATAAAACTCCCCTATTTCTTTTCCAAGTTTCTTGCAGAAGAATAAAAATCCATCTGCATTGATTATCTGGAAAACTGTCATAACAATTGCATAAAGACCTCCACCCACTATGCAACTTTCATATAAAGTTTGCTTATTATTCATAACAGTTATAGCTTTTTCATGTTCTTCCTTAACACACGAACTGCACTTTGGTTCATATTCCGTTACAATCCTGGTTTCAATCTTTGGAGGTTTATTTTTCTCTTTTTTAAGATCACCTTGAAGGGCCGTAATCTTTTTCTGAGCTTCTTGTAGTTGTGTTATTGGTGCGGCCTTGTTCAGATCTAGTAGCTTCTCGTTGTTTTCTATCGTGTTCGAGCTGTCCGATTGCTGCTGACTGATCAACTCCTTTTGCTCGGAGATTATCTTGTCCTTGTCGGAGATTATCGAATTCAGTTCGTTGATTTTCTGTACTGCTTTTGAGTTCTTCGATTCCAGGGCCGATATCTTCGATTTCTGATCCGTTATTATCTGCTGCAATTCCTGAACCAGATCTGATTCTTTCGATGTTTGCTCTTGCTTCTGCTGATACTCTGCGGTTTTCGTCAAAGCCATTTATTAAATCCTCCTTTGTATTAAGATTTTTGAATTCAGCATAGTAATCCGCCAGTTTAGAAAGTCGGATTTTGCACTTCTGCTCCCCTGCTGCTGCACGTTCTTTATCAATGAAAGTTATGTGTTTTTTTTTGTCATCCCAGATGGTTTCAAATCCATCCTGATCCATAAGCTGAATGAACTCTTCCTTACTGGAAGCTCTTGCAGCTTGTGTCAAAACTGAAATTGCACAAGTTTGCACATAACTTTTCACTTCCCCACTTTCAGCACGTTTCAAAAGCTGATAAGTGTTTTTATTATTTGAAACGGTTTCGGTTCTTTCTTCTCCGTTCATATCTTCATATTTTCCAGGTGCTGCAGAAAAACCTTTCTCTATATTGATTTGGTTCTGCAGCTGCTTTAATGCTTCCAATTCTTTCCTGGAAAGATGGAACTTCCGACCATCTACAAAGTTCACTGAATTAACAATGAAGTGAACATGGATGTGCTTCTTATCACGATGGACCGCAACAAGAGTTTCATATCCCCTAAACTTCTTTGTTCTTTCCAACAACTCTTTGGCCTGCTCCAAAGCTTGTTCAGGAGTGATTTTTTCATTGGGCGGATATGACAACACAAAATGAAAATAATCCATTCCTTTCCTTTTATTAAAAAGATCCTTTGTTTCCATCATCATCTGATAGGCTCTTTCTGGTTCTAGGTTCTGGCCGTAAATAAGTTTTTCTTCTGTCTTTTCTGTTTTCAGGACATATTTAATAACTCCGGCCAGATGGGACCTTTTTCTTTTCCCATTTCTACGATTTACAATTTTAAGTATGGCCATACTGCCTTTAACTCCTCCAGGATCTTCTTGTCCTGATCTGATGGATTTGCTGCAGATTCATCACAAGCTTTCTTTAATAGAGAAAGGTCCACTCCCCGGCTTTCCATCTCATAGAAAAATCTCAGAGCCTGAACTGTTCTCTCAATTTTCCTAGCTGCAGCTTTTGCACTTTCTGCAGCATCCATCTGGCGGCCAGAATTGCAGGCCTTAGCAATCTGGTTGAGATTCGTTCCTTGCTTACGAAGTTCAACCAACAAAGCTTGAAAGACTTCTACATTCATAATTGGTCTTTCAAGCGAGGACCGAAGAAGAAACTCCTGGCTACTCATTCCAGAGTTTTTGATTCGGTCCTTGAGAACTTGCCTTTCAGAATCAGAAAGACGGAACGCTGCAGTGTTTTGTCTTTTCTTATTCATAGGCAAGTTCTCCTGAGCAAAGATAATGGACCGACTTTTCTGGTCCGTTATCTTTGCGACGAGGATCCAAGGGGGTGAACTCCCTGGCAAGATTTGAAAAAGTGTTTACACTTTTGCGAATCTTGCAACAACATAGACCGGCGGAAAGTGTAGGTCGTTGAACGGATGGCCACCCCTTCTGCTCCTGCTGCTGCCTTTTTTTTGCAGCAGCAGGACTGTGGCCAGACAGTGAAAACGGTCGGAACTTGTAGCCGGTCTTTGTTGTTTTTTGTTGAAAGTTAGGATTCTTCATGCTGCAGCTCCTCCCCTATTTTTTCCCAAATGATATTAAGTTCTGACATAACTCTACTTCTGGCCTGACTTGGGGAAAGATTCATTACACGCAAAACTTGATACCTATATAGATAGAATGGTCTGAAAAATGGACTTACATATTTGCTTGCATACTGCTTTTCATTTTTCAGTTCTTCTGGATCTTTTATAATCACTTTTTCCATAAATCCTCCTGATGCAAAAAAAAAGACATACGACTAAAAATCGTATGTCTCCATAATAGATTTAAAAAATTGAAATCTCACGCAAGGTTCAAAAGGTTATGACAAGGGTAAGCAAGATTTTGGCAAGGTTAGTCTAAAAACGGTTTTTCATCCTCTTTATTTCTGCTTTTTGCCTGATAAATTGAATTTAATGTTATTTTTGATCCATCTGTTTGCAATATATTTTTGCAAATAAAATTGTTCTTAATATCGTAAATATCTCCCTGCTCTTCTCTCCACTTTACAAAGCTTTTAATTGGACCAGCTAGTTTATACTTTCCATCTTCCTTTAAAAGCTGCCCTTCCTGAACAAGTTCTTCTAGAATTTTTAAGTCTTCAATTTTAATATCTTCAGAATCTACTTGAATTACATCTTCTTTTAATTCTCTCCAAAGTTGATCCAATTTTTTGAACACTTCATTTGTCCTCACTGGAAAATAAAATATCCTTTTCTTAGGATTTTTCTGCTTTCCTGAAATCACTCTTCCTACATTTATATTTCTCAATAAGGACGAAAAACAAGCCGCTGAAAAAACAACTCCTACTGCTACAAGAAAAAAGGACTTACATATAATAGATGCTACAATAAAAACCATTCCAAAAAACAATGCAAAGCCAGAAAAAGAAATATACCAGTTTTCTCTCTGTCCTGTTCTACGAGTAAAGCATCTTTTTTCAAATTCATCCAAAACAATTTGAAAATCTGAATCCGTTAATTCATTTCTGTCCTTTGTATCAATTATCCGTTTTAAATCTGAATTGCAGCCGTTAAAAATATGCGAATGATGTGTATAAAAATCTTCATACTGTTCATACGGATATTTTCGCTGATACAAAATCCCATCTTTTGAACAATGAACTTTTAGAAAAGCCAGATAAAACTCAAAAACCCCAGTTTTATCATTTTTACTACTATCTTTTATTTCAAAATCCTGCATATAACTCCACTTTTTCCTATTTATTTAGGTTTTCTTGTTCTTCCTTAATACGCATTTTTTTATTTGTTTCCCATGCAGTTATATCATAATACAATTCATCAAGCTCTTTTCTTTCTGCATCTGTTAAAGTTTCAAAAAGAACATAACTTCGATTCTCTAGTTCCTGAATACGACGTTTCTTTTCTGCAATTTCTCTTGGCGGGCGGCCGCCGAATTTTCCATTCGATTTTGAAG
Organism: Treponema sp.; assembly: GCA_017521105.1. Taxonomy (GTDB): domain Bacteria; phylum Spirochaetota; class Spirochaetia; order Treponematales; family Treponemataceae; genus Treponema_D. The sequence goes on from JAFXDY010000001.1 coordinate 7,684, forward strand.
ATACTGCTTTTTTAGGAGAAGCTTTTCCCCTATTCTTATAAAGAATTTCATTTGCAGACTTCAAGGACACCATTACACGAGCAATTTCTTCTGCCTGATGAAATACAGTATCAAGATCTTCTCGCTTTACATATATACGAGTCTTTCCTTGAACTTCATCATAAAGTGTCTCTAATCTTGCTCTAAGCTGATCTGTTTCTTTTGTAAGATGGTCAATGTGATCATCCATCATCTGTTTTACTGATTCCATAGCTTTTATTTTACCTAAATATATAGGTTTTCTAAATACCTCACGCAATTTATTTCACCAGGTATGGAAAAAAATTTCAGGACCTGGAACAAGTTTTTTCCAAAATGCAGCAGCAGCTTTTTGTATAACAAATAAAAAGAACAAAAGGAAAAATGTTTGATCTATGCTGGGGAAGTGTCCCCAGACCCCACCTGCCGCGGTGAAGCTTCGCTTCACTCTTGCCCTTTGTGATTATAAAAAAAGGACTAAATACCGATAATAAAAGTAACTGGCTACGCCAGTAATAAAGTCAGTTAGTAAGTCTAGTAATACCAGGAGACCCTAAAAGGCCTACAGCCTTTACAACCTGATTTACAAATCTCTCACTTAAAGGATCATCAGAAGGAACTACCCCCACAACTTCGGCTCGAGAAGCTGCAGCTTTCTCTGCTTTCGCTTTTTTCTCAGCTGCAATCTTCTTTACTGCCCTATTTACTGTATCTGTAGAAAATCCATCACCTAAAACTCTAGAAATCTCTCTGTTCGATGCATCAGGATGTTTCTTAAGGTATTTCTTAATCTCTTTCACTTTCTTGGCCGCTTTCTTTTGACGAACAAGCAACGATCTTTCTCTATCGGCTTCGTCATACATAGCTTCTTTAGCCTTTACTGGATCAATATTTGCATAGGTCCAGACTGCAATTGATTCTGCAATCTGTGAACATTCTCGTTCATCCATAGATGGCCGGTTACTTGCATTTACTGTCTTTACAAGAGCATAGGTCCAGTCTATGAGTTCTTTTTCTGAGCAATTTGTATTTCTTCTGTGGGAATAAGCTTTAAATCTGCAGTAATCAAAGGTTTCTGAGTTTCTGGATCCTGAATCAGCTCCTGAGAATTGCCCTACATCTTCCATCGTTATTGTTGCTGCAGCAGTTCTAAATCTTCTTTTCTTGGCCGGAGTCTCATCTATCCAGTTAATATCAAGATGGCTTGCAAGTTCTGATAGATCATACAGTTCTTTTCTAAGGGAAATTGTCTGCCACATTTCATGAATAGGGTTTTTACAGAGAACTTTATTGAAATGAACATCTGCATCAAGTTTCTTGCAGAGAGCCTTGTAAACGGCTTTAGCGTATTGCATTGGTCTTGAGGATTTGAACTGAACTTGAGAATAAACCGCCTGATTCAATCCATACCACAAGTGAGAATGGCCGTTTTCTGGATTTACAACAACGAAGTTCGGAATAGGGGCATTACAGTCATATATCTCAGCGATATTATAATCACGATCTACATCGAACACCAACCATTTGAGATTGAAATTTGTATTTGGCTGAATGTAAGGATAGGTGAGAGCTTCATCCAGGTATCTGTTTCTATTCTGCTCCTGACCTTTATTAAAAGCACTGCGAATTTTTAAATATTGGGATTGCTTTCCTATGAAATAAGACGATTTGAGTTGAGTTTGTAATGCCGCTGCCGATGTCCCAATAAATGAGTTCACTTTTTTTCGATTCCCACCATCATTTTAATATACCGAAGTGCCACAGAATGACACATCAATATATTTTTCCCCAACGGTAAGAACCTCGGCATTACATAAAAAAAGAACTTAACAAATTGATATTGAGTTTTACTCAATATAAACCAGTCCGTATCTTTTATATTTTTTGCCGTATTAGAAAAACAAAAAAAATAATCAATACAAAACAAATATCAGCATTCTCCCGAGTGCCTTATACTGGCAATCGGAAAACGTCTACAACTAGACCAATGCCAATATCAACTTGTTAAGTTCTTCTTAATAAATCTAATACTCTGTAAAAAACGGGGTTCTAAGCCGTTGCATATATTATCGGTCAAATCTTGCAAAAAATCAATAACCAAAACTAATAAAAGCTGCTGCAGTAATCAGTAAAAGCTATAAAAAATCCAAGAAATAACCATTCAAGTTATGTTTACAATATAGTTCTGCTGCAAAGAAAAAACAGTACCACATTCAGGCAATTTTGGTCGAATTTCCGGTAAAAAATGTACACATTCAAAAAAGGCCCTAGAAACGCTTCAAAACGAGTTGGTAGGGTAATTACACGTTTTTTTTCAAACACCCCCCTTAAAACGCTTCTATTTGCGTCCTCTATTTTATATAAAGAACTTTCTCTTTATGTTCTTTATATATATAAAGAACTTTCTCTTTATATTCTCTTTATGTATATAAAGAAGTTTCTATATATATTCTTTACATTTTTTAACTTTGCATTTATAATAAAAATTAAGATTTTGAGAAGGAGTCATCTTTATGAAAACAATCTGTTTCTATAACCACAAAGGTGGAGTCGGAAAAACAACTCTTACTGCAGCAATTGCAGGTGAACTCATAACAAAAGGAAAAAAAGTAATTCTTGTTGATACAGATAGCCAGGCAAACCTTACAAGCCAGTTCTATCCTGCAGATCCTGATTCTATGGAATATGAACTTGCAGATTACCTTTATGACAATTCCATCGGAATAACAAATATCGTATGCAGAACTAAATACGATGGCCTTTTCCTGGTTCCTTGTAAAAAACTTTCTGCAGGCGGAAAACTCGACAAATGGGCCAGAGGTGAAGCAACAGAAATTGAAAATCGTAATGCCATCAAGAATTTCATTGCAGAATTAGCAACTTTATCTCCTGACTTTATTCTGTTCGATATGCCACCATCTTATTCAGAACTTGATAAAAAAGTTCTTCTCGGATCTGATGAAGTAATCCCAGTTCTGCAGATTGATAAATACTCAATTGATGGATTATCAGACTTCTTCCTTCTCCTGACAAAACTCAAAAGCGGTGATCCAAAGCCAGTTCTTGAAAAACTCATCTTCAATAACTACGACAAGAGAAAAGCCGTTCAGAAAAGTCTCATTACAACAATTGATGAACTCACTCTCAAAAAATATAAAGTCCCTAATGATGAAATCTTCAAAAAGGCAGCTCTGCAGCAAAAAGCAGTTCAGGCATTAGACCGCATGAAGCCTGACACAACAGAAGTTCTGGAGACAATCGTAAACGATATTATTGGAGAAAAATAGAATGGCAAAATTAAAGGAAAGTGAAGCTTTAGCTAATGCAGCTGCAGGAACTGCTGCAAAATTAAATATCATTAATCAGGCAGTTGAAACAGAAACAAAGGCCAGGGAAGAAAAGAAGAACGATGAAAAAGAAAAGGTCCTCTTAAACTTCTATATAAGTAAAGCCAAGAAAAAGGAATATGAAAAACTCTTTGGAGCAGAAGGATTAAGTCTTTCACATGGAATTAGAATGTGCCTTGATTATGCTGCACTTCAAATTTCAGCCGGAAAGCTTATAATTTCCGATTCAGGAATCCATGAAAACATCCTGAACAATCTCAAATAATCTAAATATATAGGTTTTTAAATGAGAATAACACGCCTTGTACTAAAAACAGTAATTTTCCATGACGAAAACAATGACTACAAGCTATCTGCACAACAGTATGATTATCTCTTTGCATGGTTTCCGGAAATTTTTACAGATGGCGAAAAGAAAATAAAGAAAAACTGGCGTAAATTACTGCGTGCAAAAAATCTTACAAGAAATCAATACCTCAAACTAAAAGAAACAAAACTCAATTCTTTAGACGATTCTAAACTCAGCCAGACTAGATTGAATTGGAAAAGGGTAGAGTATGCTATCAAGGAATGTGAAATCGAAACTGGTCATGCACCTGCATTTGTTCATAGAGCTTTTCTTAGAAGAGTATTCAGTCTGATTGGTGCAAAAATCATTGATGTATCAATAGAAGAAAATGGCGATACATCAGTTGTATTTGATTATTATGGAAAATTTCTCCAGGCCGAATGTGTAGAAGAACCAGGAATTCTTCCTGGAGAAAATTCTAGACTTAAACTATATCTATGGACCTCAGTAAACGAAAAAATTGACTGCACTGGCACTGACATTAGGGAAGCAGTTGAAAAATATATCGCCAATGGTGAATTCACAAAGATCAAATCTCGTTCCTTGAAAATAGGAATGAAACATCTAAATACAATTCGCTCAAAATGGCGTCCTAGATACCTGAGAATTGAAAATATTTTTACTGGAAAATCAGGGAAACCGATTCAACCAGCCATAGTTTTAATAAATCAAAAAAAAGAACCAGTAGCCGTTATGACTCCTGGTGAAGACTGCGATGCCTGCATGGAAAGATCCAAAGAGTTTGCAGAAGAATTAGGTGTAAATTACGCATTCAGCACAAATCTTGAAATCTACAAGCTGCATGATTTCGCAAAAGATAAAGATACAGAAGGTCCTTTTGACGAACTTCCACCTCATGAATGGGTTTGGAACTGGGATCAAACTGTAAAAGAAAAGGCTGCAAAGAAGAACAATCCAAAGCCAAAGGCAAGATTCAATCCTGCAGAAATGGCCATTGAAGAGCTTCTTGCAAAACTTGAAGAAAAAAATAAGAGAAGGGCAGAGCATGATCTACCACCTTTGAACTTGATGGAATACATGAAGTCAAAAGGGTATAGAACTGGTGAAGTAAATGCAGACTGGCCGGAAAAAAAATAACCAAACCTTCAACTCACTTCTCTAGGAGTTCTCCTATTCATCATGAGCATTTCCTATTTTAATAATCAGAATAGGAGATATAACAGCAGCTATTTGCTTACAATTTATTCTTAATATCTCCTATATTCAATAGTAATCTCCTAATTTATATGTTATAATAGGAGATATAGGAGTATAGTAGGGGATGCGAACTTTTGATTATTCAAAGCTGAACTGCAACATTGATAATGAAATCATGGGCTACATTGCCAAAATACATGAATACAAGGGCAGACAGCAGCTTTTCATCAGCCAGAAAAAAGAGAAACTGGAAAAACTGGTAGAAATAGCAAAGATCCAAAGTACAGAAAGCTCTAACAAGATTGAAGGCATTGTTACTACTAATACACGAATCAAGCAGCTGGTTCAGGAAAAAACTACTCCAAAAAACAGAGATGAAAAAGAAATCATGGGCTATCGTGATGTTCTTAATATAATTCACGAAAATTTTGAATACATTCCCATCACACCTAGCTACATTCTGCAACTACATAAATATCTTTATCAGTATTCAAATCCTGATTTTGGAGGAAAGTTCAAAAATACTCAGAATTACATTGTTGCAAATCTTCCAGATGGAACTTCAAACGTTCTTTTTGAACCTCTCAGTCCAATTGAAACACCTATTGCTATGGAACAACTTTGTGAAACTTTCAATAAAGCAATGAGTCTTGGCGAAATTGATTCTCTCCTATTGATTAGCAACTTTATAAAAGACTTTCTGTGCATCCATCCATTCAACGATGGAAATGGAAGAATGTCTCGCTTGCTCACAACACTTCTGCTTTACAGATCCGGCTTTGTTGTCTGCAAATACATAAGTTTGGAAAAGAAAATCGAAAAGACAAAGGATTCTTATTATGACGTTCTGGAAGAGTCTTCTGAAAACTGGCATGAAGGAACCAATGATAATACGGCTTTTGTAAAATATATCCTGGGAATTGTTCTTGCAGCATACAGAGATTTTGAAGACAGATTGAATCTTATAGAAGATAAAATCTCGGCTTACGAAATGGTAGAACGTGTAGCAAAGAACCAGCTTGGAAAATTCACTAAAAGTGATGTCCAGGAACACTGTCCAACTCTGGCCCGACAGACAATCGAAAAAGCTCTCAAACAACTTTGTGACGAAGGAAAGATTGAAAAGCACGGTCAAGCAAGCAAGACTTTCTATGTAAGGAAAACAATATAAAAAAATCACGATGTCAGTCATTGACACCTTAGGTCTTTACAATAAAAAGAATAAATCTTGCCGAAACAGACAAAAAATGGGTAGACGATCCAGTTGATACTGTTTTAGACACAATTGTTTCCTTCCTGGAGGAATTAAATTAATAACTTGCTTGCAGGCTTTGAGTTTTAGGCGAAAAGACTACAAGGGCGCAATACACATTAGCCAAGGCTAACGTATGCGCTAGGGGGACACCTAGAACCCAAAGAAAAGACAAATTATGGATGGATTCAGAATATTAGAAATCACACAGCCAAGTGAACTTCATGTTACAGCAAATCAATTAACGATAGAGCAGGAAATTGCTCCCAAAAAGAAACGAAAAGTATCGGTTCCGCTGGAAGATCTGGAACTTATTATATGTACAGGTGCAAATATAAGACTTTCAACAATGGCTTTATCTGTTTTAAGCGAAAATAAAATAGGGCTAGTAACAATTGGAAAAGATTATATGCCAGCAAGTATAGTTCTTCCTTATGATGCAAATGTACGAAATGCACAAATTGCAAGACAGCAGTTAAGCATGGACGAAAATTTAAAAGGCGAGCTTTGGGAAAAAATTATTCAAAAGAAAATTGAAAATCAGGCAAAATGTTTGACACTTCTTGGAATTGAAGGAACAAAGGAACTTTTTGAAATGATGAAAAATTTGAAAGCAGGGGACCCTGATAATATCGAAGGAAATGCTGCAAAATTCTATTTCCAACAATTTCATCCAGGCTTAGTAAGAAGAAATGATGATCCAATTAATTCTGTTTTGAATTATGGATATGCAATTGTTAGAAATACTATAATTCGGGATTTAGTTTGTGCTGGTTTTTATCCGGCCATAGGAATTCATCATGAAGGATCATTTAATGGATTCAATTTAGCAGATGATTTAATAGAACCATGGAGAGCAATGGTAGATGTTGTTGCTCACGAAATTGTCTCCTCACAGACGAATCTTAGCAGGGAGCAGAGAAGAACCTTAGCGTTAGTATTGCATAACGCCTGTTTCATAAATGAAGAAAAAAACACTATTTCTAATGGAATAAACATAATGATTCAAAGCTTTAAACAGGCTATAGAAGAAAGTGATATTAATTTATTGAAATTGCCAGATATTTTGCCAGTTGAAAAAATAGAAGTTATAAGCGAGTAGGGGATAGCTGTTTATTATATGAGAATTCTAGTTTTATTGAATCCAACAAATAAGAAAGGAACAAAAGCGGCTTATACTGAATTAAGAAAGTTTCTTATAAAAGACGGATATGTATTACTGCAAAGTGAGGTTTTCATGAGAATTACAAATAACCGCAAAGGAGCAGAAAAACATCTCAATAGAATAAAACCATATATTCCTAACACCGGAACAGTTCGAATTATGCGTTTAACTGAAAAACAGTTTTGTAATATGGGGTTATATCAGGCAGAAGAAGATTATCAGGAATCGATAGTTGGTATAAATGATTATATCATGTTATAATAAGGTACAGGTATAACGACCCGCAATTTTTGGAGGGTCGTCAACCTCAAATTACAAGCGACAGTGGCAACCACAAGCTTACTGCTACACTGGTGGACAATTCTTCTGCCACTGCTTTTTACGAACTTTTGAAAAAAGGTCCGCTTACAGTTGATATGCACGATTACGGCAGCTTTGAAAAAGTTGGCCCGCTTGGAACAAAGCTTCCACGCAACGACACCCAGATTACCACACAAGCCGGTGACATCATTTTGTATCAGGGAAATCAGATTACAATTTACTATGACACTAACAGCTGGAACTTTACCCGCCTTGGGTATAACGACCCGCAATTTTTGGAGGGTCGTCAACCGAATTTGTAACAGAAAAAGGCGGTTTTGTAAGTCCTGAAAAAATTGCTGCAATAGATCTTTATGGATTTGAAAAAGCACAGGAAATGTGGAAAAACGGAGAGCCAGACAGTGAAACTCTTCATAAATTAAGAATTATTTCCTGTGAAAATACCTTACATTTAAGAAAAACTTTAAATCAAGTTCATTTTATTTAAGGAGTATAAAAATGGAACAGTTTGAATATATGACAAAATGTATAAATATTTTTCATGCAGAAGAAATTAATATTTTAGGTAAAGAAGGATGGGAATTAATACAGGTTTTTCAAAAATCTGATAATACTTATTTTGGTGTTTTTAAGAGAAAATATTAATTATCTTTTATTAATATTTTTTCTCTCATTAAAATAAAGATCCAGTCGTTTTCTATATTTAATGTTTTCTCCCAGCTTAAATACAATTTCTGCCATATTATAATTGTCAAATGTATAAAGCTGCTTTCTTACCGTATTGCAAGAAACAAAAAAGAACTTTTCTTCCGGATTATTAAATTTAATTGAAAATGAAAATAATTCATCTTTTGTCTGTAATAAAAGCGGATTAGTCAATACTTTAATTCCAGAATAAGAAATGTCTTTAATTAAGGCTTTAAAAGTCCTATACTTATATGTAAGGAGAATAAGATTATCCATTCTTAACTTTTCAAGATTTTTTTCTGTACAAAGAATTCTTTCTTCTTTACGTTTTTTCTGATTAATAAGATTACGCACATAATTTTCAAATTCAATAAAAAATTCTGTATTTTCTCTTGAATTAATTTTACATTCAAGAATATAAAACAATTCAAAAGTTATATTTTCAATTATCGCATTTATCTCACATTTACCAAATAAAGAAGGAAAAACAATTTTAATTTCCGTACCTTTTTTAAAACCTTCAAAAGAACATGAAATTAGTATAACGACCCGCAATTTTTGGAGGGTCGTCAACCTAA
>JAFXDY010000015.1 GCA_017521105.1 Treponema sp.
GTTTGAGCCAAAGTATTAAGCATAACACCATCTAAAAAATAACCAGCTCTAGCAATACAAGATTTTATATTTTGCAACACAGTTTTTGCTTCTGTAATAATATGAACTTCAACTTCAAGTTTTGTTCCCATCATATCAACAGGATCTTTAACCCCTCTTGTTCCATCAACAATATAATCTTGAGGAATAACATGAAGTTTTTCTCTATATTCTGAACTTAAAATTTCTGTTGCGTTTTCAATAACTTTATTTACATCTTCAATTGTAATTTCTCTATTTACGCGCCCATTACTTCTAACAGGAACAACCGCTCTTGAATTTTTACCTTCTATTTGTGAACCACCAATTCCCAAAATAATAGATTCTACTGTAGCTCCGGCATTATATTCTGCAGTTTCAATGGCTTCCCTAATAGCTTCCTTTGCTTTTTCAATATTTACAATGCTACCTTTATTAATTCCACCAGATTCTTTAGAAGCAGTTCCAATAACTTCTAATTTTCCAGTTTCTTCATTGAGTTCACCAATAACAACACGAATTACACTTGTTCCAATGTCAAGTCCAACAATAATTCTTTCCTTGTCGTTTGCCATCTATTTTCCCCTATTATTCAATACCTTGTTCAACTTCTGATTTTGTTCTAAAAGCAACCGCACCGTAACGCAAATCAACTTCATAAACATCATTTCCCAGTTGATTTACAACGTCTAATACTATCATCATATACTTTAACGCGTCTTCATTCAATGCTCGATCTGTTAATACTTTAACTTTTGACTGAGACGGAATTAATGCCAATTCGTAGTTTCCATATTCTTTTGATTTTACACAAATTTCAGAAATACTTGCAAAATAGTTTTGAGGAAGTTCATTAATTTCTGCAATTTGATCAATTAAAGTTTTATATTTTGAAGGAACTCTTCTTCCATAAGTCATATATTCTACAGGGAGCCCAGAAATTATTGGAATTGTTTTTTCTGTATTATTGATTTTTGAATTACAAGGAAACAAAATTCCATTTTTATCTACATTTACAGGAAACGTTCTACCTTTTTCTGAAACAAAAGTAACAGCAACAGGACTTCTTTCAATTACATTTATAAGAATCTTATCCGGAAATTTCTTTTGAACAACTACATTCTCAATAGCAGAATCACTAGATAAAATTGCAGCAGCTTCATTTACATCAAAATCAAACCATGAGGTGGCATTCATAGGAATTAATTTTTTTGCAATTTCTTCTGCAGAGTACACTTTTTGTCCAGAAATTGTAAGTTTTGGACTAGACAAACTTGGCATAACATATTTAAAAACGACCAATTCACAAAGTAGCAAGAAACAAAAAATTCCAAAAATCACTTTGATAATTTTTATTTTGTTATCGCTTTTTTCTGCCTTTTTTTCTGAGGAAATATTTTTTGTTGTTAGAAAATAATCCTGATCAACATACTCATCAATTGCAAAATTCAAATTATTCATAAAACCACCACACACTCTCTATTGAAAATCTAAAATTGTTAGAATCTCTTCATTATTTTCGTCACTTTTTGTATTAATTTCATAACTTTCTTCACATCTAGAAGTATTAAGAATAAATCCACACATTGCCAATGTAATAATTATTGATGACCCCCCCATTGAAAAAAACGGCAATGGAATTCCTGTTGAAGGAACTAGCCCACAAACAACCATACAGTTAAGCAAAGATTGCAAAAAGATTACAGATACACATCCAAAAGAAGCAAAAGATGCAAATCTATCTGGACACATAAAAGAACTTCTATAGCCTCTCCATGCAAAAAAGCCTAAAACTACAAAATAAATAATTACCCCAACAAATCCCATTGCTTCTGCCCATCCAGCAAAAATATAGTCAGCTTGAATTTCTGGGATGCTATTAATTCTGTTTAAATCAGTACCAATTCCACTTCCCCAAATTCCACCAGCCGTTACTGCTTTTTTTGCAGCAATGCTTTGAAAATTTAATGTTGTAGCAAAACTATCAGGATTTATGTAACCTAAAATTCGTTCTAGTCTATACTTTTGTGTCAAAATCATCATAACTCCAATAGGAATTACAACAATGGTAAAAGGAATAAGCCACTTCATTTTTGAACCGGTTACAAAAAACATAAGAATACAAACAACTGCAATAAAAACTGTGGTAGAAAAATCTTTTTGAAAACCAACTACTGCAAGAAAAACAATAAAAACAACAACAGAAGGGGCAACATTTTTATCATCAGGATTTACAAGTCGTTCCTGTTTATCAAAAAAATTTGCTAAGAATAAAACAATTGAAAATTTCACCAACTCCGAAGGCTGAAAAGAAAATGACATAGGAAGTCTTATCCATCTTCTAGCTCCATTTTTTTCAATTGATATTCCAGGAAAAAAAGTTAATATACACAAAACAAAGGATGAAATTACAATTATTGGCACAAGCTTTCTTATAAACTTCATATCAGAAAGCAAAAAGAACAAAAATAATATTCCACCAATGCAAGAAGTAATAAACTGTCGCTTTACAAAGTAATAAGAATCATTAAACATTCTTTGGGCATAATTTTGAGAACTAATAAATAAAGTAAAAAATCCTAATCCCCATAATAAAATTACAGAAATTAAAAAGAGAATGTCGCTTTTGTGATACTTTTCAATTGGTCTTTCTGCAGCAAATGAAAATCCACCCATTTTTTTTAGCACCCTCCCTTTTTATCATTTTTTACACAAATTTTACAAATCATAGGAACAATTTTTTCCAATTCCATGCTATTTGAGCCTTTTAACAAAACCACATCATTTTCGCTAACAAAATCATTCACTTGTTTTGCAATTTCACTAAAAGAATCACTGCCCTTTTCCTTATACCAAATTACACTTTTTTCAATTTTGGAAGATGAATTACAAATATAATCGTAAGCAACTTGCATTTCACTTCCAACTAAAAAACACAAATCAGGA
>JAFXDY010000016.1 GCA_017521105.1 Treponema sp.
ATTCCTCGAACAACTTGAATCTTATATTCACTATTATAATCATGAGCGTGATTCAAGTGTTCTAAATTATCGGACTCCAATTGAAGTCCGAATGAAAAATTTGGTAGCATAAAACTGTCCAAAAAAAGGGGTTCAGTTCAATTTCGGTGTTCCCTAACGGTCAGGTTCGCAACAAAAAGTTGCTCACCTCCCAGCCTCCGCTCCGCGTCGGCCGGGCCACCTCAATTCTCGGCGCCGCCCCTACTCCATTTGACAAAAATATGCATAAAATTTACAATCAACTGATGAAAACTATTTCAAATTCTATTAAGGTTTTATTTGCCCTTTGTTCAATTTTTTTGGCTTTTTCTTGTGCAAGTTCAAAAAATTTACAACCTGCTCTTTCTCCAGTTTACGTAACAAATACAAAAAAAGTTAATCTTCTTCCTCCATCAGACGCTTCTATTTCTATAGATTCTGTTTATTCATTAACAATGAGTTTTGGAAAAGATAGTTTTTCTGTTTTGGCTTACGCACAATTAGATAACACTGGAATTACAATGACATTGCTCAACGATTTTGGAACAGATATGGGCGTGATGATTTACAATGGCGAATCTGTAATTTTTGATTCTCCACTTCTTCCAGATAATCTAAAACCAGAATACATTATTTGTGATATTCAAAATATTTATTACGATTTAGAAAAGTTGCAAGCAAATTACAAAAAAGTTGGTCTTTCTTTTGAAGAAACTGAATCAGATTCTGGAAAAATCAGAGTGCTTAAAAATGGTTCGAAAGTAATAGAAGAAATTGTATTTGAAGGAAACACAGTAAAATTAAAAAACCTTCTACGCGGATATGAATATATTTTAGTTCAAGCCGAATAATCTAAGTTCAAGGAATAATATGATTTATTTTTCAAAACCAGGTGTAATGAGTTGTGCAGGAACAAATATAGAAGAACTTTGGAATTCTGTAACAACAGGAAATCAGTCAAATATAAAAAAAGTTACAACTTGTACAAACGAAGAATTTTTTGCTGCTCGCGTAAACAGTGCCGCATTAAAGCCTTCTTCGGCAAGATATGATATGCGAATTATGCAAATTGAAGAAGCGGCTCTTTTGCAAATTGAAGATTCTATTTTAAAAGCAAAAGAAATTTACGGAAAAGACAGAATTGCAGTTTGTGTTGGCTCTTGCGATAACGGAACTGAATTTTCTGTTGCAGGGCACAGAAAATATTTTGCCCAAAACGCATTTCCTGCAGACTACAATTTGGAAATTCAAGGGGCAGATTACGTTTCTACTTTTATTGCCGAAAAATATGATTTAACTGGGCCTGTAAACACTTTTAGTACAGCTTGTTCTTCAAGTGCTTGTGCAATTATTAAAGGTGCAGAATTGATTATGTCTGGGCTTGTGGACGCTGCAATTGTTGGTGGAATTGATATTGCTTCTGACACAACTTTAGTTGGCTTTAACGGATTGGAAGCAGTTTCTTCTGAAATTACAAATCCTTTTAGTAAAAATAGACACGGAATTACTTTGGGTGATGGAGCAGCGTTTTTTGTAATTGCCAAAGATAATTTTGAAAATTTGGAAAATCCTGTGAAGTTGCTTGGTTGGGGTGAATCTTCAGATGCATACCACATGACTTCTCCAGATCCAAGTGGAGCAGGTGCCGAAAAAGCAATTAGACGTGCTTTGCAAATGGCAAAAATTGAACCAAAAGATGTGGGATATTTGAATCTTCACGGAACTGGTACAAAATTTAATGATAGTATGGAATCTAAGGCGGTTGATTCAATTTTTGGTGAATATAAAGTTCCTTGTTCTACAACAAAAGCAGTAACTGGTCATACACTTGGAGCCGCTGCTGCATTAGAACTTTCAATATGTTACAAAACATTGATTGAAAATATTGACAAAATTTGCAATAATGTCATATTGCCAATTCAAGTTTGGGATAAAGTAAAAGATGACGAACTTCCAGAATTGAATTTTGTAAATGAAAAAAATGTAAATGTTAATAACAAAATTAAGATTTGTGCTTCGAATTCTTTTGCATTTGGTGGCGCAAACGCTTGTTTAGTTATTGGATTATAGGTAAATTTAGATTATGTCATTGTCGGGCTTGCCCCAACAATATAAACATGGAGTTTTTATGAAAGAAATTCAACAATTTATTGAATACGATGAATTGATTAATTATCTTCCACACAAAGGAAAGATGTTTTTGCTTTCGCGTGTTACCCAACATGATGTAAATAATCATACAATTACAAGTGAGTATGATATTACTGAAAATTGTATTTTTTATGAAAAGGAATATGATGGAGTTCCTTCTTGGGCTGGTTTTGAATTTATGGCTCAAGGAATTTCGGCTTTAACAGGTATTACCAACACAATGAAAGGTCGCACTCCGCTTCCTGGTTTTATTCTTTCTGTAATGGAATTTAAAGCTGACGTTGGTTATTTAAAAAATAACACAACAATTCAGATGAAAATTAAAGAAGATTTTAGAGATGAAGAAAATCACATTTATAGATATATTTGTGAACTTTATGCAAAAAAAGGTGACGAAAATCCTTCTGTAACTGCAAAAATTTCGGTTATGGAAACAGAGGATGTGCACGCATTATTTGGTGATTAATTGAAGAAAATAAATAAAGGAGATTTTTAATATGGAAAATTTGAATGCAGACAAAAAAGTTTTGGTAACTGGTGCAAGTGGTGGAATTGGTAGAGCTATTGCTGTTGAAGCTGCAAAAGCTGGATATTATGTAATTTGTCACTACAACGGAAGCCAAGCAAAAGCTGAAGAAACTTTGAATCAAATTAAAGCAAATGGTGGAGACGGTGAATTAATTCAATTTGATGTTTCTAATCGTGAAGATTGTAAGGCTAAACTTGCTGAAGTTACTGCAAAACACGGTGCTCTTTGGGGTATTGTAAATAATGCTGGTATTACAAGAGATAATACTTTTGTTGCTTTGAGCGGTGATGATTGGGACAAAGTTATTCATACAAACTTGGACAGCTTCTACAATGTTTTGAATCCTTTAATTATGCCAATGGCAAGTAGAAAAAACAAACGCGGTGGACGTATTATTACTATTTCTTCTGTAAGTGGTGTTCACGGAAACAGAGGTCAATCTAACTATTCTGCTTCTAAAGCTGGTTTGATTGGTGCTACAAAAGCTTTGGCAGTTGAACTTGCTGGACGCGGAATTACTGTAAACGCAATTGCTCCTGGTGTAATTGAAACAGACATGACTGCTGCTATTAATCCAGAAGTTTATGATATTATTATGAAAACAATTCCTATGGGACGTGCAGGAAAACCAGAAGAAATTGCTTCTGCTGCTGTTTATTTGCTTTCTGAAGGTGCTGCTTACGTTACAAGACAAGTAATTGAAATTGATGGTGGTATGTAATATGGAATTTACAAAACCTAATGGAAAACGCCGTGTTGTTGTAACTGGTGGTGGTATGGTTTCTGCTCTTGGTCGTGATTGGGAAACTGCATTCAAAAACTTAAAAGAATGTAAGAACAAAATCCGTTATATGCCAGAATGGGAACGCTTTACAAAAATGAATACTAGAATGGCTTGTCCTTATGATGAACCATTACCAAGTTTTCCACGCAAAAAAATTAGAGGTATGGGTCGTGTTGCTTTGCTTTCACTTCTTTCTACTCAAGATGCTTTGCGTATGGCTGGATTTTTAACAGAAGATGGCGAAGACGTTATTGAAGAATTAAAAAATGGTCGTACTGGTATTTCTTACGGAACTTGTATGGGAAGTATGGATGCTATTGGCGATTTGGCAAAAATGGTTGAAACTGGCGATTCTTCTCACTTAAATTCGCAAACTTATATTAAGGCTATGCCTCAAACTTCGGCTTGTAACCTTTCTGTTTACTATCAGATTCGTGGTCGTATGATTATTACTGATACTGCTTGTACTTCTGGTAGCCAAGGTATTGGTTATGGTTATGAAGCTATTGCTGATGGTCGTCAGGATATTATGATTTGTGGTGGTTCGGAAGAACTTTCTGCACCAGATGCTGCAATTTTTGATACTCTTGGGGCAACTTCTTGTTTGAATGATACTCCTGAAAAAACACCTAAATGTTTTGATAAAGACAGAGACGGATTGGTAATTGGTGAAGGTGCTGGAACTTTAATTTTGGAAGATTTGGAACACGCTGTAAAACGTGGGGCAAAAATCTATTGTGAAGTTGCAGGATTTGCTACAAATGCTGACGGAACTCACATTACTTCGCCAAACAGCGAAACTCAAGCACTTTGTCTTGAAATGGCAATTGCTGATGCTGGTGTTTCTAAAGACGAAATTGCTTATGTAAATGCTCACGGAACTGCAACTCCACACGGAGACATTTCTGAAAGCCAAGCTGTTTACAAAGTATTTAATAGAGCTATCCCAATTTCTTCTACAAAAAGCTACATTGGTCACATTTTGGGTGCATGTGGTTGTGTAGAAAGTTGGTTAACAATCAATATGATGAATGAGGGGTGGTTCCATCCAAACGTAAACTTAGAGAATGTAGACCCTGAATGTGCACCACTTGACTATATTACTGGAAACGGTCGTGAAATTGACTGTGACACTGTAATGGCAAACAATTTTGCGTTCGGTGGTGTAAACACTTCTTTAATTTTCAAAAAATGGAAAGGGCAATAGTAGAACTTCTGTGATTCCCGCACTTGATGCGGGAATCTTTTTTTTGTATAGATCTTCGGGACAAGCCTGAAGATAACACTATTCTACGTACGTCACTGCGAGCGAAGCGTGGCAGTCCAGTGAATAAGTGAACACTGGTTAAATGGATTGCCACGTCGTCCTGAACGGACTCCTCGCAATGAGTCGCACGCATCCGCGTGCTTACCGAGTTTTGCTCTGCAAAACTCGCGATTTATAGATTGCTTCGTCGCTTCGCTCCTCGCAATGACATGGATGGTTGTCGGGACAAGCCCGAAGATGACAAATCATGCAATATCATAAATAAAATTATCTAAACTCACCTAAAAAAATTCCGATAAAATTCTTATGAGAATATCAAATAAACCAAGCATAATTACTGGTGTTGTTCTTTTACTTTTGGCAGCACTTTTTTCAATTAGTTTACTCACTTTACCTTTGAATTTAGGTTTTCAAGGAAATCAAAATAACATTTTCAATTATTTGGGTGATATGCTTTATTCATTTTATGGATTTTCTAGCATATTAATTCCAGCTTTTTTGTTGGTTGCAGGGCTTTTTTGTTTTACTTCTACTTGGACAGCAAGAAAAACAATGAGATTTTTAACTGCAATTGTTCCATTTTTTACAATTGTAATTACAGAAAATATTTGTCGTTCTGTAATTTCGCAAAATGATTCAGAATTTGTGGCACTTAAAATTGCAGTTAGCATAATAACTGGAATAATGCTTGTAATAATTGAATTTTTAGGAATTGGAATTATTGCAGATAAAGTAAATGCATTTTTCTTTGGTGATAAATCATCAAAACAAAAATCATCTTCTGAACCAACTTTAAGAAAATTTTCTGTTCCAAAAATTCTAAAATCAGAAAATAAAAATCAAAAAGAAGAAGAAAAAACAGAAATTCAAAAAAATGTGGACATTTATGAGCCAGAAGCATTAACAATCAATGAAAACGCAGTTTTAGAGCAACAACCAGAAGAAGTTGTAAGTTTGATTAACGAAATTAAAGAGTTTAAAAATGTTTCGTTGGAAGATAACGATAAAACACAAATTGCAGAAGACGAATCCGAAGTTGTTGAATCTGAATTTGTTGAAGAAAAATCTGAACCAGAAAATCAATCTTCATTAATTACACAAGAAGAATATGCAGCTTTAACAATTGCCAACGAAGAAATTCTTGAAGATGAACTTAAATGGGACAATTTGCCTCCTGTTCCAGAAACTTTGCCACCAGAATATGACGAAGATGCTGTGATAGAAGAAGAAATTGATGAAAACGATCCTGCATTACAATTTCCACCTGTAGAAGATTATGAAAATGAAATTGAAGAAAATGTTTTTGAAGAAGAAATTGTAGATTCTCAAAATGAAATAATTGAAAAATATAGCGATAAACAATTTCCAAAATCGAATTTTCCTTCTGGAATAAAATTTGAATCTTCTGAAGTTCAAGAGGAAAAAAAAA
>JAFXDY010000151.1 GCA_017521105.1 Treponema sp.
AAAATGTAGCGTAAAAAAGAACGTTCCATTTGGAATTCTTGCCACACCCATTATAACTTTTTCTAACAATAACAAAAGCCTGCTTTTTTATAAACCAGTAGGAAAAATCTATCCATATTCCGATTTTTCACTTAGCTGGGAAGAAGGTTTTTGTGCTTCACTTATGAAACAATTAATTTTAAACGGAAAAGAAAACTGTTTAGACTCTGCCTACATAGAAAAATTTCTTTCTTCTTTTAATTGGAAAAAATTAACAGAAACAATTCATTCAAAAACAGAAGAAAAAGCAAACAATAATTCTTTCTTTAATCCTTGGCAAATTGATTGCACAACACTTTTAGACGAATTGTCTTATGGTCAATTTTCTGCAACGCTATTAAATCCCAAAAGTGTATATCACATAGAAATACCAAAATCATTAAAAACTAACAAAAAAATTTTTTCATCTTATGTTCCCGAGAATATATTCATTAATAAATCAAAAAAATTAACCGTCCAAAAAGATTGCCTAAATTCATATTTAATAGACAACAATTTTCTTGCGTTAGTTTCATACTCATCTGCAAAAAAAATCTCAGTAACAAAGGTTTCCCTGCCGATATATAATTTAGAATTATGAAATCTAAAACTATTGTCATTAATATATTATTTTTTCTTTCTTTATTGATTTTTTCTTGCAAAAAAACAGAGCCCACAGTTTTGGAACCAGCGGTAGAAGTAAAAAAATCAAACCACAGTTGGTATTATTTTTCAGAAAATGGGTTTCAAAAAACTGAAATAATTCAAACAGTGCCTCAAAGTGCTTCAATTCCATGGACAGAAGCTATTAGAATTAGTTCTTCTAATGTTGTTTTAGATTCAACAGGCGACACTCTTGGATTTGCAATTGTAAACAGACTAGGAGTTCTAAGTTTTAATAATGACAAAATTGATCTGTCTACAGATGTCACTCTTTTTTCTGAACGAACTGCTGGTAACTTAGTTTTTTATGATGACACTCCAATTTTTTCTGTTTATAAAAGTTCATTTTTTAACAATTCAATAAAAAATCCAGAATATAAAAAAGATGATTCCCTTCATTTATTTTTGGTACAATTCGACACAAAATCAAAAATTGCTTTTCCAATAATTAATTGTAATAACCTAACTGAAGAAAAAAACAGCGAAGTTACAGATTTTTATTGGGACGGACAAAATTGGACTTGTAGTGTAAAAAGTATTTCTGATGTAAAAAACAGTTTTTCGTATATTGAATGGTCACCAAAAATGCCATTACTTTCTATTGTTCCTTCAAGTGCAAATGCAAATATTTCTGTAAAAGAATCTTCTGTAGAAACTTTTAGAGAATTAAAAAAACAAAAAGATTTTTCAACAGCACCCGAAAGAATAAAAAAACTTTTAGCAGGGTTTTCAAATTCCAAATCATTTGAAATTGAATTAAAAAATGCAGGTGGAATTTCACCACGCTTTTATGAAAACAAAATTTCATCTTTCAAAGAAAAATCATTAAAAGCAAAAGGTATTATAGCAGAAAGTTGGAGTTGTATTTTGTTTGAAGATGGTACATTATTTATTGAAGGAGCACTTCCTGGAAAACACATTTTAAGAAACGGAAAACCTGTTGCAATTAGACTTCCAAAACTTCCAGGAGGATTTGTTTATTCTGATTTTGTAATTTCCGGAACTACTTTATATGCAGCTTGGGAAGAAACTGACTTTTATTCAATAAAACGTTCGGGATTTTTATCTGTTGATTTAGAAAAAACTTTATATAAAGAATTAATTTAAAACTATGAAAAAAATAATTTTATTTTTATTACATTCATTTATTTTTATTTCTCTATTTTGTAATGAATTGGAAACAGCATCTACACAGAATTCAGAAGAAGATGTACAAATTGAATCTATTCAAGTAGAAATTGAGCAACAAGAGAAATTAGAACATTCCGAAAAGGAAAGTAAAAAAACAATTTTTGGAAAAAAATTTGCTGGACCAAAAAATTTTAAGGATTTTACAAGTCAATTAGATTTTGTTTTGCAATTCCAAACTGCCATTTATTTAAACACAGAAAGCACATTAGTAAGTGCACCTTCTCCAATTTTATTTCCAGTTACAATTGGAGCTCTTTGGCCAAACTACACTTTTTTGGCAATTCAGCCTTCTTTAAGTTTTTTTATGATGAATAGTTTGTGGCATAACAATAAAGCACTTCCTGCCGAAATTGAAAACCGAACAGCAACTTCTTATTGTTTGTTTTTTAACATTCCTGCAGTTTTTTCAATATATCTAAAAAATAGTCGAGTTCAACTTTCTGCGGGAGCAGGAATTCTTTTACCAATCACAACAATTTCTTCTGGCGTAAAACCTTCAGATTCAGGAACAACAGGTTCAGCCGCTTCTGATGTTTCTGCAATCCAAAAATATTATCTTAGTAAAGGTCGATTTTTTTATTTTACCACAGAAGCGTCTTGGCTTTTTGATATTACAAGCAAATTGAAAGTTGGCCCTGTAATTAATTTACAAATTCCAGTGGGTTCATTTATTAATGGCGAAGGATTTGCAAGATTCATGGGTCAGGCTGGAATAAAAATATCGTTGTAAACAAAGTAGGTTTATTTTAAACACTTTGACTAAAAAGAAAATTGAAACTTTGTTGATAAGCTTACAGTCGAGTCGTGTCTGTCAAAGTGCGGTTGTGCTGCTAAAGAAAAGATTGTATCAAAATTGTTTTCGCTTTGCTCAAC
>JAFXDY010000152.1 GCA_017521105.1 Treponema sp.
ATAGCGCACGCAACCTAACAAAGATGGAGTTCCACTTAACCCTGCATTATTAAAATATACGTTTTTTCCGCCATCTGGAGCATAAGTTTTTTTTATTTCTCTAAAAAATTGATATGCATAACCATCTTTAAAATCTGCTGGGCCTGATCCTTCTGTTACAGAACCGCCAATTGCAGCAATTACAGTTTTTTCTCCGTTTTTAATTTTGTTCAAAGCCTGTTTTAACCTAAAATTATTTCCTTCAGAAATGATTGATTGTTCCAAAAGCTTGTGATAATCATTTTCTTCCATATTAAATGGATTTTGCGCAAAAACAAAAGTAGACAATAAACACATTATTACCATACCAAAAAGTTGCTTAAATTTTTTCATAATTTCCTCCAAAAAGCAGTCAGTTTTGTCCCTTCCCTCTTCTTCCATTATACCACAGCATTTGTGACAAAGAACGTCCCTCATAAAAAAAACACCCAAAAAATTTTCATCTTTTGGGTGTTTCATCTTCTTTCATACTTTTTCAAAAATCTACTCTTCAAAACTTTTGTTGAACTTCTTAAACTTTTCGTAGACTTCCAAGGCTAGTTTTACAGCGTTTCCAAAATCTTCGTACAAAACCGCTTTTCCGTTGGCGTTTCTTAGTTTGTATTTTCCGTCTTTTGTGTGTTCAATCATCGGAACATGTTTATGGTCGCAAACAAAATACCACTTTCCGCCAATTTGTTCTTTGTGCCACTTAAAATTGTTTTTCATAATTTTCCTCTTAAATCAGTAGGGGAAAGCCTTCCCCTCGGTTGCACTTCGTTGCAACCTACCCCTTCTAGCGGGAGATCCCGCAACGCCCCATCACAAAACCCACTTACGCAATTTACCTTCAATTCCAAATTCTTGTAAAATCCATTTTGCCATACAAAACGCGTAATACATTTACTTCCAATTTTTCATTATTAACAATATAAAATACAATATAATTATCTACAGAAAAATATCTTAAACCTCTACTTTTCCAAGGTTCTTTTTCATATAGCCTAAATGACTCTGGCATAAAATCTAATTTTTGAATCTCATCTTGTAATCTACTTAATTGATTTTCTGCATTAATTACCGATTGCAGCTCAAAAGCAATATAATTGTAGATTTCTTGTAAATCTTCTATAGCTAAAGGCAAAACTCTCACACGATAATTCAACTATTCACTCCTTTTTATTGATGAAAATGCTTGTTGAACAGAAACTCCTTTGTTATCCAACATTTCTTGATAAGCATTTTCCATTTCTGAATTAAACTGAACTTCTGTCATTTTAGAAATATCGATATTTTTTTTATTTGGAAGTTTTAATTCAAAAGGCATTCCATTATTCAAAATAATCTGTTTATAAAACATATTTATTGCTGTAGAAACAGGAATTCCCAAAGATTCTAAAATCGATTCTGCGTTAATTTTTGTTTCAGGTTCTATTCGAGCATAAAGATTTGCTGTTTTATTTGCCATATAATTCTCCTAATATAACTATATGCTATTGTATAGCGAAAAGCAATACAAATCTATCACTTATTTCAAAACTATCATTTTCTAATAGAAAAATTGTTGTAAAAAACCTTACGCAGTTTTCCTAAATTTACATTTTTCACAAATTGCAACGTCTTTGTTCATACAGTTTGCAGCGTGTTCTGAACAAGCACACAAGATTTCTACCAAAGAATAACAAACCATTTCGTCCATAGAAACGCTGAATAATCTTGCCAAAACAAGAAGATTATCTACTGTTGGAACACATTTTCCGCTTTCCCATGCATAAATTGACTGAGGATGTTCAAACCCAAATAATTCTTGCAATTCATGAACAGTAAAACCGTTATTTTTTCTGAGATTTTTGATTTTTTCGCCAGTTTTTTGTAAATCTACTACTGGTCTTAAGATATGTCTAATGTTCTCCATTGGTTTATTCTCCTTGCTTTTAAAAATTCTTGTTCTTGGAACATGGAACTACAGTTTCCAATCATTTTGCCATTGCACGCTTTATTCATCATCAAATTTATAGAACTAGCAGTATGCTTTGGTGTTGTGGTGTTTTTCAAATTAAAAATCGATGTTTCATTATTACAATTTTCAAAGCGGAACATACTGTCCTCCATAAATAAGATAAATAAATGCCAACGGCACAAGAATTTTTGCTCTGGAATAAACCAAAGAACAGCGGCCCCATTCGGAACCGACTTTAAAAAATTTGTTGTAGTTTTAATTTAGTACAAAAACAAAAGTTTGTCATTAAATTTGTAGTTTAATTTTTAGGATTTTTTGAAGGTTTAATTCAACTTGATGCAGCCAAAATATGATTTAAAAACAGTTGCCCATTTTCTTTCAAAATCATTACCTTAAAATTATGAAAAACACATTTAAAAAAGAGTCTAAAAGTCAAAATCTTTCGTTTATGTTGGAAAGTCCTATGCCTAAGGTTGTGCTAAAAATGGCGGTGCCTACAATTCTTAGTATGCTTGTTATGTCGGTGTATGGACTTTCAGATATGTTTTTTGTTTCCAGATTGGGAACAAGTGCCAGTGCGGCGGTTGGAATTGTTTTTTCCATTATGACTATGATTCAAGCTGTTGGTTTTATGCTTGGAATTGGAGCAGGCAGTTTAATTTCTAGAAGTCTGGGCGCCGGAAATAAAAATGATGCGGAATCTGTTGTTTCGGTAACGTTTTTTAGCGGAATTTTAGGCGGCGTCTTGATGATGATTTTGGGGTTGTTTTTTAAATCTGATATTATGAAGTTTTTGGGCGCCACAGAAACAATTCTTCCTTATGCAAAAGATTTTTCTCACTACATTTTGTTGGCTGCTCCGGTGATGTGTTGTTCCTTTGTTTTGAATATCTTGCTTAGAATTCAGGGAAAACCTACTTTTTCAATGATTGGACTTTCTCTGGGTGGCATTTTGAACATAATCTTAGAGCCAATTTTTATTTTTGGATTTAAATTGGGCATTGGTGGAGCTGCAATTGCCACTTTGATTAGTCAGTTTGTTAGTTTTTTGATTTTATTGATTATGTATTTAAACAACACCACCTTTGCAAAAATTAGGATTTCGTTGTTTTTTAGAGATTTTTTTAAGTGGTTTGGAAAAATCTGTTATAACGGAAGTTCCTCTTTGCTTAGACAAGGTTTGGTTGTTATTGCAAACGTTTTAATAAATGTACACGCCAGCAAATATGGAGATTCTGCCGTTGCAGGAATGTCAATTTCTGGTCGAATTTTTATACTGGTAATTTCTGTGATGTTTGGCTTGGGACAAGGATTTCAACCAGTGGCTGGATTTTGTTTTGGTGCAAAAAGATATGATAAAGTTAAATCGGCATTTAATTTTACATTGATTGTTTCTACGATTTTACAGTTGGCCTTTGCATTTTTGCTTTTTAGATTTTCTTCAGAAGTTATTACTTTATTCCAAAAAGATGCTCAAGTTGTAAAAATTGGTTCAGAAGCCGTTAGATTTTTTGCAATTTCCTTGCCATTTTTGCCACTATCTGTAATTGCAAATATGCTTTTTCAAATTTGTGGTCAAGAAACCCAAAGCATATTCCTTTCCAGCTGCCGCCAAGGAGTATTTTTCCTTCCTTTAATCATTTTTTTGCCTCATTTTTGGGGACTAACTGGATTAGAATTATGCCAACCAATTGCAAATATTTTATCTGGTCTGGTTTCTATTCCATTTATTGTCTTGTTTTTTAAAAAGTTTACTACTAGAATTAAATAATTAATTGTTTTGAGGTAGAGATGAGTTCAAAAATTGGTTTAGTTATGGAAGGCGGGGCAATGCGTGGAATGTTTACCGCCGGTGTAATTGATGTTTTTATGGAAAACAATATTGAATTTGATGGTGCAATTGGTGTTTCTGCTGGGGCAACTTTTGGTTGTAATCTAAAATCTAAACAAATTGGTCGCGTCATTAGATACAATAAACGTTTTTGCAAAGACAAAAGATATTGTTCGGTTTGGTCGTTAATTAAAACAGGCGATCTTTACGGTGCAGATTTTTGCTACAGCGAACTTCCAAAAAAACTAGATTTGTATGATTACAAAACCTATGCCGAAAATCCTATGGAATTTTACATTGTTGCTTCTGATTGTAAAACTGGCAAACCAATTTGCAAAGAACTAAAAACTTGTGATGATAATGATTTAACTTGGATGCGGGCAAGTGCAAGTATGCCTCTGGTTTCTAAAGTTGTTGAAATTGATGGATACAAACTTTTAGATGGAGGAATGACAAGTTCTATTCCGTTAAAACTTTTTGAAGATTTAGGTTATTCAAAAAACATTGTGATTTTAACTCAGCCACGAGATTTTGTAAAAAGTAAAAACAAAACAATTTGGCTTATGAAGATTTTGCTAAAAAAATATCCAAAAATTGTGGAAGCAATGGCAAATAGACACAATGTTTATAATGAAGAAAAAGCCTACGCATTTGAAAAAGAAAAATCTGGTGAAGCGTTAGTAATTTGCCCAGAAACTGAACTTGGAATTAGTCGCACAGAAAATAACCCAGATGAATTGCAACGAGTATACGAAGAAGGCCGCCGCATTGCGTTGAAAAAATTGGATGAAGTGAAAAGTTTTTTTGAAATATAACCAAAAAATCTACTTTCTAACTAAATATTTTTTCTCAAATTCGTCCATTGGAATTGGCTTACTAAAATAATAACCTTGAACAACTTTACAGCCCATTTCTTTTAATCGTTCAACTTGTTCTTTTGTTTCGGCACCTTCGGCAATGCATTTATATCCAAGTTCTTGAGACAAAGAAATTATGTGTTTTATAATAACGTTATCTTTAAAAACGACCCCATCAACATCTGAAGAAACAACATTATCAACAAAACTCTTATCAATTTTTAAAGTATCACATGGTATGTCTTTTAACAAACTAAACGAAGAATATCCCGTTCCAAAATCATCAACAGAAATTTTAAAGCCTAAGGATTTTAGATTTTCTAAAATTTCTTGAATTGATTCTGTGTTATCAATTGCGGCACTTTCTGTAAGTTCAAAATCAATTAAAGAATGATCAACTTCATAAGAATCTACAATTTCTCGCAAATGCTCAACAATATTAATTTTTTCAATTTGTTTTCTAGAAAGATTTACAGAAATTGGACACAACATTAAACCTTGTCTTTTCCATTCATTAAGCTTTTTACATACGGTTTTCAAAACAAAAGAGTCTATTTTAGAAATTGAATCATCTGTTTCAAAAAACGGAATAAATTTTGCAGGCGAAAGAATTTCTTTTGTTTTAAAATTCCACCTAACAAGAGCTTCTGCACCTTCTAAAGTATTTGTTTCTACATTAATTTTTGGCTGCAAATAAATAAAAAATTCTTCATTTCGCAAGGCAGTATCCAAATATGCTTTAATTTGCTTTGAATACATCACTTTATCATGCATTTCTTTTGTATAAAAAATAATTTCTGTTTGATTATTCTTCTTGCCTAAAGACTGTGCAATTTTTGCGTAATCGGAAACACGGCGTCCCGAATTCAAACAGTTCATCATTGTTACAACGCCGCATCTATAATAAATTTTGTAAGATGGATTTTCTTTTAAATAAGAAATAGGAGCAAAAAAATCTGTAAGTTTTTCAACAATCTCATCATCTGGCATATCTTTTATCATCAAAGCAAAATTATCATTATCACATCTTGCACCAAAATAAATCCACTCTTTGCATTCTTCAATTCGTTCGGTAATTGCACAAAGATGATTATTACCAGCCTGATGATTAAAAAGCTCATTTATCATATTAAAATCTTTTACGTTAAAGTGAACAAAACAATAATCTGTTACGCCCTCTTTCCCAAAACTAGAAAGCTTTTGATTCATAAAAGTCCAATTGTAATAATGAGTAATAAAATCTTTTTGAGCAAAATCAAATAACTCTTTTTTTGAAACTTCCGAATAAGATTTTTCATTAATTACCTTATTTTGTTCAACTATGTTGATTGGATACAACACCAAAATTTGATCCTTAAAAAGATACACCGAAACAGCAACTGGATCTTCTATAAATTCATATTTGTCTGTAATAGTTGGATGGGTTTTTAGTGTTAAATCAACGGCTTCTACAATCAATGAATAATCAAAATCGCCATCATAAATACAACGAACTAAAAGATAATCGTTTTCTGGAATTGTAATTTTATCTAGATTTTCTGGGATTTTTACTTTTGGATCATTTGGTCTAAATTCTAGGCCAACAACAGACGAATAACCTTTTTCTTTTGATAATTTAGGTGATAAACGATAAGTTCCAATACCGTCATAAGTTCCAAAAGAATAAAGATATGGCAACAATTCTTGGGGACAAAAACTATTATAGAGAGAATTTGTAATCTTAAAAGATTCGTCTGGAATGTACGCTAAAACTCTCTCTGGTCTGTGAACTCTATTTGCCCTACTTATGCTAACCATAACTACAATTTTACAACGGGATTATAAAAATCACAAGAAAAGAATTTTATGCTTGTTGCTTATACGCCCAGCGAATTACCGCCAGGGCGTATTTTAGTTGTGACTCGTCCATAAATACATAATATTTTTTGTCTTTTGTAAAAATTTGAATTACAGTATTTGTAATTGAAGTAACACCTTCCAATTCACTTAATGGAATTTCAACATTTTCTGTGGCACTGTAAATTACAATTCTTTCATTAGTAACAACTAAATCACCTTCATCATCTTTTTTATTAGTTTCTGTTGCATAATAAATTACTTCATTTTCGCGCAATCTAAGACGCAAAAAATGAACCATTGGCATTTTTGACCCAGAATGAAGGGGCAATCTATACAATTCTGTATCTACATAAGGATTTTCAACTTGTCGCTTCTTTTTTGATTTAAGATTTTGCCAAATAATTAAAAACAACATTAATAGAAAAAATAAAACAGAAAAACCTGCTCGTCCCAATCTTCTTGTTTCCACTTTTTTTGGCTTTTTCTTAATTTGTTCCTTTAGTTCATCTTGTTCTTCATTTTTTTCTTCTTGTTGATTTTCTGTTTCTAGAATTTCGCTACCTTTACTTTTGCGTTTTTGCCCATTTTCAATTGCAACAGTTCCCTGTCCGCTTCCAAAAGGCAAAACAACACCACCGTCCCCGTTATTCACAGGTTCCAAAAACAAAAGCAAAGTAACAATCACAACATAGGCAACACCACTAATTGCCGAAATCATTATTTTTCGCTTTTTGCTCCAGTCTGTAAAAAACCAGGCAAGAACAATTCCAATTGGAATAAAAACTACCGAAACAAAACACCCTATTGTAATAATTGAAATGATTTTATCTCTTTGCATACAAAATCAACTCCAAACGTAAGTTTTAGATTTTCTTCATTTAATACATCTTTTACATTACCAAAAACATTTTTTTGTCCCTTTGGTAACATAATTACTTTATCTGCAAAATTTTCAATTTGATTCACATTGTGAATAGAAAGCACAATCCCAATATTTTTTGATTTTGCAATGTTTTTTAAAAGTTCCATAAGTTTTGGTTCAAAAACAAAATCAAGGCTTGCCGCCGGTTCATCCAAAAGCATAAACTTTGGTGTTTGAGCCAAACTTCTGGCAATTCTTACTTTTTGAAATTCTCCACCAGAAAGATTATGAACACTTCTATTTTTCAATTCGCCCAAATTTAGTTCTTCAATAATTTCATCCACAATCAAAAAATCTTCTTTTGAATAACTTCCATTTTTAGAATACGCAAAACGGCCAGACAAAATCACATCATAAACACTAAAATTCCAAATTGAATTTTCATTTTGTCCCATATACGAAATAATTTTTGCACAATCTTTTCGTTTTAAATCTTTTATAAAAATGCTTTCTTTAATATTTCCAGTCTTTTCAATAGTTTGAATCTGTGGAAAATTTTGGCATTCTAAATCATTATCATTCACTGCTGCCAAAACAGAAAGAAGCGTAGATTTTCCACAACCGTTTGGTCCGCACAAACAAATCAAATCACCTTGTAAAACTTCAAAACTAACGCCATTTAGAATTTTGTTTGATTTATACTTTGCAAAAAGATTTTCTACAGTAATTTTATATTTTAAATCTTCATCAAAAATCATATTAGTTTTCCTTGCTTTTTAAACACAAACTTAAAAAAAATGGTGCGCCCAAAATTGAAGTAATTACCCCCGCTGGCAATTCAGAAGGAGCAATTAAAACTCTTGCCAAAGTGTCTGCAAGTAAAAGCAAAATTGCCCCAAAAATCATACTAAACGGAATTAAAACTTTAGCTTTAGCCCCAAGCATTTTTCTTACAATGTGAGGCGCAATTAAACCAACAAAACTAATTGTACCACCTGCACACACTGCACAAGAAACACACAAGGCCCCAGCAATCAAAACAACAATTCGCAATTTATCAACTTCAACGCCCAAAGACATTGCAGATTTTTCTCCCCCAGAAAGCAAATCTAAGGATGGAGCAATTCTAAAAATCATCACAAAAGATAAAATTGCAGGAATAATCAAAAAAGAAAGTTCGTTCCAGCCGC
>JAFXDY010000153.1 GCA_017521105.1 Treponema sp.
TATTCCTCGAACAACTTGAATCTTACATTCATTATTATAATCA
Source organism: Treponema sp. (assembly GCA_017521105.1). Lineage (GTDB taxonomy): Bacteria > Spirochaetota > Spirochaetia > Treponematales > Treponemataceae > Treponema_D. The sequence goes on from JAFXDY010000153.1 coordinate 44, forward strand.
TGAGCGGGATTCAAGTGTCTTAAATTATCGGACTCCAATTGAAGTCCGAATGAAAAATATGGTAGCATAAAACTGTCCAAAAAAAGGGGTTCAGTTCACTATTCGCACTTCGCCGTCTACCGCGGCTCATCCTTCCGCTTCGCTTCAGGACTGCTACGCAGGTGCTACTATCCCTGGCACAATTATTTTAACATAGATTATTACGCCAAAATTTAAAAAATGTATTATAAAACTCTAAAAAAATAGGAAAAATAATCTACTAAACCAAAATACATAAAAAAAGCACTTATGAAGTTTATCACAAGTGCTTTTTGTTCATTTTTTTATTGTAATGCTAAATCACTCATTATTCATAAGGAATGCCAATATCTAACTGTACTCTATTCTTAAAACAATAAATTGCATCTTCTCTTGTTTTTTCACCACTTGCATAATCACGAACTTCTTCTCTCCATATAACGTTAATTACTTCATCTTTTTGAGTATAAATATTACCTTTGGCATATTCGTTGGCAGGAACAAAATAATCAAACATATTTTGACCACCTAAAAAATCTAACTCCCCATTTGAGTGTGCCATTACCCATCCCGAAGCAACAGAGTCTTTTTTTCCAATAGAGCCACCAAAAGTTCCGTTAGCCCACTTATACTGAAGTCCATCTACAGAAGGATCCAATGTAATCCAATTAATAATATCTTTTACAATTGCTTTTTTTTCTGAAGACATATTAGTATTTTTACTAACAGAAACCCATGTACCACCATAAAAGAATCCTATAGGAGAAGTACAAACAGCCCAGTCACCACTTGTGTTGCCGCAATTTTCAGCGATTGTATAGTTAATAAGCCACGCTGGACCAAAGAATCCCAATACAGGTTTTTCACCTGCACCTTTCATATCATCAAACCATTTATCCGTCCAGTCAATTGTTTTGTTAGAATAATGTTCATCTGATAACTTTTTAGAATAATCAAGAAAAGCTTCGCGTTTTGGATCAATATAAAGTTTACCATTTTCATCAATCCAACCTTTATCAGCAGAATTTTCTACAACATGCCACAAGTCACCATCTCCAGAAACAATAGCAACACCCTTTTCAGCACATTTTTCAGCAGCCTCCCAAAATTTATCCAAATTATCAGTGCCACCACCAATTTCTTCACAAACAAGACTTGGATCATCTGTACCAAAAACTTCTTTTGCTAGTGAACGACGATAAATAAAACAACCACCTGTTGATTGATAACTTAAACCTTTTACATTACCATATTTATCAGAACCTAATTGAACAGTATATTTAGCAATTTCCGCTTGTGCAATTCTTGATTCTAAATCATCAAATCCTAATTCTTCAAAAGACATCGTTCTATCGGCCAAATCATCTCTAGTATATTTTAAAACAAATGCTGCTTCTGTTGTAAAAATATCTGGTGCATCTTTTCCACCATTAATTAAAAAGTTATCAAGAACAGGTTGATATTCCCCGTTTGTTGTTTCAACAACAGAATATTCAAGTCTATATCCGGTATTTGGATGTGTCTTAAAATAAGCATCTATAATCCCAGGAACTTCATCTGTAAAAGACAATACACGAATAACCTTAGTGTTATCTACATCAGAATTACCACCGCCATTTTGAGAACACCCTGCTAAAAACGCTAAAGATAAACTAAGAAGAAAAATTACAGGCTTTTTAATAAATTGTTTTTTCATAGTACACTCCTTTTTTACGGAACTTGCATTTTTTAGTTGCTAGTTCAAACAAAACATAGTACAATTGTACCCCCCCCACCTCAATTTGTCAATCAAAAATAAATTACGCAATTGCTACAAAATCAAAAAAATGCTACTATAATTTTACATTTCATTATTGTAGGAGGTTACCGCTATGGTACCAGTATTAATTAAAGATTTGCTTTCTTCTAAACCAGAAGGGCAACAAGTAAAAGTTTGTGGTTGGGTTCGCTCTGTTCGCGACTCAAAAGGTCTTGTTTTTATTCAAGTAAATGATGGAAGCTGCTTTTCAAACATTCAGCTTACTTTTGACCGCAATAATCCTTCTAATAATGCAAATGTAAATAATATTGAAGAAACTCTAAAAAAATTGAACACTGGGGCTAGCGTTCGTGCAATTGGTGCTTTAATTGAAAGCCCTGCTAGTGGGCAAGCTGTTGAAGTTACTCTTGAAAATATTGAATGTCTTGGAACTTGTAATCCAGAAGAATATCCATTGCAAAAAAACAAAATGTCTATGGAATATTTGCGTGAAAACGCTCACTTGCGTGCAAGAACAAACACTTTTGGTGCAGTTTACCGCGTTCGTAACCAAATGGCATTTGCAGTTCACTCATTCTTCCAAGAAAGAGGTTTCCAATACATGAACGCTCCAGAAATCACATGTTCAGACTGTGAAGGTGCTGGAGAAATGTTCCAGGTAACAACTTTGAGCCTAGAAAAAATTGCAGAAATGGGTGTAAAAGCTGGAATTGGTGGAATGAAAATTGAAGACGCTCACAAAATTGTAGATTACTCAAAAGACTTCTTTGGAAAAAAAGCAAGTCTTACAGTTTCTGGTCAATTGGAAGCAGAAACAATGGCTACAGCATTGAGCCGCGTTTACACATTTGGGCCAACATTCCGTGCAGAAAATTCAAACACACCTCGTCACCTTGCAGAATTCTGGATGATTGAACCAGAAATGGCTTTCTATGATTTGGACGACAATATGGACATTCAAGAAGACTTTGTAAAATATCTTTTGAACTGGGCTTTAACAAAATGTCAGGAAGATTTAGCTTTCTTTGACAAACGTATTCAACCAGGTTTAATTGAAAGCTTAAAAGCAGTTGCAAACGCAAAATTTACACGCATTAGTTACACAGATGCAATTGCAATTTTGGAAAAAGATGCTGCAGAAGGTAAAGTTAAATTTGAATATAAACCATATTGGGGTTGTGATATTGCTACAGAACATGAA
>JAFXDY010000154.1 GCA_017521105.1 Treponema sp.
TCTGAATATTCCCAAAATAATCCGTTATTTTTTGGAAATCCTTCTGATGCTGTTTTTGATGTTTCTTCTGAAACTAATTATTTAATGGAAAAATCTCAGTTTACAATTTCGTACAATAATAAAAAATTAATTCCAAACTGGGTTGGATGGCATTTGGGCCAACAAGATTTGGGAGAAGCTGAACGTTCCGATAAATTTATTCCAGATGTTACATTGCCAGACGGTTGGTACCAAGTTCGTAAAGAAGATTATCAGTTTAATCTTTATGGTTTTGATAGAGGTCACGTTTGTCCTTCTGCCGATAAAACTGCATCTTCTGAAGATAATGAAGCAACTTTTTTGATGACAAATATGATTCCCCAGTCTCCAAATTGTAACAGAATTGTTTGGATGCATCTTGAAGCTTATGAACGTGAACTTGTTGAGCAAGGAAACGAACTTTATATTTTTGCTGGGCCTTACGGAACTGGTGGTAGTGGAAGTCGTGGATATTTTGAAGAGATTGTGATTAAAAAGAAAAACGGCGATGTTTATAATATTAGTGTTCCAGCTGTTTCTTGGAAAGTGATTATGATTTTGCCAGAATCGGATGATGACGTTGGTGTTGTTTCTGAAGACACAGAAGTTATTGCCGTTTCTGTTCCAAATACACAGGAATGCAAATATATAGAAGGAACAAAAGAATCTGCAGACTGGCAAAATTACATTTGTTCTATTAATTATATAGAAGAAATGACAGGTTATGATTTTTTTGAACTTTTGGAAGATTCCTTGGAAGAAAAATTAGAATCAAAGATTTATGAGGAATAAATATGATTAAGTTGTTGGCAAAGTTATTTATTAAAAACAGTTCAAATTACCAAGACGTAAAAGTTAGGGAACAGTACGGTGTTCTTTGTGGTGCTGTTGGAATTGGATTAAATATTATTTTGTTTTTGGCAAAATTTCTTTTTGGAACAATTTCTGCTTCTGTGGCTATGGTTGCCGATGCATTTAATAATCTTTCTGATGCCGCTTCTTCAATTATTCAAATTTTAGGATTTAAACTTTCTTCAAAAAAGCCAGATCCAGAGCATCCTTTTGGCCACGGAAGAATTGAATACATTTCTGGCTTAATAATTTCTATGTTAATTTTGTTGATGGGATTTGAACTTTTAAAATCTTCTGTTTCATCAATTTTAAATCCAAAAACATTAAGCGTAAGCACTTTTTCTATTGTAATACTGATTTTTGCAATTGGAATTAAACTTTACATGATGATTTACAATCTTTCAATTTCAAAAAAAATCAATTCGGTTTCTATGAAAGCCACTGCCACAGACAGTTTTTTTGATTGTATTTCTACTGCTTTAGTTTTGATTTCTTTGATTTTTGCTAATTTTACAACTTTGCCAATTGATGGAATTGCAGGGCTTGTTGTTTCTTTGTTCATTTTGTACGGAGGAATTACTTCTGCCTTAGAAACAATTGAACCTTTGTTAGGTTCGGCACCAGATTCAGATTTTGTAAAACAAATTGAAGAAGAACTTCTTTGTCATAAACCAATTGTTGGAATGCACGATTTAGTAATTCACGATTACGGACCAGGCCGCCTTATGATTAGTTTGCACGCCGAAGTTCCAGGAAATATGAATATTTTTGAAATTCACGATGCTGTTGATGTGGCAGAAGTTTCAATTGCTCAAAAATTTAATTGTCATGTTGTAATTCACATGGACCCAATCGACACCGAAAACGAAGATTTAAAACAATATAAATTAATGCTTTCAGATTTGTTAAAAGAAATTAATCCTTCGTTGCAAGCCCATGATATTAGAATGGTTCCTGGGGTTACTCACACAAATTTAATTTTTGATGTTGTAAAACCTTTTGACTATAAAAAAACAGATGACGAACTTATAAAAGAAATTCAATCATCTGTTTTAAAAAAATGTCAAAATGTATTTTGTGTAATAACTGTTGATCAGCCATTCACTAAACATTAATTTCTACAAGTTGTGCAACTTTTTGACTTTGAGCATAAACGCTTCTGTTGTTTTTGTAAGGATTCTTAAAGTTGTTAATTTGGCGTTTAATGTTTTCAATATGAACTCTAAGCAAATCTCTGTTAATTTCATTTTGTCTTAACACTTTTGATTGTAAATCTGAAAGTTCATTTTGAATTTTTTCAATTTCTGAATCGTTTTGTGTTTTTGCACTAGAACCGTTAATTGTAGAATACATTTTATTCATAGGAATAATTACTTTTTGCAAGTTTGAAATGTTTTTTACAATTTGTTGTTCAAGTTCTGAATGTTTTATTAACGCTTCAGAATCTTCTTTATCAATTGAATTCTGTTGTTTTTCTAAAACTGTAAGATATTCTTTGAATTTGCTTCTTTGTTGTTCCAATAAAAATCTTAATCTTTTAAGAATTGCAACTCTTTCTTCAAGTTCCTGATTTGAAAGTTCTTCCATTTTTCCCACCTTTTATCCCAAAATATTTAAAGCATTTTCAACTTTTGCTGCAGGAGCATTTGCTGTACTGTTTGCTATTATTTTCCAAGATTCAGCTAATTCTTTTAGCATTCTTAAAACTGAGTTTATTTTTTCTGTATCTCTGCTAATGCTTGCGTGAACTAATTCTTCGTTAAAGAAAACGTACAAAGACATTAAGTTTTTAGCAATATCTCCACCTTTTTCCATATCAAGAGAAACTTCTAATTCGGTAATGATAGCTTGTGCCTTTTGAATACATATTCCAAATTTTTCAATATCACCTGGTTTTATTTTTCCTTCTTCATCAATAAATGTAAGCGCAGTTGTTAATTGTTTAATTGCACCTTCATACAACAAAACAACAAGTCTTCCTTGGCTCGCTGTGTTTACATTAGTTTTTTGATATGCTGAATATGCGTTTTGAAAAGACATAAAATACCTCACAAAAAAATAAACTAACTTATCATAATTTGTCGATAAGATTACATTCGATTTTCGGTAAATAAAAAAATTACTTTAGCAAAAAGTTGAAAAAAATTATTGAATAATTTGTCGACAAATACATTTATAATTAGTATATTAATAGAAATAAAAAATCATAAAAGAAAATAATAGTAGGATTTGTATGGCAGAAGATCAGAACTTAAAAGACGACAAACAAAAAGATAATGAAAATGATCCATATAACTTTTTTAAATTTGCAGGGCCAAAAGAACCAGAGAAAGATGATGGAAATAAAAATAAAAAGAAAAAAGGATTTCCATTTATAGGTATTTTATTAATTGGTTTATTGGTTATTACTTTTGTTGATTTACTTTTTTTACCAAAAAATGACAGCTTAATTGATTATTCAGATTTTCGTTCAAAAGTAGAAAATGGACAAATTACTTATGTAGAAATTGGTGAAAATTACATAATTGGTTACAGTGAGCCAGTTACAGTGCCAGAAGACCAAGAAAAAGGATTAAAACTTTTTTCTGTAGACAAAAAAGGGTATCGTCAAGAATATAAAACTGCTGCTGTGTTAATGCAAAGCTTTATAGATTTACTTGATGAAAAAGGTGTTCAATACAAATTTGTTCAAAAACAAAATAATGTTTTATTGCAATTGCTTCTAAATTTAATTTTCCCATTTGGTTTAATATTCTTATTGTACTTCTTATTTTTCCGCAAAATGGGTGGTGGTTCTGGTGGAATGGGCAGCATTTTTAATGTTGGTTCTTCAAGAGCTAAAGTTGTAGAAGAAGGAAAAATTAAAACTCGCTTTGATGATGTTGCTGGCGTTGATGAAGCAAAAGAAGAACTTGTTGAAGTTGTAGATTTTCTTAAAAATCCAAAAAAATATACTGACATTGGTGGAAAAATTCCAAAAGGTGTTTTGCTTGTAGGTGATCCTGGAACAGGTAAAACTTTGCTTGCCCGTGCAGTTGCCGGAGAAGCTGGGGTTCCATTCTTTAGTATTAGTGGTTCGGACTTTGTAGAAATGTTTGTTGGTGTTGGGGCAAGCCGTGTTAGAGATTTGTTTAAACAAGCTCGGGAAAAAGCTCCTTGTATTGTTTTTATTGACGAAATTGATGCTCTTGGAAAAAATCGTGCAAATGGATTTAGTAGCAATGATGAACGTGAACAAACATTAAATCAGTTGCTTGTAGAAATGGACGGCTTTGATAACGAAAAAGGTTTAATCATTTTGGCCGCTACAAACCGTGCTGATGTTTTGGACCCTGCTTTACTTCGCCCAGGACGTTTTGACCGTCAAGTTCCTGTTGAAAAACCAGATGTAAAAGGTCGTGAAGCAATTTTAAGAATTCATGCAAGAAACGTAAAATTAGATAAAGATGTTGATTTTGAATCAATTGCTCACGGAACAACAGGTTTTGCTGGTGCAGATTTGGCAAACGTTGTAAACGAAGCCGCTTTGCTTGCAGTTAGAAATGGTCGTAAAAAAGTTACAATGTTAGACTTTAACGAAGCAATTGATAAAGTTAGCATTGGTCTTAAAAAGAAATCTCGCAAAGAAAATGAAAAAGAAATGCGTTTAGTTGCAGTTCACGAAACAGGTCACGCTTTAATGGGCGCTTTTACTCCAGACTTCCCACCTGTAAACAAAATTACAGTTGTGCCAAGAAGTCACGGCGTTGGAGGATTTACCCAATATCGTGAGCAAGAAGAAAAATTCTTTGAAACAAAAACTGATATGTTAAATCAAATTGACTCACTTTTGGGTGGTCGTGCTGCTGAACAAATTGTTTTAGGTGATATTTCAACAGGTGCTTCAAACGACATTGCAAATGCTACAGAAATTGTAAAACGTATGATTACAGTTTACGGTATGAGTGATAAATTTAAAAATATCACTTTGGGAAAAGGTGTTTTAGGAAATCGTGGTGGAGAACCAAGCTTAGTTCGTGAATTTAGTGAAGAAACTCAAAAATATATTGATGAAGAAATTTCAAGAATTATAAATGACCGTTATGAATATGTTTTAAAAACATTATCAGAACACAAAGATTTGCTTGAATATATTTCTAACAGACTTAAAGAAGTTGAAACAATGGAAGGAAAAGAATTTTACGACATTGTAAAAGGTGAACAACATTGTAAACAACTAGAAGTTTTGGCTTTAGAAAATCAAGAAAAATCTGAATCAGAAAAATCTGAAGAAGCAAAAACTGAACCAAAAAAGCCAAGGGCAAGAAAAGCTAAATCAGATTCAGAAAAATCAGAAGATAAAACTGAAGGTTCTGAAAAAAAAGAAAAAAGAACTAGAACAAAAACAAAACAAGAAAACTCATAATAAATAGACATTTTAATAAATTATCTATATAATTTTATCTTATGAAGAAAAGAAGTTTATTAATTTTATCTATCTTTGTTGTATTAATTTCTAATGTATTTGCACAAGAAATTACTACTGCTAGTGCTTATTTTAAAACAATTTCAGAATATTATGGTTCATTAAAAGATTACGAAGTAGATTTTGAATTAAAAGTAGAAAAACAAGAATCTGCTGGAAAAATATCATATAAAAATCCTGATTTATTAAGAATGGATTATACAAACCCAGAAGAACAAGTAATTGTATTTAATGGTGATATGTTGGTAATTTATTTGCCAGGTTCTGCTGCTGTTTTGCAACAACAAGTTTCTTCAACAGGAAATGCAGCAACACTTGCTACAGGACAAGGTTTAGGGCTTTTGAGCAGATATTATACAGTTGCTTATGAAACAGGTCAGAATGCAGAACCTTTGGAAGAAGGTTCTGACGAAATGGTTGTAAAATTCATTTTAAGTCGTAAAACTGCCTCAGAAGCTTTTAGATATATAAAAATTGCTGTAAATCCTACTTCAAAATTAATTAGAAGAATTATTGCTGTAACTCCAAAAAATGAAGAATTTGTGTTAAATTTTTACGATTATAAATTAAATCAAAATATTACAGAGCAAAGATTTATTTATGATCCACCTTCATCGGCAAATAATTACAATAATTTCCTATTTACGGAGTAGTTTTATTTTATGGATAGTTATGGTGAATTATTAAAAAAAACAAGAGAAGAAAAAAATCTTGATGTAGAAAAAATCTCTAGAGAAATTACTATAGAAAAAGATTATCTTTTAGCTTTGGAAGCAGAAGATAGTGGTGTATTCCCAGGGGAAGCATATTTAACTGGTTTTTTACGCAATTATGCAAATTATTTAGATTTGGATTCTGAATTTGTATTAAAACTTTATCATAATAAAAAAATTCAAGAATCTCCTGTTCCAGAAGCTTTAATTGCAAGAAAAAAGATTCCTTCTTTTGTGTTCACAATTATTTTGCCAGTTTCCCTTATTGCCATTTTTGCAATTGTTACTTTAGTTTTGGTTCTTGTAAAAAAATCAAAACTGGATGAAGAAAATGTTGCAATTTCTAGCAAAAATGTAGCAAAACAAATTGAATTGTCTGATAAAAAGTTTTCAGATAGAGTTTACGTTGGAGACCAATTATTAATTCCAACAGAAAATGGCGGCCAAATTGTTTTGTCTGTAAAAGATACTTTGTCATCATTTGGACTAAACACACCATCAGGAACTTACTACGTAGATTTATCTGAAGAAACAGAAATTGACGTTGATGGCGACAATGTTTCTGATTTAATTTTGTATGTTTCTGATATTTCTTTTACAGATGAAAAACGTGGTGCCGAAATTAGCGTTTTGTTACGTCATGGTGTTTCTGCATCTTCTTATGATTCTGTAGCTTTAGAAGACATTCCTTTTGCTTCTGAATTAGGAACAAAACATCCTCATAAAGTTATTTTGGAAGATAACAGGGCATATCCATTTACTGTAAACGTTTCGTTCCGTGGTTCTTGTTTGTTCCGTGATAGAGTAGACCGAAATGCATCTGTAGAAACATATTTTGAACGTGGTGAATTATTTACTGCAACACCTCAAAATGGAATTCGCTTATGGATTTCTAACTCTAATGCTCTTAAAATTACAATTATTGCAGACGCAAGAACATTTGACTTAGAAATTGGAGAAGCTGGAAAAGTTCTTGTAGAAGATATCAAGTGGATTAAAGATACTGATGGAAAATATAAATTGGTGGTAGTTGAACTTGACTAACTTTTATATTGACCAACACGGATGTTCCAAAAATCAAACTGATGCTGAATTACTAATTGGCCATCTTTTAAAAAAAGGTTTTACTCATACAGAAAATCCCGATGAAGCAGATTTTATATTAATTAATTCTTGTGGTTTTATAGAATCTGCAAAAAAAGAATCAATAGATGCAATTTATCAAATTAAATCTTCGTATCCAAAAGCAAAAATTGTTTTAACAGGTTGTCTTGCAGAACGTTATGCAGATTTGTTTTATGAATCTGTTCCAGAACTTGACGGAATTTTTGGGAATGGTGATTTATCTAAAATAGTTGATTTTATGCATACTGTTTCTGAAGGAAAAAGAATTGCACAAAAGTTTCCACAGGAGTCTGTTTCTACTGGGGAACGCCCTGTAATTCTAAATTTTCCAGGTTCAGCTTATGTAAAAATTACAGAAGGCTGTTCAAATTATTGTTCCTTTTGTGCAATTCCATTAATTCGTGGAGAAGTAAGAAGTCGTTCAATTAAAGATATTATTTGCGAAATAAAATCTTTGTTAAGTAAAAATATTTACGAAATTAATCTTATTGGTCAAGATTTGGCTGCCTATGGAACAGGAAAGTCTGACGATGTATTAAAAGATTGTGAAATATCAAATGCTCAAAATAAATCATATTTGGCGTTGCTTTTTGAAGAAATTGTAAAACTAGAAGAAGAATTTTCATCATTTATTGTAAGACCTTTGTATATTCATCCAGACCATTTTAATTTAGACATTTTGCCGGTTATGAAAAAATCAAAATGTTTTGTGCCATATTTTGATATTCCCTTTCAATCTGGGGATGATAGTATAATCAAAGCAATGAATAGAGTTGGTTCTGCACAAATTTATACAAATCTTGTTAAAGATATAAAAAAACATTTGCCAAATGCGGTAATTCGTACTACATTTTTAGTAGGGTTTCCTGGTGAAACTGACGAGAGTTTTGAAAATACTTGTAATTTTGTAGAAACTATTCAACCAGATTGGGCAGGATGTTTTACTTACAGTAGAGAAGAAGACACTGCTGCCTATAAATTCAAAAAACGTGTTTCTGAAAAATTGGCCAACAAACGTGCCCAAATTTTTCAGGAAATTCAACAAAATATTACTGAAAGTTCATTAAAAAAGTATGTATCAAAAGAACTGTCTGTGCTTATTGAAGAAATAATTCAGATAGACGCAAATTATGCTGAAGAATCGGCTGATTGTTCAGAAGGTTTGGCTATTGGTAGAGCTTGGTTCCAGGCTCCAGAGGTGGACGGAAGTGTTGTTGTAAGATACGACTTGGATGATCCAAAACAAGTAGAAGCAATTAAAGTTGGAAACGTTGTAAAAGCAAAAGTTTTAACTTCTTCTGGTGTTGATTTGGATTCTAGATTTACTTTTTTAGAAAGAAAATTTTAGAGATTTTTTTATGAAGAACATAGCAGTAATAATTCCTAGTTTTGCAATTGAGTATAGTTTAGAATTTTTATCAGGAATTTATGATTATTTTGTAAATGAAGATGCAAGAGTTTTTGTTGTTCCCACAAGTTTTAAATATGATAATTCAAGTAACTTTAGTTACCAATATTGGACAAGCATAAAATTATTGGAATCAAATCAAATTGAAGCAATAATTTGTCCATCTGGTATGTTTTTAACAAAAATGTCAAAAGAAGAATTGGAATGTGAATTAAAAAGATTTAAAAAACCAATTGTTTCTGTTGCATTGGAATTAAACTTAAACAATTGTTACAATATTGTTCAACAAGTAAACTGTAAAGAAATTTATTATCAAATTGTAAATCACTTAAAAACTGTTCATGGTTGTAGAGAGTTTGCATTTATTTCTGCAAATTCGGTAAATTCTGCCGAAGCTTTGGACCGTTATGAATCTTATATTGATGCTCTAAAGCGCTGTAATTTAGATTATCATTTTGATTATGAAATTGATGGAAAATTTGTAGCCGAAATTGCTAAAGAAGAATTAGCAAAAAAATATAAATCAAAAAGTGATGTAAAATTTGATGCAGTTGTGGCAGCAAATGATGCCATGGCCATAGCAGCAATTGAACATTTTTCTAATATGGGATTCAACATTCCAAAAGACATAAAAATTGTTGGTTTTGATGATACAATTAGTTCTAGATTAGTTTATCCAAAATTGTCTACAATTAGTCAGAATGTTTATGGGCAGGGGTATAAAGCTGCAGATATTGTAAACGAAATACTAGAAGGGAACGTTGTAGAAAAGACTGAACTAATTGATTTAAATATTATGTTCAGACAGTCATGTGGATGTGTTTCTAAAAATATACAAGATAATATTTATTTTGACGAAGACGGTGTTGAACATAGAGATGTTTCAAAATTTGCTACTAATATAAAATATTCAGACATAATTCTAGATAAATTAAACATAATTACTTTTATGGATGTTGTAAAAAGTGCCAACACCCTCCGTCAGTTTTATTATGACTTACCTCACATCGTTAATAATGCAAACATGGACAATATACAAGTTTGTTTTTACAAAGAACCAATTTATTTGGATGCAGAAGAAGAGTTTTCTTGTCCAAAGGAAATTGAATTAAAAATGTATTACGACAAGAATTCTGGTTCTAGTAATTTTTTAGAGAATGAATATTTTAAAATAAAAGATTCTGTCTTTGTTGAAAAATTTATGCCAGAAACATCTGGTATTTATTTATTGCATCCAATTTTTTCTGGAGAATCAAACTACGGATATTTAACTTGTAAAATTCAAAATAAAAATTTTTCAGATTATAATGTTTACTTAAAAATCTTAATTAATTCTTTATCGCAAACTTACGAATATACACATCAGTTGTTGCTTGCAGAAGAGTTAAAGTCTGAAAATTCAAACTTAAAAGATCAATCTTGTACGGACGAATTAACAAAAATTCTTAATAGACGTGGATTTAAAGAACGCGGTCAAAGAGCTATTGATGTGGCTCAGGAAAAAGGAGCTCCTGTTGTTGTTTTCTTCTGCGATATGGATGGGCTTAAGAAAATTAATGACACTTACGGACACGAAATGGGAGATAAAGCAATTCGTGTTCAGGCAGAAGTTCTTACTAAAGCTTTTAGACAAGATGATATTGTTGGGCGTTTAAGTGGCGATGAATTTGGGGTAATTGCTGTTGGTATGGGCATTGAACGGGTAGAAAGTGTTAGGCAACAAATTGATGCACTTAATGCAAAATTTTCAAAAAAACATAAATTGCCATTTATTTTATCAATAAGTATTGGTGGTGTAGATTTACAATCTTCAAGTAATTTAAAACGTTTGCTTTCTGAAGCAGATAAAAAATTGTATATTGAAAAACAAATTAAACACGCAAATAGAGTTTAATTCATTTTATATTAAAAAATAGGAATCAAAATGGATATTCAACAAGGACTGTCAGTTTTAAATGAAGAACAGTATGCCGCTGTTGTTCACGAAGGTTCGCCCTTGCTAATTTTGGCTGGTGCTGGTTCTGGAAAAACAAGAGTAATTACTACAAAAATTGCGTATTTAATAAATCAAAAAAACGTTGAACCATATTCAATTTTGTCTGTTACTTTTACAAAAAAGGCTGCCAACGAAATGCGTCAACGTGCCGTTGCAATGGAAGAACGGGCACAATCATCTGTAATTAGAACTTTTCACTCATTTGGTTCTTGGTTTTTGCGAAAATTTAGCCAAGAAGTTGGGTTAATTCCTTCATTTACAGTTTATGACGATTCAGACATGGAAGTTTTATTAAAAAAAGCAGTTCCTTCGTTAAGTTCAAAAGAAGCAAAGTTGGCTGCACATCAAATCTCTTTGGCAAAAGATTATTTTTTAACACCAGAAGATGACCTTACTCTTTTAGGTTCCGAATTTGATATTAATCAGATTTATTTTGAATATGAAAAAAGATTGCGGGCAACTGGAAATGTTGATTTTGGCGATTTGATTATGAAACCTGCTCAAATTATGGAACAATATCAAGATATTGAAAATTACATTCATAACAGATTTAAAGTTGTTATGGTTGACGAATATCAAGACTCGAATATTGCACAGTATAAACTTTTGCAAAAGATTTCTGGAGTAGAAAGAAACACTGGAAATTATGTTTGCGTCGTTGGTGATGATGATCAGTCAATTTATAAGTTCCGTGGTGCAGAAGTTCAAAATATTTTGTCTTTTTCAGAAAAGTTTCCGGGAACAGAAATTGTAAAACTTCAAACAAATTATCGTTCAACTTCAAAGATTCTTGATGCAGCAAGTATTGTTGTTCAAAAAAATAAAAATCGGCTTGGAAAAACTCTAGTTTCGGACAGGGGTGAAGGGGAAAAACCAACTTTGGCTTTTCTTGGTGATGCCAACGAAGAAGCAACTTATGTGGCAGATTTAATAAAAAACTCTTTAAAAAATGATGGAAATTATTCTGATTGGGCCATTTTGTACAGAACAAATGCACAGTCCTTAACTTTTGAAAAAGAATTTTTAAAACGAAAAATTCCTTATGTTTTAGTAGGTTCATTAAAATTCTATGAACGTGAAGAAATTAAAGATGTTTTAGCTTATATTTCTTTACTTGCAAATCCTCAAGATGAAATTTCTTTTAGAAGAATTGTAAATAAGCCAACTAGAGGAATTGGGCCAAAAACTCAAGATGCAATTGTAGAAAATGCTTTTGATGGAAATCAATATAAAAATCTTTTGCAATTTTCAAAAGAATATTCACAAAATTTAACAAAAAAAGCAAAAGAAGGTGTTGAATCATTTTTGTCCATAATGAATTCAATTTTTGAAAGTTTAAAAACAGAAAAAAATCTTGCAGAATTTATTCAAAAAGTTTCTGTAATTACGGGGCTTGAAGAATATTACAAATCTAGCGATGAAATTGAAGGCACTTCCAGAGTAGAAAACTTGCAGGAATTGGCAAATAGTGCTGTTCCTTTTGAATGTAGCATAGAAGGTCTTACAGATTTTTTAGATTCAATTAATTTGGACCGATCTTTGGAACTTTCGGAAGGGGAAGTTTCTAACGATGCTGTTACTTTAATCACTTTACATAATACAAAAGGTTTGGAATATAATAAAGTTGTAATTACTGGCCTTGAAGACGGCATTTTTCCAAGAATGGGAAAAGTTGGTGACGAATTAGAAGAAGAACGTCGTTTGTTTTATGTTGGAATTACTCGAGCAAAAGATGAACTTTACATTACTTCTGTGGCAAAACGCTTAATGTATGGTTCTTGGCAATATATGAAGCCAAGTCAGTTTTTGTCTGATGCAGAAGATGCCTTTTCTGTTATTGGAAGAGTTCCTTATGGTTTTGCTTCTTATTCAAAATCTGCTACAAAAAAACAAAACTTTGGCACATTTGGCAAACAAATTACAAGTTCGACATTTGCAAGTCGTGGGGCAACTTTTACATCTCAAGATTTTTCTAAAGAAGAAGATTATCAAACCGCTTTGGATTATCAAACGGGAACTAAAGTTTTTGTTGATGATGAAGGTTATGGAATTATCACAAAGCAATTTGTAAAAAATGAAGAAATTGTGGTTGATGTTCAGTTTGAAAATGGAAAAGTAAAAAAATATCTTCCAAAGTATCAAAAGAACAAATTGTTAGTAATAAAAGATTAATTTTTATTAATGACAAATTTATAATTTGATTATATAATAAAAAGTGGAATGTGGGAAAAAAGAAAAAGAATCGCCGTAATGGTAGATTATTTAACATCTGAATATACCGAAGAATTATTAGACGGAATTTCAAGATGCTGTAAAGAGAATAATGTTGATTTACTCAATTTGGTTTGTGGTGAGTTAAAATATAATAGAAACGGAACTTCTTACCAATATGTTGCCATTACTTCTTTAATTCGTAAAAATAGTGTGGACGGAATTGTTTTTACTTCCGGAACACAAATGCACAATGTTACTTCCGATTTTTTTACTGAATATGCAAAAAATTTTAATGTTCCATACATTTCAAATGTTTCTACTGTTTTGCCAGGAATTCCTTCCATCATTTCTGATAGTTCAAAAGCTTTTTCTGATTTATTGGATTATCTAATTCAGAATCAAAAATGCAAAAAAATCTTATTAATGGGTGTTAAATCTATATCTTCAGAAGTAGAAGAAAGAACTCGCTTGTTTTTTGATGCAATAGAAAAACATGGAATTGCAAAAGATTCTGTTACAGTATTAAAAGGAAAATTTGATTATCCTTCTGCAAAAGAACAACTTAAAAATTATTACCAAGAAAATAATTCTTTTGATTTTGATACTATTGTTTCTCTTAATGATGATATGGCTTTTGCTTGTATAGATTTTTGTAGAGAAATTGGTCTTAAAGTTCCAGAAGATGTTATTGTTTCTGGGTTTGATGATTTGCCTCGTTCATCTTTTTCAAATTTACCATTAACAACAATTAGTCAAAGAATTAGTGAACAAGGCTATCAAGCAGCTCAATGTGTAATTGATCAAATTAATGGTATAAAAGTTCCTTTGGTTCAAAAGATACAAGCAAGTGTAGTTTTGCGGGCTTCTACAGAAAGAATAAAATATGATGAAAGTCTAAGCAATCAATCTGAATTAATTTATAAAGATTCTTCAAAATATTCTGTATATGAATGGTTTATAAAAAGAAATCAACTTTTTGATGCAACAAAATTTTATACAGAAAGTAGTCAGAATATAAATTTAGCTCAATTAAAGAAAATCTTAATAAGAGATTTACCAAAGTTTGATGTTAATTCTTTGTGTATTGTTGTTTATGATAATCCAATAGAAAAACAAAAGCCATTTGATACATTTGAACTTCCAGAAAAAGCAAGTGTTTTGGCGGCTTACAATAAAGCTTCTGATTATGTGTTAGATATTTACGATGATGCAGTTGTTTTTAATCCACAAATAGAAATTATTCCGAAGCAGTTTGATTATTTTATTAAAGGGGATATGGTTTGTGTTTCTTTATTCAAAGGAACTGTTCAATATGGATATATGGTCTTTAATAAAGGAAACACAGATATGACGGTGTATGATATTCTTACAAGAACTATTTCATCGTTAATTGGCTCTGTTTTCTCATATAAAATAGTTCTTGATGAACAAGAAAAATTGCGAGACCGTTGGATAAAAACAGATATAATGGCTTCTACAGACCAACTTACAGGAATAAAAAATAGAAGATACTTTTTTGATATTGGAAAGACAACAATGACTTTTGCCGAAACAGTAGCGCAAGAAGGTTTAGTTATTTTCTGTGATATGGATGGTCTTAGAAAAATTAACGATACTTATGGTCACGATGCCGGTGATAATGCAATTATTAGTGAAGCAAAGATTCTTGTAAAAAATTTTAGAACAAGTGATGTAGTTGCTCGTATTGCAGGTGATGAATTTGCCATTATTTGTCACGGAATTACTTTAAAAGATTTTGACCGAATAAAGACCAATATTGAAAAAGATTGTGAAAAATGGACAGAAGAAAACAATTCTCCGTTTAAGCTTTCTATTACAATGGGAGCAGTAAAATATCCATCAGAAACTGTTGGTTATGACTTAGATAAATTACTGTCCCTTGCAGATAAAACATTGTACGAATTAAAAAGAATTAAGAAAAAACAATCGTTGTAAAACTATTTTAGTTCCAATCTCTTTGGATATATGTAGCCTTTGGTCTGGCTGTGATGTCTACACGGCGATTTTGTGCTCTTCCTTCTTCAGTTTCGTTTGTGGCAATTGGCATTGTTCCACCGTATCCTTTGTATGTAAATAAAGATTCATCTAAACCGTGGCTAATTAAAGCATTCATTACAGTTCTTGTTCGTTCAATAGAAAGATTTAATTGACCCACTGGTTTGCCAACATCAGCTGTGTGACCTTCTACCAAAATTGTGTATCCGTTATCTAAAAGAATTTTTTCAAGATTTTCTGCAATTGCTTTAATTCTTGGTTGTTCAGAAGGAAGTAATTCTGGAGAATCAGGAATAAAGTTTAAGTTTACAGAAAACAAAATACCATTGATTGTGTCGCTTACAACTACATCAGGCACTTTATTTTCATAAAAATAAGATTTTACATCATTGTAATGAACATAGTAAGTAGCATCTCTTTCTGGTACCGCAATATCATAAATTAAGTTTTCTTTGTCTAATAAAATTACAACTTTTCCTTGAGTTAATAATTCAATATTTTCTTCTTCTGCCAAAATTTTTAACGCATCTTGTCTGCTAATGATTGGGTCGGTTCTGTTTCTTCCAAAAACTTCTGTGGCACGAATGTATAAAGGGTCCATTCCTACTCGATCTGAATAATCAGAAAGGTTATTTGAATAATGATATTTTACAAGTCCATCTGTTTTTACAAAATCTGGAGTTACCGAATTTTTTTCAAAAAGGACATTCATTTCTTCGTCCCAAATTTGAGGAAAAAAGCAAGGGTATGTAGATTCTTTTATATATTCTCCACGAACGGGAAGATTTCCTCTGGCGTCAATAATTATTCCCGAAAAAACTCTTGTAGAAACAATATCAATTGGTTGTTCTGGTTTGTATGCGTAATTGTGTTTTACTAGAAGTTTTCCAATTTCGTTTATGTTATTTGTGTTTGTTGTGTTTAATTTTTTTAAGTCGTGAGTAAAAGTGTCTGGTGTTTTGTATCCTCCAGAAATGAATTTAAAAACATCGTTAATTGATATTTTATCTTCAATTACTTTGTCGGCCAAAGATGAACGTGAATCTGCAAAAAGTGAAAGTAGTGGAGACTGAATTAGTTGAGGCATTTTTGATTTAAGCTTATTGGAAGCAATTTTTTTTCCAGATGGAAGGTTAATATCTGCCTTTTCTGCGTCTAAAGATAGTTCCGAAGAAAAATCTCTTGTAACCCAGTTTACTTTACTTTTTGATTCAATTGCGCCTGTTTGAGTTTTTTGAACTGTGTTTTTATTTTGGCAAAATAAACTTCCTGAATAAAAAATCAACAACGAAACAATTAATAATGATTTTCTTTGTTTTGCTAAATTCATGTAATCCACCTTTTTCTGTTTATCGGATTATTTTGAAGGAATATAAAGAATTTTTCCAATTTTTAAGATAGCATTTTCACGAATTCCGTTTAATTCACAAATTGCATCTACGGTGGTGTTGTATCTTCTAGAAATTGACCACAAAGAATCGCCAGAAACAACTTTGTATTTTACAGGAAAATCAATAGGTTCTTGTTTTGCCAAAGCTTCTTCTGCTGCGGTCTTCATGCCTAGTGGTAATCTAATTTCACTTTTTTTGGAAGGATGTGTAAATCCTAAGTGATAGGATGGATTTAATTTTTTTAAAGTAGAAGATTCAATTCTTAAAGAGTTTGCAAGTGTGTTCAATGAATATGCTTTTGAAACTGTAACGTAATCAAAATGGCCATTTTTTTCATTTTCTAATAATTCAAATTCTTCGTTGTGATTTGGTAAATCAATTTCGTAATATTCAGCATTTATTGCTAAATCTGCAATTGCCAATAATTTTGGAACATATTCAGCTGTTTGTTTAGGAAGCATTTTGTTGTCTACCAAGTACCAAAAATCTTTTTTTTCAGCTTTTTTTAGAACTCTGTTCATTGCACCAACACCACAGTTGTATGCAGCAATTGCAAGTAACCAATCATTAAAATAATTGTAATTGTCGGTTAGTTTTTTTAAAGCAGCTTCTGTGGAAGCCCAAGGGTCTAGTCTTTGGTCCACATAATCATTTAATGTTAAAAAAGGGTAAACGCTGTTTGCCATAAACTGCCACATTCCCAATGCTCCGGATTTTGATTTTGCTGTTGTTTTATAATTAGATTCAACAACTGGCAAATATTCTAATATTTCTGGCATTCCTTTTTCGGCAATTGCTTGTCTTACAAATAATCTGTATTCCATGGCATTTTCAAGACAATTATATAAAAGTCCCAACCACTTAGGAGAAAGATATTGTTTTCTAAATCTTTCAACTTCTGGATGATCCATTCCTGCATAGGGAAGGTTTTTATAAATTGGAGTTGGATCTTCTGTTTTTTGATTTTCTGTATCTGATAATTCAGAAAAATTTGCTAAATCCTCTAATGTTTCTATTTTTGCATCGTCAGAATTTGTTTGAGTAATGTTTTCTTCGTTTTTGATAATATTTTGTTCTTCTATTTTAGGAACAGTTTCTGTAATATTTTGTTCCTCATTTTCTAAAGAGTTTTGTGCATCAGTTATTTCTGTGTTTTGTAAAACATTTTCTTCAGAGTAAATTGGTAATATAAAAGAAGATATTGCAAATAATAAAATTAGAGTTTTTTTCAAAGATAAAATCCTTAAATTTTATTACCCATGTAAATTCCAGCCCATTCCCAAGTTCCGTGAATATCTGGGTCAAGAGGGAAATTTATTTTTCTAAAGTACAAATACCAAACAGGAACGTATGTACTCCATCCCCAAGTTCTTAAATATGCCTCGTTAGAGTTTGAAGTTTCGTCAAGTTCTTCACTAAATCTAATTCTGTTTCCTCTCATCCATGCACGCATAGAGAATACTTCCTGAGAGTTTGCGTCCATTTCATCCTGTTTCCAAGACATAGAGAAAAAGTTTACTTTTGCCTTGTATTTGTCTAAAGATCTCCAATCGTAATTTCTAATAGCACGTTTAACGGCTTTTTCCAAAGCAGGAAGACTTTCAAAAGTCCAGTCTTTAGAAGAATTGTTAAAATCTACAAGGTGACGAGCTTTTTTGTATGCATCTGGTTCCCCAGGAATTTGAATTGTAACAGCGTCAGGTTGTTCAAGAAAAAGAAAATATGTTTTTAAAGCCATATCCCATTGATTGTCTTTTTCGTATTCCATTGCAAGTCGTAAATAAATTTCTGTAGTGTTAATATTTTGAGGAAAACGGTTGATTAAAGCGTTAAAATATTTTGTTCTATTTGACGGGTTTTTACTAATTTGAATTAGGTTTTGTAAACAAATAAAATGAATAGATTGACCTTTTACAGACAAATCTTGGCACTTATTCAAAATGCGATCAAAGTAATATTCGGCAACAGGTTCCGCTCCTGTAGAAAGGTATGCAAAAGCTGTCATAAGTAACCAATAAGAATTGTATAAATCATCAGGATGAGATTCAACCCAATCAGTTAAAAATAAAATAACACCTTGATAATCTTTGTTTGCCAAAAGATTGTTTGCCATTTGATTAATAATTGTGTATCTTTGTTGTTGATTTAAGTTTTGAGTAACTAAAATCTCTTTTAATTGTTCTTGATGTGCAGTAAAATCTTCCTGCTTTTTATTTTCTTGTTTGTTACATGAACAAAAGATGAATGATAATTGTACAAGTAGAAGAAAAATAATTCGTAATTTCATAATTTTGAATTTAGCATAGAGATTTATTATTGTAAAGATTGATTTTTGAAGATATATTATAAAGGTTAGAGGAAATATTAATGCATAAGTTTTTTAGTACAATTTTAAATTTTATTTTATTCATCTCGTTGGCAATCTTTATTTCTGTGTTTATTTTTGTTGCAAGAATGCCTGATGAACCAAGTGCATTATTCACATCGACTTTCCCGATTATTCAATTTTTAATTGGAATTTTTGCAATTTTTGTTTCTATAAAAGTTACAAAAAAAGCTTATCAATTATTTTTAAGTGTCTTATTTATGATACTTGGAATTTTTCAATTTCTTTTAGTTAATAATTTTGTATCATATAGTCTTGGTCAATTGTGGCCATGTATTTGTTTTTTTTCTGGAATATCATTAATTATTTCAGGATATTGGAAATATAAAAAAGTAATGCTTGCTTATTTAATTCCTTCGTTTACAATAATTGTGATGGGAATTTGGTTTTTCTTGTTTTCATTAAAAATCATTAAGCAACCAATTTCTTTTGTTGTTTCTTCTTTTGGACCAGTTTTTATTGTTCTTCTTGTTGTTTTGCTAATTGGTTTTTTCTATTTGCAAAAAAAGTATAAAGAGTTAGTCATTTTAGAAGAAGATGATGAAGATGGATTAGATTTTGCCGACTATTAATATATAGAGGAAGATCTAAATGTGCATTTATAAGGAAAACAGGCTTGAACTTGCCAAATAGAAAATTATTAAAATTTTTATTTTTTACTTCAATTTTTTCTCTTTTTATTTGCAACTTTTCTTTTGCAAAATCAAAAAAGGATACCAATTCAAGTTCCCAACTAAAAACAACTTTTTCTGGTAATTCAGATTCAGAAAAACTTTCTGGGGCTACAAAACTTCCAAAAACAAAAAATAGAAAAAAATCATATTTTTCAAAAATCGATTCAGAAATTATTTCTCTTGTAGAAAATGGTTCTCCTTCTTCAATTACAAAAGCAATGGAATTAATGCACAAAAATGAATCAAATTATAAAGAATATGAAAAAGTATTAATTGCTGTAGCTTCTAAAATTAT
This sequence comes from Treponema sp., assembly GCA_017521105.1. Lineage (GTDB taxonomy): Bacteria > Spirochaetota > Spirochaetia > Treponematales > Treponemataceae > Treponema_D. Next base: position 19,554 of record JAFXDY010000154.1, read on the forward strand.
GGAAATTGTTTGGCCTTCGCACCCTATTACTTGGCAACAATTTGAATATTCAGAAATTACACCATACACAGAAGCTTTGGTTTCTGTAGAAAAAGGACTTTTTGACACAAGTACAGGAAATACAGATTATTTATCAACAATTCTTCCTGCTCTTGTTGTAGTAAAAAAATCTGTTACTCCAAATGATATTGAATTATGCAAAAACGTAATGGAGCAAGCTCTTAAAAAATATCCTTATAATGAAAATTCTGTTTTGGCTAATTATATTTTAGGTGTAGCTTATGAAAAAAGTAATGATTTTGTAAATGCCCAAAAGCAATATGAAAAAGTGTACAAAATAGAAGAAAATGTTTTTGAAAATCAAATGGCGTATGCAAGAATTTTAAGAACAAATGGTTTTGTAGCACAATCAATGGAAGTATTAAGTAAAATTAATAGTCAAAATTCAAACAATATAGAACTTTTAAAACAAAAAGCATATTCTGCCTTTGATGCAGGGAACTTTGATTTGGCAGAAACTTATGTTGCAAAAGTTTTGCAGCAAACTCCAAATGATTTGAGCTTTGTATTGTTCCGTGCAAAAATCCTCATAGAAAAAAATGACTATATTCATGCAATTTCCCTTTTGGATATGTATGAAAGACAAAATGTAGAATCTTTGGAATATTTAATTTTGCGTGCAAAAACCCAATTAAATTGGAGTAAAAATACAAATGCAGCATTAGAAACTGTGGAAAAAACTTTGCAAATTTATCCTGATAATTCAGATGTGTTGTTGTTAGCCGCTTCAATTTCTTCTCTTACAGATGCACCTGTTGCAGGAAAATATGCGGATGAGTTAGCAGGCCTTGTTTTGCAAAAAGATCCAAAAAATGTAGATGCGTTAAATTTTCAACTAGATGGTTTAATATATCATCAAAATTGGCAAAAAGCTTACGAAACTTGTTTAAAACTTATAGATAAAGAAAATGTAAAATCTGATATTGTTTTAAAGTATGTTCAAATTTGTTTAAAATTGAACAAAGTAAACGAAGCATATAATTTTGCACAAAAAAAATACAAAAAAAATTCTTCAGATGAAAATATAATTCAAGCCTATGTTCTTGCTTATTCAAATTTTGGAAAAAGAGAAGATGTTCTGTCATTCATTGATGAATTAATTCCAAAATCATCTTCAAAAGTAAAGAGTAATTTGTTTTATCAAAGAAGTTTCTTGCAAAAAATGGAAGAAAATAAGCTTGCCGATTTACGTTCAAGTTTAATTGCAAATCCAAGAAACAGTGAATCTTTGTTCCGCTTGTATGAAATCTATTTTGAAAAACAGGATTACAGAAAAGCACAATATTATTTAAAACAAGTTGTTGCAATTAATCCTAACGACGCTTCTATGAAAAAGCTTAATGAAACTTTAACTAAGTTGATAAAGTAGCTTTTAATAATTGATTTATTGACTGAAAAATGTTATCCTATTCAGACTGAAATTTTTATTCAGTTTATCTAAAAAATATAGGATGGCTACAAAATGTTTTATATTCCATTTTTGCAAGCTGCAGGAGCTGCTCCAAGCGCATCTGCAACAGGTTCTTTAATTGGATCTTTCCTTCCAATTGTACTTATTTTTGTTGTTTTTTATTTTTTCCTTATTCGACCACAAAATAAAAAACAAAAAGAAACTCAAAAAATGCTTGATGCATTAAAAAAAGGTGACAAAATCATCACAATCGGTGGAATTCACGGAACAATTTCTTCAGTTCACGAAAACACTGTAATTGTAAAAGTTGATGATAACTGTAAAATCGAATTCAATCGTTCAGCAATTTCTTCTGTAGTAAAATCAGAAGCTGATAAAGCAAAATCTGTAGAAGAAAAAGCAAATAAAAAAGAAAAAAAATCTGAAGATAAAGTAGAAGAAACTACTGAATCAAAAGAATAAAAAAACGGAGTAAAGAAATGAACAAACGAAGTCGTTTGGTAATCTTGATTGCTGTTCTTGCAATTTGTTTTGCTTTTCTTTGGCCTTCAATTTGTTGGTATGGAAGAACTCCAAAAGAAGTTCAAGCACTTGCATTAGGTTCAACAGAAAATATCAAAGATTACGCATCAGTAAAAGCTGCAGAAGATGTTAGAGCAATTAAAGAAATTGCTAAAAAAGATCCAACTGCAAAATTAGACAGTCAGTATGCTTGGTTAGAAAAGGATGCTGCAAAAAAATATAAGGCACTTGATGAAAAAGTTCCTTCTGATATGACAGTTACAGATGTTCTAAAAGCTTACGGAAGTGAATTAGAATTTATGAATGTAATTCAAGCTAAATATCGTGATGAAATTTTAAAAGCTAAAAATTACTACACAAACTCTGTAAAACTTGGTCTTGACTTGTCTGGTGGTATGAACGTTATTGTTCGTGCAGACTTAGACGCTGCTGTTGCAGAACAAGGTGATGAATTAGCTGCAGAAAATGTAGAAGCTTTCAAAAAAGAAGCTATGGAAAACGCAATTGAAAATCTTTCAAGCCGCGTAGACCGCTTTGGACTTTCTTCACCTGTAATTCGTCAACAAGGGGATGACAGAATTTACATTGAAATTCCTGGTGCTGCACAAGCAGACACAATCAACACATTGATTATGGGTAAAGGTGTGTTAAACTTCCGTCTTGCAGATATGGCTGCTACAGACAAATTTAAAGCATACTATGCTCAACATCCAGCTACAACATTCAACGCTGCTGGTGAATTAATGGATAAATCAATTATTCCAGAAGATTGCGAAGTATTTGGTGTTTATACAAAAGATGCTTACGGTCTTGATGAACGTGTAGATTGGCTTGTTGTTAAAAAAGAAATTGCCCTTGACGGTAAACATATTAAATCGGCAGAAGTTAGAGCAGATGAATTTACAAATCAACCACAAGTTGCTTTCAATTTGGATACAGAAGGTGCAGTTATTTTTGGTGAATTTACAGGTGCTCACGTTGGAGATTACCTTGCTATTGTAAGTGATGACAAAGTAAAATCAAACGCTCGTATTCAAGATGCAATTACTGGTGGTAGCGTTTCTTTAACTGGTAGCTTTACTGTGGAAGAAGCAAATAATATTAAGAAAGTACTTCAAACAGCTTGGTTAAATGTTCCTCTTGAAGTAGAAAGCCAACAAGTTATTGGTGCTTCACTTGGTGAAGAAGCTATTGAACAAGGAATTAAAGCTATTATTTTAGGTCTTAGCTTAATCTTAGTATTTATGCTTATTTTCTATAAAGCAGCTGGTATTAATGCAGTAGTTGCTCAAATTTTGAACTTATACATTATGTTCTCAATTCTTTCTGCTTTCAATTTGACAGTAACACTTTCTTCAATTGCCGGTATGATTTTGACAATTGGTATGGCAGTTGACGCTAACGTTTTGGTATTTGAACGCATTAAAGAAGAATTAAGAGCTGGAAAGAGTAGACCAGTTGCAATCTCTATGGGATTCGACAACGCATTCTGGGCAATTATGGACTCGAATATTACAACATTCATCGCTGCAATCTTCTTGTCACAACTTGGAACAGGTGCTATTCAAGGTTTCGCTGTTTCGTTGGCAATTGGTGTAATTTCTTCTGTATTTACAGCGTTGTTCGTATCTAGATTAATCTTTGACTTTGATACAGATGTATTAAAAGCTAAAAAGGTAAGTATTGGTTGGGGGATAAAATAATGAAAGTTAAGAATTTTAATAAAGGGTTTATTCCTTGTGCCATCATTAGTTTAGTAATTATTGTTTTTGGAATTGTTGGATTCTTTACAAAAGGCATAAACTTAGGTCTTGATTTTAAACCTGGTTTAATCGAAGAAATTCGTGTTGCTCCACCTGTTGCTACACTTTCTTATGAAGGTCCTGCAAAAATTACAGTTGATTTGTCTGATGGTCAAATGGATTTAGTAATTAGTGGTCTTGGTGCAACTAACGAAACTCGTGCATATAATTTTAATCAATATGCAACAGTTCAAGCATTGGCAGATGAAGTAAATAAATCTGGCGATGTAAAAATGACAGTAAAAAATGGAAGTTTTGATACAACAAAATTATTCTTAGATTCTGCTGTTTCAAATATGCTTTCTGCAAATGACTTATATATCTATCCAGCTGGAACTTCAGACATTACAACTGATGATGTTCGTGCTGCTTTGGCAGGTGTTGCTGGTGTTGATGTAAAACAACTTGGTTCTGGTGCAGATGCTTCTTACCAAATTCGTATGGGAGCAACAAAAGAATCTTCACAAGAAGAATTACAATCTGCTGTAAACCAAAAATTGTATTCTAAATTTGGAAAAGAACAAGTTGCAATTATTAAAACAGACTTTATTGGTGCTGGAATGTCTAGCTCAATTGCTTCAAAATCAATTTTGATGTTTGTTTGTGTAATTGTTTTGATTTGGGCTTATGCTGCAATTCGTTTCCACTGGGACTTTGCTTTAGGTTCAGTTGTTGCTTTGATTCATGACGTTTTAATTATGTTTACATTCATCGTTTGGACACAAATGGAATTTACTACAACAGTTTTGGCTGCAGTTCTTACAATTGTAGGTTACTCAATCAACGCTACTGTAGTTATTCTTGACCGCATTCGTTATAACTTAAGAATGATGCCAAATGTAAAATCATTTAATGAAATTTTGAATCAATCATTAACAGATACATTAACACGTTCTATCTTAACAACAGTTACAACATTATTTGCTGTAGTTTCAATGTTTGTATTTACAACAGGAAGCATTAAAGACTTCTCATTAGCATTGATTGTTGGTTTGATTAGTGGTATGTATTCTTCAATCTTCATTTCTAGTGCATTCATTTCATTCAGCCGTAGAAATTGGAAAGCAGAATACGGAGTTCACCACTCATTAAAACGTGAAAATGTTGGTGAATTGCAATTGTCTTAATTTTTTAGATAAACAAAATTTATAAACATATAAACAGGATGGGATTTTCTCATCCTGTTTTTTTTTGTATAATAACTTTAGGTAAAAAGATGAAAGTTATTAAATCTGAAATAATGGGTTTTTGTTTTGGTGTTAGACGTGCTGTTGATTTAGTAAAAAACGCCCTTTTAGAAAATCAATCAAAAAAAGTATACTCTCTTGGTCCTTTGATTCATAATGATTTTGTTTTGGAAAGTTTAAAAAATCAAGGTTTGATTATTGCTGAAGAAGATGAAATTCAAAATATTCCAAGTGAATCTGTTGTTGTAATTCGAGCTCATGGAGTTTCCCCTGATGTTATTGAAAATCTGAATGAAAAAAAGTGTAAAATTATTGATGCCACATGTCCTAGGGTAAAAAGTAGTCAAAAAATAGTAGAAAAAAATGCTCATTCAACAATCTATTTAACTGGTGACAGTAATCATGGTGAAGTAAAAGGAATTGCTGGATATTCAAAAAAAGATTTTCATTTAATCAAAAACGAAGAAGATGCTACAAAAATTCAAATAAAAAATGGTGAAAAATCAATTTTGTTAAGTCAGACAACTTTTAGTAAAAAAGAATATGAAAAAATTCAAAAAATATTGATTGAAAAAAATCCAGAGATTCAAGTTTTTAATACAATTTGTTCTGCAACAAAAGAAAGACAAGATTCTCTTGTGGAATTGTGTAAAAAAGTTGATGCTGTTGTTGTTATTGGTGGAAAAAATTCTGCAAATACAATAAGACTTTATCAAATTGCAAAAGATAATTGTAAAAATGTTTATCATATTGAATGTGAAGAAGAACTTCCAAAAGATGTTTTTGATTTTGAAACGGTGGGAATTACTGCAGGAGCTTCAACTCCTGACGAACTAATAAATGCTATAGAAAACAAATTGGTTTGTGGTATTTACTAAATCTTAAAAATTCATTATTTTAATAGTTAGATAATAATATTAATTATTTTTTGGAGATAAAATAAAAACTGCCTAAAATGTCGTCAGTTTTTATTTTCGAAGTTTGCGTTGCAAACTTTTTATATATTGTTGTTTCTCACTTTGTTGCGAAACAACTTAAAAAAATCAATTACAAAATGAAAATTTTGTAATTAATTTTTTTTAGGAGATAAACATGGCAGTTAAAGTTGCTATTAATGGTTTTGGCCGTATTGGTCGTTTGGCTTTCCGTCAAATGTTTGATGCAGACGGATATGAAGTAGTTGCAATCAACGATTTAACAAGCCCAAAAATGCTTGCACACCTTCTTAAATATGATACAGCACAAGGTGGATTCTGTGGTAAATTTGGTGAAGGAAAACACACTGTAGAAGCTACAGAAGATTCTATCATCGTTGATGGAAAAGAAATCAAAATCTACAAAGAAGCAGATGCAAACAACTGTCCTTGGGGTGCATTGAAAGTAGACGTTGTACTTGAATGTACAGGTTTCTATGTATCAAAAGAAAAATCACAAGCACACATCAATGCAGGTGCTCGTAAAGTAGTTATTTCAGCTCCAGCTGGAAACGACTTACCAACAATCGTTTACAATGTAAACCACAAAACATTAACAAAAAATGACAATATCATTTCTGCAGCTTCTTGTACAACAAACTGTTTAGCTCCAATGGCTAAAGCTTTGAATGACTATGCTGCAATCCAATCAGGAATTATGTCTACAATTCACGCTTACACAGGTGACCAAATGATTCTTGACGGTCCACAGAGAAAAGGTGATCTTCGCCGTGCTCGTGCTGGTGCTGCTAACATCGTTCCAAACTCAACAGGTGCTGCTAAAGCTATTGGTTTAGTAATTCCTGAATTGAACGGAAAATTAATTGGTTCTGCTCAACGTGTTCCAACACCTACAGGTTCAACAACAATCTTAGTTGCTGTAGTTAAAGGTAAAGACGTAACAAAAGAAGGAATCAATGCTGCAATGAAAGCTGCTGCAACAGAATCTTACGGATACTGTGAAGAAGAAATCGTTTCTTCTGACATCATCGGTATGAAATTTGGTTCACTCTTTGATGCTACACAAACAATGGTTTCTAAAATCGACGATGACACATATCAAGTACAAGTTGTTTCTTGGTATGACAACGAAAACTCATACACATCACAGATGGTTAGAACTATCAAATATTTCAGCGAAAACTGCTAAGATTTTAACTGAAGTATAAAGTGGCGCCCAAGAAATTGGGCGCTATTTTATTTAACAGTGAAATATTTGATTCCAGTTTTACAATTTAAGTAAAACTGGAACAAAGGTGAGTCAAGGGCCTGAACGAAGTGTCCCTTGACCACCTGTATTGTTCTTTCGATTGAACAACGAACAAAAACGCTGCGCCAGCTCGCGTTTTTGTTCTTACACAGGTACATCACAATTAAATACTTCTCTGATGCATCGTGCGCGTGAGCGCACTAAATAATAATTTCCTATAATGCAAAGCAAACGAAGTTTGCTATAACTGCTAATTATAGCGTAATCTGAAACAAGAA